>CAYZSS010000030.1:3202-5144 GCA_964480435.1 uncultured archaeon | reverse complement strand
ATTTGTTCTGTTTCCCACTTTTTTTGCCATTTTTCTTCTATCTCTCGCATATTTATTTCATCAGTTATAATAGCCATAATTATCACATAAATTGATTTATATCACAGAATAAGAAAATAATGAGAATATACGTTTATATATAGTTCGTGTGTAATTATATATAACTGGCATTAATTTTAGGATCATTTTTTTGGTGTTGTTTTTTGAACAATTTGCTGATTTTAGCCAAAATACAAAAACCCTGATATGCTATGCCTTGGTGATATTTTATGAAAAGATTGATAACTTCAGCTTTGCCATATGTAAATAATAAGCCGCATATGGGGAACCTTATTGGCTCTATTCTCCCTGCAGACATATTCTCTAGGTTTTCTAGAAATCAAGGAAAAAAAGTGCTTTTTGTATGTGGTAGTGATGAGTATGGTACTCCAATAACTATTACTGCGAAAAAACTGGGGAAGACACCAAAAGAAGTTTGTGATATGTTTTATTCAGACCACAAAAGGATTTATGAATGGTTTGATATAGGTTTTGATGTATTTTCAAGAACTTCCAATGAAGCACATAATAAAATGACACAGGAAATTTTTACTGAAATTTATAAAAATAATTATATTACTGAAAAAACAGAGGACGCCTTTTTTTGTGAAAAAGATAATATGTTCCTTCCGGATAGATATGTTGAAGGGGTTTGCCCTGAATGTGGAAAAATAGCAAGAGGGGATCAATGTGATTGTGGGTACGTTCTAAAAAGTACTCTTGAATTAAAAGATCCTTACTGTGTATTTTGTAAATCAAAACCAGTAATAAAAAAAACAAAGCATTTATTTTTTGATTATAGTAAATTAGAACAACCTCTTGATAAGTGGATTACTGCAAAAGAGAAAGATTGGAATCCTTTAACGGTATCAATAGCAAGATCTTGGTTACAAAGAGGTTTAAAATCTAGAGCAATTACTAGAGATCTTGAATGGGGTGTAAAGGTACCTTTGCCAGATTATGATAATAAAGTATTTTATGTTTGGTTTGATGCTCCAATTGGGTATATCTCTTTTGTTAGTCAGGCAACAGATAACATTGCTGACTGGTGGGGTAAGAAAAGTGATGCAAAAATATATCACTTTTTAGGTAAGGATAATGTGCCGTTCCATACAATATTTTGGCCTGCTACTTTGCTTGCTGCTGGAAAATATAAACTTCCGGATTATGTTGTTGGAATGTCTTATTTAAATTGTAGTGGAAAGAAAATATCTAAATCCCTGGGATATGGTTTTTTCTGTGAAGACGCAATTAATTCTGGATTGTCTTCAGATATCTGGAGATTTTATCTATCTAATGTGTTACCAATGACCTCTGATTCTGAATGGAATGAAGATGAACTAGTCCAAATAACAAATACTATTTTGGTAAGTAACATAAGTAATTTATATTATAGAGTAATGACTTTTGCGCAGAAGAATTATGAACTTTTACCTAGACCAAATCTTGATGCCATAGATAAAGAATATCTGATTAAAAGAAGTGAACTTATCTCAAAATATGAAAAAGAAATGGATGCAGTTAGGCTAAAGGAAGGGCTTAAAGTAGCAATTGAATTTGCTTCTTTGACAAACAAGTATTTCCAAGAAAAAGCGCCTTGGCAAGAAAAAGAAAACCAAACAACAATATACGTGTCATTGAATCTATGTATTGATTTAGCTTTATTGTTGGAACCATTTATTCCAAACTTTTCTCAAAAAGTATTTAATTTATTTGGAGTAGAAAAGCCATATCTAATAAATTATTTAGATATAAACTTCTTTATACTTAGACCAGGATTTGAGATTCCAAAAGTAAAAATTCCAATGTTCTTTACTAGAATAGAACCTAAAGACCCTGTAGAAGAACCAAAAAAAGAAGAGAAAAAGGTAGCTCCTAAGGTAGAAGCAAAGAAAGTAGTTCC
>CAYZSS010000030.1:0-3102 GCA_964480435.1 uncultured archaeon | reverse complement strand
AAAGTAGCTGATAAGAATTTGGTAACCATAAAGAAAGAAAAACCTAAGAAAAAGGAAGCTAAAAAGGAAATAAAAAAAGTAGTTCCTAAGAAGAAAGTAACAGTAGTAACAAAGAAAAAGGTTATATCTGTTAAAAAAATAAAACCTGTAGCAAAACCCAAAATAAAGCCAAAAGCTAAGCCTAAAGTAAAAGCAAAGGTAGTAAAAGCAATAAAGAAAGTACCTGTAAAAAAGAAAATAGTTATCAAAAATACAAAAACAAAGGCGGTAACAAAGCCTAAGCAAAAAAAGGCAATAAACAAAAAACCTATTTCTAAACCTGTAAAAAAACAAGTAAAGGCTAAACTTCAAAAGCCAGTACCTAAAAAAGGGTCAATGGTATCAAAACTAAAACAAACTATGCAAAAACTTGTTAAATCAAAACCTAAAAGAAAATAAAGCCTTTTCTTAGGAGTATGGGTAAGAGTGGTTTTTAGAACTTATTTTATATATTTAATTCTTTTTCTTTTATTATGGATGCAATAATAATTGGGGTTTCAGATAGATCCTTACTTTGGAGATCTGGAAAAATAAAACAAGATGAATATTCTTCTTTTGTAAAAGAATATGCCGAGTTTCTTGCAAAACGGTTTGATAATGTAATTGTTACCCCTGATAATGGTGTATACACAGATGTTGCTATTGATGTTGGAAAAATCAAGAATAAAAAACCAATAGCTTACTATCCTGATAAGGATACTTTTTATGGGATTGAACATATAAAAGAAAACTTTCCAAAATATGATTTAAAACCAATTAACGGAGATTGGTACAAGTTAAATGCAGATTTAACAAAGCAAGCTTTAGTAGTTATTTGTTTGGGTTTCTCTCCTGGTGTTCTAATTGAGGCATCCTTTATTAAATATCATCAAAAATATGGTGTTTTTAAAGATCCGTCTTTAAGAAATATTCATTTGTTTATTGACGAAAGATGTATTGAACAAAAATTACCTTTGGCTTTTGAAGAGCAGATTGCGAATGTTTTCTATTATAAAAATTTGGCTGAACTTAACGACTTGCTTAATAGTAGAGAGAAATATATTAATCCAAACTAATATTAGGCATAATATTTTTTAAAAAGAAAAAAAAGTTTTTTTGGGTTCTGAAATAATTTTTCAAACGAAAAATTACTTTCTTAACATTAATAATATCCCTATTATTACAAATATTAACCCTAAAAATGGTTGTAATATAGTAATTGGGTCTGGCATATTAGGAATATATAATCCAACTCCAATACCTATCATAAATAATCCAACATCATCCATATCCGTACACCTTTAATATTTAATTTAAAATAAATAAACTCTACTTATATAAACTTATTCTCCTTTTTATATTTATTGCTAAAAGGTGAGTATTTATGTCTGCTGATGGGTGTGTTTTTTGTAAAATCATAAAGGGTGAAATTCCTTGTGCAAAGATTTATGAGAATAAAACTTGTATTGTTTTTCTTGATTTGAATCCGATAAATCCAGGGCATACTCTGGTGATACCCAAGAAACATGTTGATTATATTTTTGATCTAGAAGATAAAGATTATAGTGAGTTATTTTTAAATGCAAAAAAAGTTGCAAAAGTAATAAAAGCAACTTTAAAACCTAAAAAAGTAGGTATCGCGGTGGAAGGATTTGGGGTTCCTCATGCACATATACATCTTATTCCACTTAATGATTGGTATGATCTAAATCCTCATAATGCAAAGCCAATGGCAAAGGAAGAACTAGCCAAGATTGCAGAAAAAATAAAAAAGGGGTTCTAAACTATTAACAAAATAAGTAGAACAATAGCGATGAATACTGCAAATCCTCTAGAATAATAAGCAAAAATACCTAAGGCTGGAGGTATTAAAAGTAAAAAAACAGCGTCTGAATTGTGTTGTGCTATAAAAAATCCATATAATGAACCCAAACTAAATACTAAAAATAAAGATGCAATAAGTATAGAGGTTGTTTTTCCAAAGAATCCAAATACTTTGTCTACCCCTTTTTTTAATGAATTATCAATATTCTCTAATTTCATGATTACTCTTTAGTTTCAAAACATATATATTTATTTTGTTTTCATCTTATATATCTTTTAGTGATTGCTATGGCTTCTATGGATTTAATTAAATATGATGATTTTGCAAAAATAGATTTTAGAGTTGGAAAGGTAACTCTTGTGGAAGACATTCCGGGGAAAGACAAGCTCTATAAACTAGAAGTGGATCTGGGAGAATTAGGTAAAAGAACTCTTTTTGCAGGGTTAAAGCTACTTTATACTAAAGAAGAACTTCAGGATCACTATGTTGTTGTAATTGTTAACCTGGAACCAAAAAGAATGGGTAATATAGAAAGCCAAGGGATGCTTCTGGCTGCTGAATCAGACGGAGTAGTTGCTGTTCTTGTTCCTGATAAAGAAATTAAACTTGGAAGTAAGGTATTTTGATGGTGATTATATGTTAGAAATAAGCAAAAAACCTTTTAGGATGAAAGAGAGAAGAACCGAAGGAAATTTACAACTTGGATTTATCAGACAAGATGGGGCTGATTTAAGACATAAGGGTATTTATTCTTGCACAACTCCTAAATATAAGGATAGAAATCTTATGTTTAAATCTACATATAACCATGAAACAATAAACCCACGAATAGAATCTGCAATAAAAACTGTATTGGGTCGTTGGGTAGGAGTAAGAGCAGAAAATATTTTTGATATTGGTTATGCTGTAAAAGGAGAGAATAATAGGACCTTACCTAATCTGATTGTAGTTCAAACAGAAGTTTATGGAAGATACTATTATCACACTTTTGATAAAACAAAGCCCATCCCTGAAGGAGTAAAAACCGCAATAAGGCTATTGGAAAGAAATAGTTCTGCTTAATCTATCTTGCAAACTTCTTTTACTTCTTTTATTATTTGGTTTATTTTGTTTTCATTTATTCCTGTGATTTTTGCAAGCTTTTTTGGAGTATGTTTCAAAAGGTCTTTTGCCATTACTATGTTCTTGAAAAATAGTACTTCTTTTGTTCTGTAATCTATTGAGTTAATACTTGTAATAGGATAAAGATTTTTATTTTC
>CAYZSS010000029.1:0-7463 GCA_964480435.1 uncultured archaeon | reverse complement strand
GCAACATGAAAATAAAAGCAATAATAAATCCAGATACACTAAAAATGTTTGTTCCAATAAAAAGAGAAATAACAAGAATAATTACTCCTTGGATAAAAGCTGTTGTTGCTCCTCCTAGTGTTTGTCCCAGCATTATTTCTACTCTTGATACAGGGGCAACAAGTGTTTCTTTTAGAAACCCAAATTGTTTGTCCCAGATTATTTGTATTCCTGAAAATATAGAAGTAAATAAAACTGTCATTGCTATAATTCCTGGGATTATAAATCCTAAATATCCTTGTTCCAGTCCAGGAATACTGACAACAGAGTTTAGTCCAAAACCAAGAATAAGTAGTAAGAATAATGGCATTCCTATGCTACCAATTATTCTGCTTTTTGATCTTAAATATCTTTTAATATTTCTTAGCCAGATTGCATAAATAATATCCATTTTATCGCCTCCAGGCTCTTTGTCTTAATCTCATTTGATCTTTGGCACTTGCATCTTCTTCTCTAATTGACTTTCCTGTGAAATGTAGAAATACATCTTCTAGAGTTGGTTTATGTGTTGAAATGGAGTTTATTTTTATTTTGTTTTTCTCCGCTAGTTTTACAATTTCTGCAACGTGCTTTTCAGAGTTCTGGAGATTTATTATTACCTGATTGTCTTTGGTGGTTATTTTTTGTATTCCCTTTGTTTTTTTAAGGACTGGTATTAATTTTTTGTTATTAGAAGATTCAAGAGTTATAATATCTCCTCCAAGCTGATCTTTTAGGTTGCTTGGGGTGTCTATAATTACAACTTTTCCTTTGTCAATTATCCCTATGTTTTTGCATAGTTTGTCTGCTTCATCCATATAATGAGTAGTAAGAATAATAGTTATTTTTTTTTCTTTATTTAATTTTGTAATATATTGCCAAATATGGTTTCTTGTTTGTGGATCAAGTCCAAGTGTTGGCTCATCTAGGAAAAGAATTCTTGGTTCATGCAATAAACCACGCGCAATTTCTAAACGTCGTCTCATACCACCTGAAAAGGTTTTTACTAAATCATCTTTTCTATCTTCTAATTCAACAAGTAATAAAAGCTCTGTAATCTTTTTCTGTCTGATTTCCTTAGGCACTCTATACAGACGCCCATGTAAATCCATGTTTTCATATGCAGTTAGTTCTTCATCTAGGCTTTGGTCTTGAAATACAATGCCTATAGATTTTCTTACATCAGCCTGCTGTGTTTCTATATCAAAACCATTTATTGTTGCAGTGCCAGAAGTTGGATTTAACATTGTTGCCAACATTGAAATCGTGGTTGTTTTTCCTGCTCCATTTGGACCTAATAACCCAAAGATTTCCCCTGTGCCTATATTGAAAGAAACAGAATCTACTGCAGTTAAATCTTTAAACTTTTTTGTCAGGTTTTTTACTTTTATTAGGTCCATAATTAAATATCACCTTATAACAATATAAACACTGGGGGAGTTAAGCTAAATATCGAAGCTCTGATACAATCTTTTCTTTTCAAAATTAGTAAAGAATGGGCTTTCCATTACTCCACCAAGAAATATAGACCCCATTTTCTTCCGATTTAATTTGTATTTATCTATACATAACTCAAATATTTTCTTTGAATGTATTACTCCTAAAATGCTTGCCCCGAGTTCTAGTTCTTTAGCATTGAATAGTTCATCAAGATAAGGATATAGTGCTTTCTGCATTTCAAAAAGTAATTTTTGTTTATTATTTTTGAACATATCTCCCAAAGGATCGATTTGTTTTTTTGTTTTCTCAATAAGTTGAACACAGGCTTTTTTCTTGTAGTTTATGTCTCTGCCCGTTATTTGGGTTTGCACCCAGCTCTCAAATTCATCAAGAGGCTTACTTTCTTCAAACATAATAGAATAACTTGCTCTGGGTTTTTATTTCTTTCCAGTTTATCTTTTCTAAATACTATCTAATTGAGCTGAAAAAGATGATTGAATATATTTTGTTTGTAGTTGGAATAATTTTGCTTATTAAAGGTGCTGGCTATTTAGTGGATGGTTCTTCTTCTCTTGCAAAAAAATTAGGAGTATCTTCTTTAGTTATTGGGCTTACTGTTGTTGCTTTTGGAACATCTATGCCAGAATTGGTAGTTAATGTAATTGCTGCTCTTAGCGGTAATGGTGATATTGCTTTTGGAAATATTATTGGTAGTAATATATCTAATATTTTACTTATGCTTGGAATAATTGCTATGATTGCAGGAATAAAAGGGCATTCTTCTACAACTTGGAAAGAAATTCCTTACTCTTTATTGGGTGTTCTTATTCTTTTGATTTTTGCTAGTGGTCTTTTTGCCAATAATTTAGGCCTTAATTATATCTCTCGAATTGGTGGGTGTATTCTTCTAATTTTATTTGCTTCGTTTTTGTATTATGCCTTTAAGATGATGAGGGCTAATAAAAAAACAGGGGAACTTAAAGATGCCGACATACAAAAAATGCCTTCACTAAAAATTGCTTTGTATATTATTGGTGGGCTTGTTGCTCTTTATCTTGGCGGAAAATGGACAGTAGAAGGAGCAGTAGCATTTGCGCAGTTATTGGGAATGAGTGAATATTTTATTTCTCTTACTGTGGTTGCTGTGGGTACTTCTTTGCCAGAGTTGATTACTTCAATTATTGCTACTATTAGAAAAGAAGGAGACTTAGCAATAGGTAATATTGTGGGAAGTAATATCTTCAATATTTTTTGGATTTTAGGGCTTGGTTCAGTAATAACACCTATAGCAATACCTGCATCAGCAATCTTTGACTTAATTATATTAGTAATTGCAACTGTAGCATTATTTTTGTTCTTGTTTGTTGGAAAGAAACACGAACTTGAAAGATGGCAAGGAGTAGTATTTGTTTTGATGTATGTTGCATATATTGTGTTTTTAATTTTTAGGGGCTGAAATTAATTATTTTAAAATTAGTCTCTTGGCAACTTCTTTTGTTTGGAATATTTTTACCTTGTCTCCATTTACTAGGTTAATGTAATCTCTATTATTATCTGCAACTAAAACTCCTGGTCCTCTAGTAACCTTAACTTCTATTTTCTCGGTTTCTGGTATGATTTCCTCTTTTTTTTCCTTTGTAACATTGTTGAAAGCAATTCCTATTCCGTCTGAGAATTCTTTTCTTGTTATTGAATAAAAGTATGCTCCTTTTGAACTTCCATAGTTCGTAGAGACTACTACCCCATCACCAATGAACTCTTCTGAAACACCTTTTGTTTTTACACTGAATCTCAGTGCTTCAGTTGGTAAACTGTTTCTTATTACTATGTCATTAACACCAATTAGGTTTCTGGTTTCAAAAGCGCCACAATACACTGCTTTTAATTTATTTATGTATTGGATATCATATTCTTTGTTGTTGAATTTTTCTAATACTACTGATATGGGTATGTCTTGTGCTTTGTTAGAAGTGGGGCTTCCTTTAACTAATATTTTTGGGATTCCAGGGTAGATTCTTTCTCCAATTAGAAAGATTCCGTCTCCCCCATAGCAGATAACAAAGTCCGGGTTTTTCTTGCTGTATTCAAAAGTTTTGTCCGTTATTTCGTTTTTTATTTCTTGGAATTCCCTGCCGATAATTGCAAATTTCATGCTGATGCCCCATCTAATCAATACTGTTCTAAATATAAAAAAAAGAAAAAGAATTAATGGCAATTACAGCCATCATCTTCACAACCGCAATCGCAACCACAGTCACAAGCTTGTGCTTTCTCTAATGCTTTTACTTCTTTTGCATCTAGGATCCTTTCTAATTTAATATTGAATACTAAATCCTTTCCTGCCAAAGGGTGGTTTAATATTGCCTTTACTGTATCTTTTTCGATTTTTGTTACTTTCAAAAGCATAGGACCCATATTAGTCATTATCTCCGCTTCTTTTCCTACTTTCATAATGCTTTCATCTTGGAATGCACTTTTTGGGATTGTAGCTTCTTTATTGCTTCTCTCTCCGTAGGCTTCTTTTGCTTTGATCTTTATTTCTGTTTCTGATCCTACCTTGATTTTTTTTACTGCGTCATCAAAGCCTTGTATTACCATTCCTGCTCCAACTTGGAATACTAACGGGTCTCTTCCTTTGCTTGAGTCAAATACTTTTCCATCAGTGAATTTTCCAGTGTAATGAACTGCAACCCAATCATTACTTTTTACATTTGCTCCAGATTTTGTTGCTGTTTTTGCAACTGGTTTTACTGCTTTCTTTGGAACAACTTTTGTTTTTGCCTTAATTGGCTTTGTTATTTTTGCTTTTACTTTTGGTACTGTTTTCTTTACTGCTTTTGTAGTTGTTTTTGCTTTTGCTTTTACTGTTTTTGAAACTTTCTTTTTTGCTACCATACAATCAACTCCTAATTGATATAAAAATTTCTTAAATAAATAGGCTGTCAAAGTTTAAAATAATGTGCCTAAATATTATTATATTTTTTTCTAAGTAAAGCATAATTTCAGGATAAATATCCATAACCGAAAAATAGATAAAAAAATGAAAGGGAATGTTAATTACATTCCGCAACATCATAGTCGTGAGAAGATGCTTCCCCGTTTTTCCAATTTGTTAAAGTTGTTGTTAAATCAGAAATATTGAATTTGCATGTTAGTTCAAGTCCGGCATTTTGTTTTGCATTAGCGTTAGCTTCAGTTTCTGCTGTTTGTATTTCAGCAGCTGTCTTTCCTGAATCAACTAATTGCTGTTTTATTTCATCTGATAGTACAATACTTTGATCTAATGTTTTTTGGTAGAATACACATTTACCTGCTTCTAAACCTTTTATCTCAAACTGTGTAGAAGTGGATACTAGTAATCCGAACATATTTATTGTTGTTAAGTCAGTTAATTTTGCAGGAGTACAAGTTTCTGCTGCCATAATTAAACAATCATAATTGCTTTTGTTAGTAGTTGTTGTGCTACCACATCCCTCGTTTGTAGGCTCTGTTGCTGGTGGTGCAGTATAATTATTGTTTTGTGTATCGTCTGTACTAGCTACACATCCACTAAGAAAAATAGTTGATATGATTAGTAAACTTAAAATAAAAAGTATTTTTTTCATAACATTCCTCCAATTAAACAGTAAAATAAAACTGATATTCTATTTATGTCTTTCCCATTTTTTGATACAATTATATTCTTTTCGGAGTAATAGGGGATTTATGGATGTATATACCCACGGGAGATTTCAACCTTTTCACAAAGGTCACCTAGCATTTATCCTTTATCTCCTTGAAAAATATGATACTTTGTATATTGGACTGGGAAATCCTCTAAGACGACTTCCAAATAATTATGATACTTATCCAGATGATTTGAAAAAAAGTCTTGCACACGCAAGGGCAAAAGAAAATAATCCCTTTTCTTATCTGGAGCGAGAGCAAATAATTCTTGAGTCTTTGAAACAAGAAGGCATAGACTTAGCAAGAGTAAAAATTCTACCGCACTTTGGGACGTATGAAGAAGAGAATTGGTTTGAATTATTTCCTCCTAAAGAAAACACTGTGGTTGCAATACCTGCAAAGGATGAACATCACTTTGTTAAGTTGAAGGTCTATGAACAATTTGGTTACAAAACAGAAATTGTCCCACAATTTACTACTGGCGTTTCTGGAACAAAGGTAAAAGATTCTATTTATGCTGGAACAGAAGAATGGAAAGAAATGGTGCCTAAGGGGGCAATTCCTTTGATTGAGAAATGGATAAAAAATAGAAAAATAAAGGAGTAGGATTTTTATGAAACTAATTTCACAAGACACTTTATTTAATGGGCAATTACTGGATGCAAGATTTTTTGCTGAATTTTATTCTCTTGTTCCTCAAAACGAACTAAAAGGATTACATTGGAATTCGAGACCAAATATTAATGAAATAAAAACTGCTATGGAAAAAAGAAAATTTTATGCTCTGGTTGATGATACTTTAGCAGTCCCAAAAATAGTTGGTGCGGGTACATTGGCGGTAAAAGAGTTATGGAGAACTAAGTGGTGGCATAAAGTTACACAACCATCTACCTTGGGTTTCATCTCTTGGCTTTTTGTGTTGCCTGAACACAGGGTAAAAGGAGTATTCAAAAGTATATTTAGAGAAGGTATTGAAGAAGTAAGAAGATTAGGGCTAAAGCAAATGACTGGTTCTGCGTTAGTTAGAAATCCATCGGGAAGAAATAATGCTTTATCAGGGGTAAGGGAACATAATAATTTAAAAAGACAAGGTCATGATGGCTTTGGTGGAGCAAAATTATCTATTTTAGATAGTTTGAGAACGAGCATAAGGTTTAGAAAACCAACTGTATTTTTCCGTGCAAAAGTAGGTATGCCTAGACCAAAATAAAAAATTAAGATAAAAAGTAAGGGTGCTTAAATTTAGTGCAAAGAGGTAGCTTGACTTTATCTATTAAATCAGCATTGTCTGCTGTGCAGATTCTTGCTTTTATTCCAAATTTACTAAAAGCAGAGATAAGTTCAGAGAATAATAATATTCTTTCTTTAATTGGGAGTGTATAGCCTATTTTTGTAGTTACTTTTCTTTCTTCTGTCATTTGTTTAACTGCGTACTGAATTGCTTTGTTATTGGTGTTTATCATCTTTTGTCTTTGGTTTGGTGGTAAAACACCTGTACCAATTATACACCTTGTAACTCCTACTTTTGCTAGTTCTTTTGGTAGATCTGTTATGTTTTCATTTTCTGTATAGATATTAAACCAGGGCATTACTACTGCTGTTACTGAAACTCCTCCTTTAGTAAGCTTTTCAATAGTTTTTAATCTTTTTGAAACAGATGCTCCTCCAGGTTCTAAGATTGAAAGAAGTTTGTTATTTAAGCTTGGGGTGGAGATTTGCATAACAATCCTTTGTTTATTTTTTATAAATAAATTTATTGTCTTTTGGGGGATTGATTGCTTAGTTACAATAAGTGGTACAAAGTTAGGTTTAGCTTTCCAAACATTTTTGATTATGTTATGGGTAAGTTCTCTATTTGTAGGTAGAAAGCAGTCAGAAACTGCGCTAAAATAAGCTCCTTTAGATTTTTTTAATTTCTCCAAAACTGCTTTTTTTCCTGATGCAAGTATTGCATTTTTGGGAAAGTCTCTTTTACAAAGATCACAATATAAACAGGGTTTAGGACAACGCTTACTAAAAACTACCACAGGAACATTTTGACAAGGATATATAGGTTTTACTAACATTACTGTGCTTTGGTTTGTATTATTAACCATAATTAATAAGTAGTAATTTAGTTTAAAAAATAATCTTTTAAACAAAAAGAGAAAAAGCCCCTAGTGGGCGTTAAATCAAAAGGCACGGAGCCACTTTTTGTATATTAGACTATAGACTTAGAGATATTGCTTTTAGTTTTAAATTATGCTTTGGCTTGTTAATTTCTATTGCACAAAACATTTTTTTAACTGTTTCAGGCACATTTTTCTCAGAAATGGATTTTGATGCCAGCTCTTTGTTTT
>CAYZSS010000028.1:4871-8805 GCA_964480435.1 uncultured archaeon | reverse complement strand
GCAAAAGAAGTAATAAGCTATAATTTCCAAGTAATTTCTGAAGAAGAGGTAACAATAAACTGGCAGGATTTCTATAACTATGTTGTTTCTGTTGATGAGGATGGGGTTACTAGGATTTACAATACCTATGCCTATGTAAAGGATGAAATAGGGTATGTGTTTACTTTGAAATGCAATTCAAACCTATATTCCTCTTTTAAGGATAAGTTTGTTGCGGTTGTTGATTCAGTAGAGATACAGTGATTGTTTTCTCTATTTTTTTTCTTTTTTTGTGATTTTTTAGTTTAGTTTAAAATATTATTTCTATTAATACTATATATAACTTAGAATAATTGTGTGATGTTTATGCCGAAAATTGATATATCAAAGTCTGATTTAGAATCCCTTTTGGGAATGGATATAAAAGAAAGTGAACTGGAAAGGTTCTTTTTTTGTGCCAAGGGAGAAGTAGATGGCTTTGAGAATGATACTATTAAACTTGATGTTAAAGATAGTAATAGGCCTGACTTATGGAGTGTTGAAGGGGTGGTAAGAGAACTTAAACATGATATGGGTATAAAGCCAAGAGAATATACTTTTGAAAAGTCAGATTATATTGTTAAAGTAAACCCAAATGTAAAAGATATAAGGCCAAAAGTAGCCTATGCTGTTGCAAGAAATGTAAGGATTTCTGATGCTTTATTAACTAGCTTAATTCAAATGCAGGAAAAAATTGCGCTATCTTATGGTCGTAAGAGGAAAGAAGTAGGTATTGGCTTGTTTGATTTAAACAAAATACACGGTACCAATTTAAACTACTTTGCTGCTGATCCAAAAATAACAAAATTTGCTCCTCTTGGTTATGATATTGAAATGACATTAGAGCAAATATTGCAAGAACATCCTAAAGGAAAAGAATATGCCCACTTATTAAAAGGGTTTAATAAATACCCTATTCTTGCGGATGAAAAAAATCTTATTTTAACTATGCCTCCTATAATAAATTCTAACTATAGTGGGAAAGTTACTTCTGAAACAACAGATTTATTTATTGAGGCCGCTGGATTAAACCAAGAAATGGTTAATGTTGCTTTGTTAATTGTTTGTATGGCTTTAATCGATAGAGGTGCAGAAATAGAAACAGTAAATATAGATTATGGTGTAGAAAAAATAGACACCCCCTATCTTAAAAAAGAAAAAATGGACATAAATAAACAAAAAATCTTTGACTATGTTGGGCAAGAAGTAAATGATAATGATTTGGAATCTTTGCTAACAAGAAAAGGATATGATGTAAAGATAAACAAAGACAAAGTAGAATTAGAATATCCTAATTACAGAATTGATATTATGCATCCTGTTGATGTAATTGAAGATCTGTTAATCTCAATGGATTATAATAAAATAAAACCACAGGAAGTAGATGTATATAGTAAAGGTTCTGTTTTAGAAAAAACAAACTGGGCGGATGCACTGAGAATAATTGGAATTGGTGCAGGATTACAGGAAATAATTACCTTTACTTTAACCAGTAAAGAAAAACAATTTTTGAAAATGAATAGAACTGGAAAAGCATTAACTATTGCAAATCCTATGTCTGAAAGTGTTGAAATATTTAGGGACTCTATAATCCCGGAACAGATAGAATTTTTATCAAAAAATCAACATATTTCTTATCCTCAAAATGTATTTGAAGTTGGAAAAGTTTTAGAAGAAAATGACGCAGGGATTTTTGAAAGGGTATTTTTTACTGCAAGTTTGTGCTATGAAGGTGTTGATTATACTTATACAAAAAGATTGTGTGATTTCGTGTTAAATAATATTGGTGCAGAAAAAATTACTTACTCTGAATTAAAACATAATTCTTTTATTGAGGGAAGAGTGGCAAAAGTAAGTTACACAATAAACGGAAAAATAAGAAATGGAATTGTTGGAGAAATACATCCAAAAGTTTTAAATAACTTTAAACTAGAGGTGCCTTTGGCAGTATTTGAACTTGATGTTACCTCAGAATAGAAGGGAACTATGTGTATGAACAAATAAAGCAGAAAGTAAAAGCTGTAAGTGACTCCTTCTTAAAAATCAAAGAAAAGGCAGTTTATTTTGCGCAAAACCTGGATGCTTTTGAAATTGAGTTTTTATTTTCTCCAAAAAAAAGAGAAATAGAAAATAAAGAACTATCTTTTTCTGTTGGTGCGGTTGATTCTGGTTTTTTTTCGGATTCTTTTATTGGTTTTGATTTTTGTTTAGTAAAAGTATCTGGAAGTGTTTTTAAATATGAAAAAAATAAATTAGTAGAATCAAAACGTTATCCCTTAAACATAAAGCCAATTTTTATTACTCCTGATGCATATTTGCAAAGTGATGAATTTGATAAATTTGTGTCTATTTCTAGACTTAAACAAGAACTCTTGCTTGCAAAAGAAATAATAGAACAAAATGATTTAAATTATTTTTTATTAGATGGCTCTTTGATACCACACCCGCAGGATAAGTTGAAAAAAGAATCCTTGATTTATGATGAATATCTTGGATTAATAAAATGCTTTGTCGACTTGTATGCGATAGCAGAAAAAAAGAATACAAAATTAGCTGGTTGTATTGAGGATTCAAGGTCCAATATGATTACTAAACAATTAAACATAGATAAAGTAAATGATTTAATTTTACTGAATTATGCTTTGAAGAAAAAAGAAGCGATTAATTTTTTTAATAGTGGAAAAAATAATAAAATGTTAGATGATATTAATAATTTTAAACAGGTGGAGTTGTTTTCTTGTTTCTTGAAAATAAATGATTACGATTTGCCTCTAAAAATTGAAATGCTATCTCCAGATGAAGATATAATTGATATAATTTATTTTTTATCTAGTCATACAAAAAATTATTCTTATCCATCAGTAATAATTGATGCAGATTTAAGAGCAAAACTTTGTTTTTCTGAAGTTAATACTATAAAAAATTATATTGAGTCAATTACAAATAAAGAAGGAATAAGAAAATTAAGAAGGAATAGACGACCCTTCTAATTATTCTATATCTTGGTTTTCTTCTAATGGTTTTTCTTCATCATTGATTTGTTTTTCTATTTTTGGTTCTGCTTTTGTTTTTTCTACTGGTTTCTCAGTAGTTTTTGCTACTTTTTCTTTAATATTATTAAATTGATCTCTATAGCAATCCATACAAATCCATCTTCCTGTAGGTGTCTGTATTCTTGCCGGTTTGTTGCATATTTGACACGTATAACCCATTTTTACGCCCCCTTCAGCATAACTTTGTATATATAATAAAGATCATATCTATCTAAATTCCTTTGTATTGTGGAACTGCCTTGTTTTTTTTCCATAATTAGAATAAAAAGTCCTCAGGGATAGTTAAAGCTTGTTGATGTTAATTATAGGGGTATTTGGGGCTTTTTTTGCAATTTAGGGTGGTATTTTAAAGTATAATAAATAATAGAAAAAGGCTTGAAGTGATGGTTATTTTGTTTTATTTTGTCAATTAGACCCTCAAGTAAGTCACAACCTGTGTGGAATAACAGCCCCCAAAATACTCCGAAGGCAATGTTTTTATTAAAGGTAGCGATAACTACTGTTGCTATAACAAGAAACTCAATAGTGTGGAAAATATATATCTGTTTACCAATGTGTCTTTTTGTTTTCTTTCTGTAAACATAAAAATTATATATTTCAATAAAATTTAATCCTTTGTAGTAATAAAAATAATTAAAAATGTGATCAAGATCAATTAGTATACTTGCAAGCAGAAAAGAAATTGCCAGCTCCTTACTTATTAGTGAAAAAAGAAAAGCAGGAATTATTCCTATTAGTAAATGTATAATTGGGTACATTTATGTACCCCCTTTTTTGGGTAACTTAGCCTTTTTTCTAAAAAGGGTAGTTGGGTACATTTATGTACCCCCTTTTTTGGGTAACTTAGCCTTTTTTCTAAAAAG
>CAYZSS010000028.1:0-4771 GCA_964480435.1 uncultured archaeon | reverse complement strand
GGTAGTTGGGTACATTTATGTACCCCCTTTTCCATCATTAATAGTAATATCTTTTTTTAAGTATGGTAACAAATAATTTTCTTCTTCCTCTACTTCTTTGCTTAATTCTATGTTGTTAAATAAGTCAACTATGTTTATGGATAAAGGTATGTTTTTTACATTTTTTGTTATTTCTCCATTAATAATTTCATTTCCAATATTTACTGCAACATTTAATGATCCTTCTTTGCTATTACTTGTGTGTAATCCAATTATACTTCTTATAACTAATCCTTTTTTAGTTTCTGAAATTAGTTTTTCTAAACTTTTATTTCCGTTTTCTACAATAATATTTGTTGTATCCATGCCGGAAAAATAATTGCCTGTAACTTTTTCATTATATTTGAAAGAGTCTTCTAAATTGACAAAATAATTGTTGATTAGTCCATTTTTTACGATGTCTTTTTTTGTTGTTCTTGATAATTCGGAGTCATATTTTTCTGAATGTGGGGAATTATCCACAAATGGGTTTTCTTGAATATTCAACGAATTGTCAAATAGTTTTGTTCCGATCTTTTTAGCAATAAAATTGTTGTGCAATATGATATCTTCACAATTAATATTATCAAAAATAAAGGTGTCAATAAGTTCTGCAAATACTTGTGGTGTAAGGATAAATTCAGAATATTTTTCTTTACTTTGGACTGGGTTTTTTTCTAAGTTTATTTTGTTTTTTAGCTCGGAAAACATTTTGCTAATGTTGTAATCTTTAATGGTGGTTTTGTTAACACTGTGTCCGCTATTTTCTTTATCTTTATAAATTGCGCCAATTGAAATTGATAATTCATTTGCTGTGTTACCAAACTCAAGCTCGTTTGAAAATAATTTTTGTGTTCCTTTGTGTATTGAAATTTCTGAAATAACTTTTTTAACTTTTTTATTTAATTTTAATTCTTTTATGTTATCAATGATTTCTTTTCTTATTTCATTTAAGTCAAATTCAGTATAATCTGTTTTGAAGCTGTTTTTTTGTTTTTCAGTATCTGGGAATTCATCGAAAAAAGGAGTATTTGTATACTGGCTCATTTGTTTTAATTCAGCAATTTTTTCTTTAATTGTTTTATTGTTGATTTCTTCTATTGTTCCTTTTACTCTTTTTTTGTTTGCTATAAGATCTATTATTAGACTGTTTGAGTTGCTATATTTTGGAATATCTGCTTTGATATCATTTAGTGTAATTTTTGTGCTTTGATTATTGTACAAATTAAACCTTGTTTTTTTGTCTGCTTTTGGAATCATCATATAATCACGTCTCTGTAAATTAAAATCTCATATTTTTGAATTTGACATATGGCCCAAACCCGCAAACAGGGACGCTTTGGCCACTTTTTCCGCAGTGCCCTGCAAATTCACTGCTGTAAATAGACTCTTTAGAAATGCCATCAATTTTAAATAAATCTTTATTAATATTTCCTGAAAAAGATAGGTTTGCATAATTTTCTTCTTTTCCATCTTTAAATAAAGTTGCTTTTTTTACTCCAAATTGGAATGTTCCTGTTGATGGGTCTACCTGTCCGCCTGATCCCCCGCTAAGAATCAAACCATTTTTCAAATCTGCTTTTAATTCTTGTAATGATATGTCTCCTTTTTCTAATCCTGTGTTACTCATTCTGGGGATTGGCAATCTATTGTATGCTTCTGCTCTTGCTGCTCCATTTAGAGGAATGTTCAATTTTTTTGCGTGTTTTATATCTGTTAAAAATTCATTAACAATTCCGTTTTGTATTAAATTTCTTTTTTTTGCTTTTGTACCTTCATCATCGTACTTAACGAAACCAAAACTATTTTCTATTGTGGGATCGTCAATAACATTTAGATTATAATCTGAAAGTTTTTGTCCTAATTTTAAATTTGATTCTTTATTGTATACTAAATCAGCTTCACAAGCATGTCCAATTGCTTCATGCGCTAATAAGTGGCTTAATTCAGAGTCAATAATTACATCGTAGGTTCCTCTTAATCCTGATTTGTAGTTTAACATCTGGTTTGCTTTATTTTTATTATTTGTTACAAACTCTGTAATGGTTTCTATTTTTTCATCAATGTTATCTTGTTCACCACAACAATTATGACAATGCCTCATTTTATTTTTTTCATTAACTGTTATGTCATTTAATAATAGTGAGTAAATTGAATTAAGTTCTATGTTTTTGTAATTTGTAATTATATTTTTATATTTTCTTTGTTCTTTGTAGAATAAGTCATTAACACTGCATTTTTCTTTGTCGGAATTTTTTATTATTTTTGGAATTACTTCTTCAAAATCAAATTTTGATTCTTTTCCTGTTTTTATTTTTGCTTTTTCAGTGGTTGTGTCTATTAAGTCTAAGTAATCAACTTTTTCTCCAATTTTTGAAAGTTTTTTTAATTTCTGAATTGTAGAGCTTATATTTTTTTCAGATAAGTCGTTAGTAGATACAAAAGCGGATTTATTTTTTTTAATTCCTAATATGGATATGCCGTGAATTGAGTCTTCTTTTAAATATTTTACTTCTTTGTTTACTGCTCCAACAATTTTTATGTCTGTTTTGGTTTTGGTTATTCTGTAATAATCAAAGTCGTCTAGCCTTGCTTGTAAATTGTTTATATCCATAATAAAGTAAGAAACTAAGCTTTTTTATATTCTTTTGTTTATATTATCATATATTTACTAGGAAAAAATAACTTACTTAGTTTTATGGGGTAAGAAAGATGTCTTGTTTTAAGATTAGTTTGTTGAGTGTTTGGAAAGGTGAAATGGGAATAAGACATATATCTTCATATCTTAAACAAGAAGGATTTATAATAGATTTGTTATTTTGCCCACAATATGCCGACAACTTGTATTCAAAAAAACAAATAGATTCTATAATTTCTACTATTGGAGACTGTGATTTTGTAGGTATAAGTTGTTCTACAGAAATGTCTAAACAAAGAGTAGTGCAAATAGTTAATGAATTAAAAAAAATTAAAAAAAGGCCTTTTATTGTATTAGGTGGCCATGCTGCTACGTTTACTCCTGAACAAGCATTAAAATATGTTGATGCTGTTTGTATTGGAGAGGGAGAAAAACCAACTTTAGAAATAATAAAAAGATTAAGTTCAGGAACAGTAAATTTGACAGATATTTCTAATGTTTGGTTTAATTGGAATGGAAAAATTTTAAAAAACAAAATTGACATAGGGCCTGATTTAAACATATTTCCTACTGTTGACTATGGCCTCTCGGGATTACAAGGAGATTACTATAGGATTAATTGTTTTGGAAATTTAATAAAAATTACTTCTCCTGAAGAAAGTGTTACAGATATTGATCGTATTACTACTAAATTAACAGATCCATTTTTTAATAAACGAAAAAGTGTATTATTTTTTTGTTCAAGTAGAGGTTGTGTATCTCAGTGTGCGTATTGCCAGAGTCCACAATATAATAAACTCTGTGGTGGTGGCAAAATAAAAAAGCGTGATGTTAAATTAGTTATAGCTGATTTAAAAAAGATTATTTCTGTGCATCCTAATATTGGGGAAGTTACTTTTTGGGATGATGATTTTTTTATTCGTCCAATAAATGAAATCCGTTATTTTGCAAAAGAATATTTTAAAAAAATACACCTCCCTTTGTTCATGTATGTTAGCCCTAAAACTATGACTGAAGATAAATTAGCATCAGTTGCAATGGCTGGTAATCTTACTATTAATATGGGTGTGCAAAGTGGTAGTGAGTCGGTATTAAAACAAATTTATAACCGTGTTGGTCAAAATAATGATTTAGTGATAAAGGGGGTAACTTTACTTTCTAAGTATGTAAAAAAAGGGCTAATTAACCCTCCCTGGATAGATTTTATAGTAAATAATCCCTGGGCAACACCTTTAGATATAAAAAAAGATATTTGCTTAGTTCAAAAAATGCCTGGCCCTTTTGATCTCCATATTCATTCGTTAGAACTTTTGCCTAATAGTCTATTATTTTTTAGAGCTGTGTCAGAAGGAAAAATAAAATCAGATTGGGATTTTTCTGAAAAACCCTTAGGTTTAATGGCTACTGCAGAAATGCAAGACTTTACAGAACATATTAAAGAGTTAATTTCAGGTAAACACGCTTATTATACTGTTTTTATGTACTGTCTTGCTGGGGCAAGTTCTAAATTTTTTCAGGGATCTATAAGATTGGATAAAATTTCCTGGCTTCTAAAAAGGCCAACTTTGGAAAAAAAACAATATATAATAAAGGCTTTTTTTAAAAATCATAGGGTTAAACACTATTTAAAAGAAAGAGTAGATCATGGAGAAAAACCAAAGGCTCTGAAAAATAATATTAAAGCAATACTATTGCAAAAATTTAATAGTAATTAAAAAGTAACTCTTTTTATATTTTATACTTTATTTATTTAATATATCTTATTTTTGTGGGAGTGATAATATGCAATTAGAAAGGACATTAGTAATTTTGAAACCTGATGCTGTGGCAAGAGGGATTATGGGGGAAATTATAACCCGTTTTGAAAAAATAGGACTAAAGATAGTGGCAATGAAAATGATCTTTGCCTCAAGAGAGCAATTAGAAGAGCACTACTACAAAGATGATGCTTGGTTATTAGAAAAAGGAAAAAGCTTAATAAAAAATAAGGGCTATCCAGAGAATTATGACCCAAAAAAGGCAGGAAAGGAAATAGTTGATGGTTTAGTAAATGACATGATGATTCTACCAATCGTTGCAATGGTTGTAGAGGGGCATAATGCTGCAAAAGTAGTA
>CAYZSS010000027.1:0-9178 GCA_964480435.1 uncultured archaeon | reverse complement strand
AGGTCAGACAGATAATTTGCAAATCTTAATCCTGCAAAATCTGCCCCGATTACGTATATCATTTGCTTTCACCTTTACCTAAACTACTGATATATATAAAGCATATAGTTATTAAAAAGATTTAGGTTACTGCGTGATTATACCCCTTTTGCATTGCTAATTTTCCCATCCCGAATATAGAAAATTTTATCAGCATATTTAGTTAAAGATGGATCATGGGTAACAATCACAAAAGTCTTTTTTTCTTCCTTTCTAAGCTTTAAAATAAGGTCAATAATGCTTTGCCCTGTTTTGGTGTCTAAATTACCTGTAGGTTCATCTGCAAATATTATCTCAGGGTCATTAATTAAAGATCTTGCAATACTTACCCTCTGCCTCTCTCCGCCAGACAATTCTGAAGGCTTATGCACCAATCTATGGGACAACCCAACTATATTCAAAAGATCAATAGCCCTTTTTCTTTTACTTGAATCAGAACCATCTGGGATAGTGGGAATAAGAACATTTTCTAAAACATTAAGAGTAGGTATTAGATTAAAAGATTGAAATACAAAGCCCAAGTAATATCTTCTAAAAACTGCTAGGCTAAAATCATCCAGGTCAGAAATTAATTTTCCTTTTATGTATACTTGTCCAGAAGTAGGGTGATCCAAAGCACCAAGAAGATGTAGCAAAGTAGATTTTCCACTTCCTGATGGGCCCAAAATCATTACTATCTCTCCCTTTTTTATATCCAGACTAACACCATTAAGGGCATTTACTGTTGTTTCACCCATTATGTAAGTTTTTACTACATCTTTTACTTTTATTATAAATTCTTCCATATTACTCATCTCTCAATGCTTCAACAGGGTCAAGTTTTGATGCTTTTATTGCCGGGTAAATTCCACCCAGCAGGCCCATAAAAATACCATACAAAAATACTTCAATAATTAAACCAGCAGATACAATAGTTTGAATTCCAATTAAAGAAGAAAGCGCGCTACTTATTAATATTCCAAAAACAACTCCAAAAAAACTGCCAAAAATACCTAAAAACACAGATTCAAGTATTATCATAAAAATAATATTCTTTCTTGACCAGCCCACAGCCTTAAGAGTACCAATTTCTTTTGTTCTCTCCATTACTGACATTAGCATCGTATTAATTATTCCAATAGCAGCAACCAATGCGGAAATTAAAGAAATAAACAAAGCAATTAAGGTTAGATTCAGAAGCAAACCATTTATTTGCTCCATCATTTCTTGTTGCCCCTGAGCCTTCAAGTTATCATAATTAAATTCTATATTTTTTACCACCTGAGACGCATCTGCACTGGCATCAAGAACAATATAAAAAGAATTTACTTTGCCTTTAGTATAATTATAATTTTCTTTAAAATCCATTAATGGCATAATTATTGCATTTACAGAAAATGAAGAATTAACTTCATATATACCAATAACATCAAATTTTGCATTTCCAATTTTTATGCTATCTCCAACACTTTTCAAATATTTTTCAGACAAAGACTTTGAGATCATTACTACGCCATTATCTCCAGACCTTACTGCCCTTCCTTTATACATATTATCAATAAATGCACTATAACTACTATTTTCAAATTGTCCTGGATTTATTGCATAAATATAAGGCATATCCAATATAGAGGTAGTTAAAGGTTTATCTTGAATTTCAGTAACAAAATAAAAATATTCTGGAACAACATCTTTTACTCCATGAATTTTTTTCAATTTGAATTCATATGACTCATCAAGAGAACTAAAAACCTGGTCCATCGCTGATTCTTGAGACACGATTATGCCCTGCATTTTTCCTATGCTTCCTTGGGCTTCCGCATTAATACCATTTACAAAAGAGATCAGAACCACAAGCAAAGCCATTCCTATTGCAATGCCTAAAAAAGTTAATATGCTTCTGCTCTTTCTTCTAAAAATATTTAAAAATGCGGATTTAATTAAGGCATACATGCTAGTTACCCCTCAATGCTTCAACAGGTACCATTCTAGATGCCACTATTGCAGGATAGATTCCGCCAAAAATACCTAATATAAGTGCAAACAAAAAACATTCAAATATTAAAAAAAATGATACTGCCGTAGTTAAGCCAAAGCCTAATGAAAAAGCATAACTCCCCAGTACCCCGAAGATAATCCCTAATATTCCACCAGTGGCACCAATAATTCCAGATTCAAATATAACAGAATAAATTACATTTGCTCTTGTCCAGCCAACAGCCCTCAGAGTACCAATCTCTTTTGTTCTTTCCATTACTGACATAAGCATTGTATTTATTACCCCTAAGCCAGCAATTATGGCAGCAATAAGTGTTACCAGTATCACTAAATATCTTAAATTATCAAGAAAAGAACCCACTGCTTCAAGTCTTTCCTGCTGACCAACAGCCTTAAGTTCCTCGTATTTAAATTCTATTTTCTTAGCTGCAGCATCAGAATCAGAGGGATTTACGGTAACAACATTAAATAAATTAACAAAACTAGAATCAATTTCATACCCCAACCTAGCTCCATCCAAAGTTGTTAGAATTTGCCTATCCAGAGAGCTAGTACCTGACTCAAAAATACCTTTTACTTTATACTCTTTTGCATCAAGTTTTATTCTTGAACCAATAGATTTTTTATAATCCTCTGAAACCTTTTTAGAAATTAGAACATAATCTTTATCAGAAGATTTTAATAATTGCCCAGAAACAAGATTTTCTTTTACTGAATTATAAATTAGATCACCATAATTATCAGGATTTAAACCCACCAAAGATAAGCTATTTTGGGGACCAGTATAACTTACTTTTTGGTTATCCACAGTACCAATAATTTGTAATATTTCAGGTATTGCCTCTTTTACCCCTTGAATACTTTCAAGCTTAGACTTATAACTTAAATCCATCTCACTGGCAAATGGGGCCAAAGCATCTGCTTTGTACACAGTTACGCCTTGTAATTTTCCCAAGGTCTTTGTGGAATCCTGATAAAGGCCATCCACAATGGAGACTAAAATTATTAGCGATGCAATCCCAACAATTATTCCAAGCAAAGCCAAAGCAGTTCGCTTTTTCCTTCGAAAAATATTAAGGAATGCAACCTTAATTAAATTTCGCATCTTAATTACCTTTTAAAGATTTTACTGCTTTTTTCTTTCCTTTATTTTTGTAGTAAAAATATCCTCCTAATCCACCACCAATAATAATTATTAAGAATAAAACCCAGCCATAAGAAGCATCTTTACTTTTTACAAATAAAGGTATTTCTTTTGTAAAGCTGTATTCTTTATCATATTGGTCCAAAAAAGATACTTCCACCATTACTGATTGTGGCCCAACCTCTGCATTACTAAAAGCATGTAAATCAAATATACCTGAACTTGAATCATCAGGTGCTAGTGATCCAACATATGCGATATTTGTTCCTTCAACAAGTTTATTATCTAATAACTTCATCATTACTGATTTTACTGTTGATTTAGAAATATTTTCCAGTTGTACAGACAAAGAAAAATCACCGTCTTGTTTTAGATCAGTAGCTCCATTACTATATGATTTGTCTATGGACGACACAATCAAAGAAGGAGCGTCTTCAACAACAAAAGATACTTTCTCCAAATCCCCAATAGATCCAACAGCGTAGGCATTCAGATCAATAGAAAATAGAGTGGGATCTGCATTTTTTGATATTAAAAAAGTAAAAGTAAATTCTTTTTGTTCTTGAGGATTCAAATCCCCTATAAATTTTGTCATTTCATCCAAATTAATTAATTTATTTGTTCCAAAATCAGCTGCAATTTTTATTCCTTTTAGAGTATTATTCCCTTCATTTTTTACATACCCTTTTATTTCCACTTTTTCATCTAAATATTTTTTATCCAAAGGATATTCAGTTAATACCATATTTAATTTATCATAATTTGTTACATTAATTGTTGTTTGAGTATCTATTGTAAATTTATCAACACCATCACGCAAATAATCTATTTTTATTGGAATTGTATAATAACCACCTTTAACAGTGTTCTTCACTTTAAACCTCAATGCAAAGTTTCCTGTTTGATTTGCCTTTATAACTGCCAAGTTATCCATACTTATAATTAGCTCAAAATCATTGCTATTAGGTATCAAACTAACCTGCACATCCGTTGCATCCAATAAGGAAGATACATTAGAAAGAGTAATATTCATACTTACTTCACTATTAGGATAGATAGTATCAGGATAAACAGAAGTAGAATCCATATTCAAAATATATGCAAAATTTGTTGATTGTGCGAATCCAAAAGAAGCAATAAGTAATAAAAATAATAAAATAAAGATTTTTTTCATAAGATAACCCCCAAACGTCATATATATACAATTTTATAATTTAAATAGCTTACGGTTGTGGGGGGGTTTTCTATAAAAAAATAGATGCCAAGGGGGGAACTTGCTGTCTTTTAAAAAAAGATAAGTTGCAAAATGTACAAATACCCATTTTGAAATAAGGGGCATGAAGCCCCTGCCTTTTAGAAAAAGGCAAGTTGCGAAAATGGGGCATAAAGCCCCTTTATGCCAAGGGGGAGACTTGGACTCCCGACCTCCAGATGTCTCACGACATGGAAAATCACCGTACCTAGAAGATACTCATCATTCATAACTAAACGTTATGAGTCTGGCGCTCCAACCAACTGAGCTACCTTGGCCCTAGCCTTTTTAGAAAAAAAGGCACAGTCTGCCAAAAACAGACCATATCCACAAACTAAAGGTTTGGGATATTCATTCTAGATTTTTTAGAAACAAAAAGAACCTTTTGCATTAACAAAAGCTTCTTTAGGTCCTTAAGCAATTTGCTAAAAGCAAATTGGCTTATTGAAAAGGCAAAATACTTCTTAGTTACAAAAAGAAGAATTCTTTTGAATTATGGGATGGATATTTTTATATATTATTCTATTGTTCCTTCACCATTATAGTCAAACATATACATATCAAGATTATTAATTATGTCTTGCTCATAAATTACTTTATCATTTATAATCACAGCAGGGATATAATTAACACCATAATAATCCACAATTGCATCTACGGATTTTATATTTATTTCCTTAGGAATACTAAAAATCCACAATTCATCCCCATATTTATCTTTAGCATCACGTATTGCTGTTTCTAAAGGGGCACATTCATTACAATTATAAGGATATAAATACATAATGTAATTTCTTCTATATTGTGGACAAAGACTATTTTCTTTTCTTAGTCTTAACCACAATTCTAGATTATTATAAACATATTGTTTTTGCAATGCTATTAAATCACTTACATTTGATTTATCTTCTGAAGCAAGATTTACTTTTTTTCCAATATCATACAAAAGATCCGCAACACCAGTAAGTTGTGTTTCTATTAAATCACAAGAGTTATTATCAACAGACACAGAATCAAAAAAATTATTTGTAATCTTTAAATCTAGGCTCTTATTATAAATCTCTAAAATGTCCGCGTCCATATTGGATTTTTTCCAATCATAAATTAAATTAGCAAAAAGTAAAGATAAAAACATTATAGCCAGAGTAGCCGACAAAGCCTTAAACAAAAGTTTTTTATTTGAATCATTCATGTTATCTCCACCTAGATTTATATTTAGTCAACTGCAAAATAATTGCAGAAACCCAAAATATTATTTGTGCAGGAGTATATATTATGGGCGTTAATATCAATATAATTATATGTTTTATTTTTAACTTTTCCTTGCTTTCATAAAACCCAACAGCATATGTAATTATCCACACCAATCCTGCAAAGGCGATGATAACTATTAAATAAGATACAACATATGCAAAATTAATTTCAAAATACCTTTGTAATGCAATAAAAGGATTAGGAATTATTTTCAAATAAGCATACCAATACATCTTAACAAAAAAATTAACCAAGATATTAATTAAATTAAATATTAAATAATAAATGACAATAGCAAGCATACTTATTGTTATTGTAATTATTGGCATCATCACCATAGAAAAAAAGCCATATTGTCTATCAAACATCATATCTCTATGCTTTGTGAAATTAATTAATGAACCCCTATTCCATCTCACTCTTTGCCAAAATAATTTTTTCCAAGTAGGCATAACTCTTGTTGATACTTTTGCATCAATTGAATTTTTTATAGTATAGCCCGCTTTTCTAATTCTAAAAGTTATCTCCATATCCTCAGTAGGGGTTATATCTATTCCTTTAAACCCTCCAATTTTTTTCAATACCCTTTTTCTATACACACTTAAAGGACCTTTTGTAACATAAATAGATTCCAAGTGTCCATAAGCAGATAACAAAAAGTTTGAAAAAAGATATTCAATATGCTGAAACCATTCTACAAGCTTTTTTGGGTCTTTAACAACCATTTTTGTTGTCACTGCCCCTACTTTTTCATCAGCAAAATAACCTACAATATATTCCAAAGACTTTTCTTCAGGGAACGCATCCGCATCAACACAAGCCACTAGTTCATACTTTGCAATTTTTGTGGCTTCATTAAAACTTTCCGCTTTTCCTTTCTTTCCTTTTTTAGTAACCAATTTAATAAACTTATATTTATTTGCCAGTTCTTTTGTAAGACTATAACTATTATCAGTAGAATTATCATCCACAACAATTACTTCAAAATCACCCGCATATTTCTTCTTAATATTAACCAAACAACCAAGCGTTTCTTTAATAGTGTCTTCTTCATTCCAAATAGGCACAATAATAGAAATACCCGGATACTTTTTTGGCTTAGGATCTTTTCTACCTCTTGCATCCAGATAGGCAAAAAAATAAAGTAACATAAAAAAAAGCAAAAGCCCAACCGAAAATAACAAAATATAATCTAAATGCATAGGATCACTAGTAAGTATATATTCTTGAACAGATTGGTTTTTATTTGTTTGGAAATGAACCCCTAAACAAAAAAGCACAGCAAAATACACATTAATTTATTTTTACATCATATATAATATAGGGAAAAATTTCTTTAATCGGCACCAAGGTAACTGGCAGATTATTTAAATCCATAACGTTATAGGTGTTATAAACAAAAATTCCTTGCTCATCAAATAAAACCTTATAATTCAAATTATTTAAATTATAATAATATAGATTTATTACTTCATTATTATTAAACAAATAAAAGTACTGTGGCACATCAGAATTAACATATAATTTGCCATTAAAATCATTATTTTGTAAGTAATCTATAGGCTTCATTCCAACATTAAAATTATCAGTGGGGTATTTTACACAAAATGTTATAAAAACAACAGACCCCAGAACAATAGCTAATCCAAAACAAAATAACAACAACTTCTTTAATAGTACGATTTTTCTTTGCGACTGAACTTTTAAAAAAGCTAAGAATTTATAGCAGCCATAAGCCCCAACAATTGAAAAAGGCAAAATTAACGAAATTGTATATCTTGGTTCTTTGTGTGGAGTAATTCCTAAATAAATAAACTGCAAGATAAACACTATAAACAAAACAAATACAAATTTTTCCAAATTATAATTTTTAAGTTTGTCATTAAAGGCCATAAAAAATTTAGATTTATACAAATAATATACCCCCACAAGCCCAAAAATCAAAAAAACTGGCCAAAGAGTAATAATATTAGTTATATACACATACCATGGAGCATCATAAAAATTCACCAATAAACGTCCTGCCACAATAGTATGTAAAAAATCACCAAACCTCAACTTTACAAATATAAAATATGGGGAAATAATAACCACAAAAGTAATTATGCACAAAAATACCCTATAACAAAATAGTTTTATATCCAGCCATTTAAATCTAAAATCTAAAAGAATTACCAATAAAATAACTAATATAAAAATGCCACAAAGAAATCTTGTTAAAAAAGCCAAAGCAAATAAAATACTAGCAAAAATAATAAACTTGCTTTTTTTAGAATCATAAAATAGATAGGAAAAATAAATTGCAGGAATTATAAATACAAATACAAATATATCAGTCAAAACAAATTGACAAGTTGAAAGAATAAGTGGCGAAATACAAAATAGCGCCACCATCACAGAGGCCACTTTAGAATTAAATAGTTTTTTAAGTAGCACAAATAGCAAAAACATTGCAAAACAAAAACAGAATAACATAACAACATGTAAAAATGCAATATTTTTAGAAATGAGATAAAAAGGGATAATAAATAATGATATTGTTATAGGCCGAAATGCAAGTTCATTAAAGATTGATTGCCGTCCTAAAAAGATATCCGTATGCACTAAATATACTGACTCATCCCAGCCATAACCCCAATTAAGGTAAAACACAAAATATATTAAAAAAAATAAGACTGCCAAACCAAGAATATAAAAATACCAATATTTGTTCCAAGAATTTAAAAAAGAGCCTATAAACTTATTCATCAAACCACTATAACAAACAACAGTATACAAAGGTAAGATACCTTTTTATATGTTTTTAAATTCTTTTAGCAAAAACAAATAAACTCACCCCAAAAGGGAATGACAGGTATTTTAATGTTTTTCTTTCTGTTCTAAAAATACTGTAAAGAATATTATTTATCCACGGTTTTTGATTTAAGCCCTGAGTTTTTTTATTTTTTGACATTATCAGCTTATCCAAGATTGCCAAAGGAAACAAAAAAGTATTGAAATATGTTAATTTTTTTATAATAAATTGTTCTGCCAAAAGAGATTTTAGCCCTTTTTTAGTATACCTTCTAAAATGGTTATTTATATCATCATGCGCACTCCAAAGAAATTTATACGCAGGAACCGACATGACTAAAGCCCCATTTTTTGTTAGCAAAGACAATATTCTTTTTATTGCTTTTTTATCTTCTTTCATGTGTTCTAAAACATCAAATAACGCGATTACATCATATTTATTATTTGTTTTAAACTCATCAAATGTACAAGTATGCACCTTAAGTTTTAACTTATTCTTTATGTGTTTTGTAGCATCAGGATATGGTTCTATACATTCAACAGAGCCATACTTTTTTAGTAATTGAGCCATTACCCCGTAGCCAGACCCGATTTCTAATATTTTTAGTTTTTTTTTATTTTTTAATTGCTTATCTAATAACGATTCAACTATATCTTTACGACCCTGAAACCACCAGTTATTATTTTGGCTCAATTTATGTGATTCATACATAGTCTTA
>CAYZSS010000026.1:0-10973 GCA_964480435.1 uncultured archaeon | reverse complement strand
GTTATCACGTTGGCCTTTCAAGCCGACGACCCGGGTTCGATTCCCGGTCGGGGCACTACAACTATTTTTTTAACATTTTTAGTAATAGTTCTTCTTTAGATATTTTTAGAAATGATGTAATCGCATAGAATAACCCGGAAATTAGCAATAATAAATCAGATGTTACTAAAAATGATCCTACTGCTAAGAAGGGATATGCAAAGTACATAGGGTGATTGTAATATTTGTATGCCCCAATTCTAATTAATTTGTGATTTTTTAGTAATCTGATTTTTTCTGACCACATTTTGTTTAGACAAAATTGAGCCCAAACCCTTAGAAAAATGCCGAATACTGCAAAAATGAATCCGATTATTACTAGCCAAGTAGGTATTCCTTGAATTAATAGAAATGATGGTCTAGTATTTGGGGAAATAATATACCATGATAGTAATGCAAAATAAATTACTTCAAAAATAGTTCTATAAATAATTAGGTTGTCTTGCATTTTTTTGCTAATATCTTCTTTTCGTAATAATATTCTGATTAGAAGGCTTAAAGCTAAGAGAGAAAAAATACAAAATAAAATTCTGCTAATTAAATCTAAAAAATAATTCATTTTGCCACATCTTTAAAGTCTTTTTCTAAATAGGTCTTTAAATAAGAAAGGGAATATTGATATTTGTTTTCTTTTGAAATGCCAAAAGAACAGAATTGTGGCTAGTATTCCCCCAAAGAAATCGCAAATTAAATCCCAAACTGTGTCATTAAGCCCTGTTTGTAATAAATTTGTGCCAACGGTAAGGTCTAATGTTGCTTCAAATACTTCCCATGATACTAGAATAAACACCATAAATAAAAAACTATATAAAATTGATTTGTCTAACTCAGAATTTACCCTTGACTCACCAAATCTTATAATTAAAAGAGTCATACCAACAGTAAAATATAGAAAGCCAGATAAAAAATGTAATATTTTGTCATACCAGAAATAATGTACTGCAATTGTTTCTCCTACAACCCCCAAAAACAAAAAAACAAAAAATATAAAGGTGGCGCTATCGCTAAAATAGATTTTAAATTTGCCTAAAATCTCTGGAAGGAACAATAAAACTATGGAACCTAAGCAGACCCCCATTTCATAATAGCCATAATTATTTATACTTACATAGAATAAAATAAGACACAAAAATATAATTACACTTCTTAGGTAAATATTGAATCTTTTTAGAGTTAAGCCCATTTTATCCCTTCTTTTTGGTAAACTATTAAAAATATAGCGTAGATAATATTAATATATTTGTCATTACTAATTTTTGGCAAAACCCCTAAAACATAGGGAAGTACCACTCCGGCCTTTTAGGAAAAGGCTAGGTTGGCCAAAAGCTAATCGGAGGATGGGAAGTGGAGATGAAACAATGGGACATAGAGGAAAAGATTCAAGTAGATTTAAAAAGACCAAAGCCGCCGATGGAAGGTGGAAGTGGCATAAGAAGAAAATGAGAAGAAACAAAAGAGAAAGAGCCAGAAGAAGAGGAGAACTTAACTAGTTCTTCTTAACTTCTCTTTTTACTTCCCTTTTTTATTATTTTTTACTTTTTTTATTTTTTACAAAAGATTTTTATTGTGGTAAATCTATTTATTATTATGATAAAACTTATTTCAATATTGGGATTAATTTGTTTGTTAATTCTTTCAGGGTGTGTTGGTCAAAAAGAAGATAACATAGTAAAAATAGGAATTACTTTGCCTTTGACTGGTGCTTTATCTAGCTATGGTGCAGAAATAAAAAAAGGTCTTGATTTAGCAGTAGAAGAAATAAATATAGATAAAAGTGGAAAAAAAGTTAAACTAATTTATGAAGATGCTTGTTACCCTAAAGATGCTACTCCGGCAATAAGTAAACTTGTTGAGACTGATAATATTGATTTTATTGGGGGTAATTTTTGTGTTATTGCAATTCCGCCAATTTCTGCAGTAACTGAATCTAAAAAAATAACAGTAATGCAAATCTCTACTGTTTCTGATATGATATTATCTTCTGGTGATTATATATTTTCTCCAAACATAGCAAGCGCATATAGTGCTAAAGAACAAGCAAAGTTTGCAAAAAAATATTGGGTTGCTAATACTGTTGGTATTGTTTATTATAATACTGATATGGGTAAATCCTATGGACTAAATTTTGCAAAGGAGTTTGAAACCCTTGGTGGAAAAGTTTTACTAACTGAAGAAACGGCTCTGGAACAATATGACTTTAAAGATGTGATTTCAAAAATAATTGCAAAAAATCCAGATGTTTTACAATTAATACACATGGGGCCAAATTTAGGAAACATGCTAAATCAATTAAAAGAAATGGGTGTTAATAAACCAATAATTACTTATGAAGAAGCAGATAATCCTGATCTATTTAAAACAGCTGGAGAAAATGCTTTAGGAATGGTAATTGCAATCCCAGGTATGCAAAGTTCAGATAATCTGATTGCATTTGAAAAGAATTATTATATTAAATATAATGAAAATCCAGCAGTATTGTCAAGAGTTGCTTATGATGCGATATATTTAGAATTTGCTGCTTATGAAAATTGTGGCTTTGATAAAGATTGTATTAAAAATTATTTACTTAATGTAAAAGATTATGCTGGTGCAAGCGGTGTGTTTTCAATACAATCAGATGGTACTGCAAAAAAAGAGATTATATTCAAGAAAGTAATTGGTGGCTCAGGAACTTTAGAGGCAATTAATTATTCTGTTGAATAAGACCTATTTTTTGATTATTGTGGCTAAAGTAATTATATCTCCTTAAACCCAGTATAACTCTGCAATGCTTTTGGGATCTTGATCTTGCCATCTTTAGTTTGATGATTTTCCATAAATGCAACTAACATTCTTGGAGATGGTAGAGCAGTGCCGTTCAAAGAATTACATACTATTCTTTCTCCTTTTTCTTCATACCTGATATTTAATTTTCTTGTCTGATAATCTGTTGTTATGGAGTAAGAACCAATCTCTCTGAATTTTCCCTGTACTGGCATCCATAATTCAATATCGTATTTCTTTGCAGCTGTGTCATTCATATCTCCAGAGCAGATATTAACTACTCTGTATGGAAGCTCTAAATCCTTGTAGATACTTTCTGCATTTTTTAATAATTCTTCTAGATTTTTTTCATTATCTTTGGTTTTACAAAATACATACTGCTCTACTTTATCAAATTGGTGAACTCTAAAAATTCCTCTTGTATCTTTTCCTGTGCTTCCTGCCTCTCTTCTAAAAGCAGAAGAGATTCCTGCATATTTTAATGGCAGAGTCTTTTCATCTAAAACTTCATCCATATGATACGCAGCTAGTGTTTGTTCTGCAGTAGCAATTAGGAATTGGCCATCTGTTGTTTGGTAAAGTGTGTCTTTGAAATCTCCTAATTCTGCTGCTTTTTCCATTACTTCTTTGTTTACTATAAAAGGAGTATACATTGGAGTAAACCCTGCTTTTGCTAGTTTATCTATTGCAAATCTAAGTAAAGCAAGATGTAATATTACTAATTTTCCTTTAAGGTAGTAAAATCTTGCACCAGAAACCTTTGCAGCCCTCTCTAAATCAAATAAATCTTTTTCTGGGCCATACTCTGTGTGACTTTTTGGTTCAAAATCTAGTAGAGAATAGTCCATTTTTCCTGCAGTATCTTTTTTGAATTCTGCTAGGTGTTGTTTTTGGACTTTTGCTTTTCCATAGAATTTAATTATTGTATTACCTTCATCACCTGTTCCATTTGGTACATTGGGATAAAGTATATTTCCTACTTTGTAACGATTTTCATCTCTTGCTTTTAATGTTTTTTCTTCGAGTTCTTCTAATTGTTTTATTTTGTTGTCTAAATCCTTGCTTTTTGTTTTTAGCTTATCTATTGGCTGTTTTTTTTGTGCAACAATAGCAATTTCTTTTGTTATTTTATTCTTCTCTGCTCTTAGTTCTTCTTTTTCTTGTTTTGCTTTTTTCCACAAATCATCTTGTTTTTTTGTTTCTTTTGCAAAATCTAAGGTTTTGCCTCTTCGTTTTTCACTTTCTAAAATCCTCTTAAACTCTTTTTCATCTCTAAACATGCTAATATCTAACATAATCTCGCCTCGTAATAATCAAATATCTTGATCCCTTATCCATTCAAATAATGGGGTTAATTTTCTCTTAGCTCTATCGCTTTTATGTAAATTTCTTTCGTAATCAACATAAAGTGCTATCGCCATTTGTAAATGTGTTCTTATTGGTCCTGATCCGCTTCTTAATGCTATTAAATGCTTTAAAAATTTTGGATTTTGTATTAATTCTAATAATTGTTCAAAATGTACTCTATCTTCTTCTGGCATTTTTGATGCAATTTTCTTAATTTTTTCTAATCTGCTTGCTGCTTCCTCTGTACCGGTACTTTTATATTTATCAAACTCTGCTTTTATTGCTTTTTCTGCAAGGGTTCTGTACAAAAGATGCTTTTGTGGATGTTCTGCAATATAACCAGACACAGTTGTTGGTCTTGGCTTCTTTAAAGGTAATACTCTTGCTTCATGCATAAATATATCTCCTATAAACATTAAGTAAGTTAATTAAATAAGTTTATCTATATATTTATATTCCTTTTTTTATAAGTATTTGTAATAAGGTGCTAATAATGATTGAAAAGAAGCAATTAAAACAAGACTTTGCAAAAAAATGGAAAGAGAACTATAAGCTAGAATTCTTAGAAAATACTGGTTTTGTGAGAAAACAGTGTAAGGTCTGTAAAAACTATTTCTGGACTCTAGATCAGGCAAGAGGCGTTTGTGAAGACTCTGAATGTGTTGGATACAAGTTTATTGGGAAGAAACTAACATCGCAAAAATTGGATTATATTGAAGCATGGAAATCATTTGAAAGGTTTTTTGTAAAAAAGAATCATACTTCTGTGAAAAGATTTCCAACAATTGCGAGGTGGAGAAGTGATATTTATTTTAATTTGGCATCTATAACTGGATTTCAGCCTTATGTTGTTTCTGGAGAAGTAGAACCTGTAGCTAATCCTTTGGTAATAAATCAGCCCTGTTTAAGATTTAACGATATTCCTAATGTGGGTGTTACTGGAAGGCACTATACTAATTTTGTGATGATTGGACAACACGCATTTAATTCTAAAAAAACAGGCTTGTTCTATTGGAAGGATCAAGCAATCGAAAATGATTTTTTGTTTTTAACAAAAGGATTAGGCTTGCCAAAAGAGAAAATAGTTTTTAGAGAGGATGTTTGGATGGGTGGTGGAAACTGTGGCCCATCTTTAGAATATTTTGTTGATGGTATTGAACTAGGTAATTGTGTGTTTATGCAATATTCCATTAATGATAATGGACTAAAAGAACTTGACACCAAAGTAATTGATATGGGTGCAGGTCAAGAAAGGTTTGCCTGGATAACCGATACAAAACCAATGTCTTATGATATTACCTTTGGCCCAGTGGCAAAATATTTTTTAGAAAAAGAGTCAATTAAAGACCCTGATTTTTTAGAAGAGTATGTTATTGGCGCAGGAAAATTGGATTTTTCAGAGAAGATAAACAATGATGAAAACAGTATTGCAAAAAAAATTGGATTACCATATGATGAAATGAAAAAACAATTATTTCCGTTGCAATCAAGTTATGCTATAATGGACCATTTGAAAACAGTTATTTTTACATCTGTTGATGGTATGCTGCCTTCTAATACCGGTGGTGGATATAATTTAAGATATATTTTGAGAAGAGCATTTTCTTTGTATGAAAAAAATAATTTTTCAGTAGATCTAAGTACAATAATTGAAAAGCACATAAACTATTTGAAAGAACTTTATCCTGAATTAGCAGAAAGTAATGTTATCTATAATGTTTTAGATAGTGAATATGAAAAATATAAAAAATCAAAAGATCAAAACAAATCTTTCTTGTCAAGTTATATTGTAAAGAAAAAGAAAGAATCAAATACATTAACAGAACAAGATCTATCTTTTTTGTATGAATCTTATGGGATTGTTTTAGAACAAGTTAAAGAAATTGCAGCTAAAGAAAATGTGAAATTAGAGGTTCAAGAAATAAATCTTGAAAAACAAATGCCTACTGCTATAAAAGAGCAAGACCCATTACTAAATAAAATAAAAGATTTGGAAAAAACAGAAAAAATGTATTATGAATATTTTTATATGGATTCTTTTGATGCAAAGGTTTTAGCAGTAATTGATGATTATGTTGTGCTAAATAAAACCGCTTTTTTCCCGGAGGGTGGGGGGCAGGATTGCGATCTTGGAAAAATTAATGATGTAAGAGTAACAGAAGTAAAAAATGTTGGGGATGTAATTTTACATAAGGTTGTAGACTCCTCAAAAATAAAGAAGAATGCTACAGTAAATTGTAAAATTGATTTTTCAAGAAGATTAGCATTATCTCAGCATCATACTTCCACACACTTGCTTAACGGTGTTTGCCAACAAGTTTTAGGAAAACATATTTGGCAAGCGGGAGCAAGCAAAAAAGTTGATATTGCCCATTTAGATATTACACATTTTAAAGCAGTAACTAAATATGAACTAGAAGAAATAGAAAAAAAAGTTAATGATTATATCCAAATGGATTTACAAGTAAAAAAAGGAATATTTCCTAGACAAGTAGCTGAACAGAAATATGGTTTTAGAATATACCAGGGTGGAGTAGTTCCAGGAAAAGAAATTAGAATTGTTGATGTTGCAGGAATAGATATTGAAGCCTGTGGTGGAACTCATTTAGATAAAACTGGACAAATAGGTTATTTTAAAATTGTAAAAAGAGAATCAGTAAGAGATGGGGTGGAAAGAATTTATTTTAAGGCTGGAAATGCTGCAGTAAATTATGCTCTTGAAATGAGTAACACCTTAGATAAAGTTGCAGAAATACTGAGGGTTCCAAAAGTTGATTTATTGGCATCTTTGGATAAACAAGCAGCAGAAATAAAAAGAATGCAAAAAGCATTAGCTGAAGTAGATGAAATGGAATTAGAAAAAATTATTTCTGATTTAGAAATCCAAAAAGGAAAAGAAATAATAAAAACTGTTAACATTCATAATGTAGATGTTTTCCTTAAGCTTGGCATAATTGCAAAGAAAAAGTATTTCAATAAGTTTGATAAATTATTTATATACTCAAAAGAATTAAACCAATTAAGTATTATTATTAATCCAACAACTTATACTAAAGGGGCTGGCTTTTTAGCAAAACAAATTTCAGAAAAATATGGTGGAAAAGGCGGGGGCTCTTTAGATTTTGCACAAGTAAGTAATATTGAAATAAGTTTATCTGATTTAGAAAAAGAACTAAAATCAAATAAAAAATAAGGTGTTAATTTATGGGCAAGAAAGCAATTTTTGGAAAAAATTGTTTCAGGCCCCAAAATATAAAGGTGTTAATTTATGGGATTTAAAAGTTTTTGGGAAAAAGTTAAAGAAAATAAATGGCATATTCTTATTTTGGTATTTATTTTTTTAATTGCAATGGGCTTTAGGATGCATGTTGCCCGCTATGATGGTCTTATTGAACCTGATGCTTATTGGCACGCAAGAGCCACTGCCTCATATATACAAGAACCTTTTTCTTCACATACTGATTTACTTGGGATTTATCACAAAGCAGATAAACTGCCATATTCACAAAATGGGGTTTCGCTTTTATGGTATATTTCTGTTGTTTTATGGAATATTTTTACTTTTGGCGCAGCATATAATAAAGATATTTGGATGTGGTTTGTAAGGTTGCTTCCTGCTTGTTATGGTGCATTAACATCGTTGGCAATGTATTTTTTGTTTAGGGTAGCATACAAAAGCAGACACGCCGGGTATTTAGCTGGTCTGTTTGCTGCAATAGTCCCTGCTTTTGTTTATAGGACTATGAGTGGGCACTATGAAGAAGATAGCATGGGTTTTTTATGGATGGTTTTAGGATTTGGATTTTTAGTGTTAGGTATTTCTAAGTTTGTTGAAACTAAACAGATCAAATGGAAACCAATAATTTATGGTTTGCTTGGTGGCCTGTTTTTAGGAATAATGGCTTGGGTTTGGGAAATATTTGCAATTGTGCCAATAATTTTATTGGGGTACTTTTTTTCAATTTTGTTTATGAAATTGGTTATATACCGGGACCTGAAATTTTTGAAAGGGTTTACTGTGATTTTCGGGGCTTGTTTTATTTTTATGGTCTTATTTGCATCAATTTGGTCTACTTCTTGGATTAATACTGATGTAAACTATGTTTCGGGAATATTGGGGATAAGTGGAGGAAGTGTAGTAGATACCCAAACAACAGGGTCAGTAGGGTCTATGCTTGTTGGAGAAGAAACCGAAGGTTATCCTGCATTTGGGTCTAAATATAATATCTTTTTGATTTTTATTATTTCTGGATTAATTCTCGGGTTATACAGAATAATTTTTGATAGAAAAGATTGGTTTACTTTGCTTATTTTGGTATGGTCTGTGGCTTGTTTGTATTTGGCATGGAACAAGCTTAAGGCTACATTTTGGTTTGGGTTGCCTGTGGCGGCACTAACTGCGCTAACAATGTATGAACTTTATCAGTTGTTTTTTGGCCCTAAAAAAGGACTTGCACTGAAAGTAGGCTTATTTGGGTTATTATTGTTTTTGACTATTACAGGTGTTGCAGGTGCAACAATATTTGTACATAACCAAGTGCCACAATTAGATCAAGGTAGTGGCTGGAAAGAAACCATCTCCTGGCTTGGAAATAATACTGCTGAAAACGCAAAAATGTTTAATTGGTGGAGTGAGGGGCACTGGATTACTTTCCTTGCAAATAGGAGAGTGGCAACAGATAATACAAATGGCGATGGGCAGGCACTAAAAGATGTCCCTATGTTCTTTATAGATGATAATGCGGAACATGCGATGGGTATACTAAAGGCCTATGATGCAGACTATGTTCTTATGGATCTCCAAAGTATAAGTGGTTTGGGGGTTTATTCAATGTATGTGAATAATACTTCAAATTCAAGTGACCCACGGGTTGCAAAATATCAATCTTATGTTCTGTCTTGTACTAAGAATGAACTTCAATTACAAAATGATAGTTATTATACTTGTGGGGGTAACAAAATCCTTCCTGCTCAGATGGATTCATTTTATACTGAATGGAATAGCAATCCCTCTACAATTATTAATGGAAAAACGCCAATGTACTATTATACATATCCAACAAAGAATGTGCTATTTGGTTTAAGCTATGCAGCAAATAATAGTATGGCGGCAAAGCTTTGGTTTGGTTCTAAGGAGTTAGGAAAATATTTAACTTTGGTTTATGCACAGAATCAAGTAAGAGTTTATAAAGTTAACAAAAGTTCGCTTGCAAATATAGAACCACAAATGGTAGGCCTAAACCAGACTCAAATTGAAGAGTGGAATAATAAAGTTAAAGCTTATTACGGTGAGAGCTGGTGAATGTTAACAAAAATATTAGTAAAATAATATATTTTTTACTTGCTGTAATTTTGGGTCTGGCTTTATTTTTCCCACAAAAAAAATATATGCTGGAATTTTTTGTTGCATTTATTTTAGTTTTTGTTATAATGCCTTATTATATTAACTGGGCCCACGAAAAAAATATTACTAATATTGATTGTCACAAACCCAATAAACCAAAATATGCTAATATGGGTGGCTTTGTTCTTTTAATTGGGTATTTTATTGGTCTTTTTTGTATATTTCCATTTGTAAAAGGATATGATTTATTTGCAATCATGTCTGGTGCTTTTTCTGTTTTGTTAGTTGGTTTTGTTGGCGCTTTTGATGATCTTTTTAGATTAACTGAACTGCAAAAAATTATTTTGTTGCTAATGGGAAGTATCCCTCTAATTGCTACTCTTGCTGGAGATTCTATTATTACTGTTCCATTCCTGGGAGGAGTAAATATAGGTTATTTTTACCCTTTTTTAATAATCCCAATTTTAATGTTGGTATATTCTAATTCAACAAATATGCTGGCGGGATATAATGGTTTAGAAGCAGGGCTGGCAATAATTACTTTGCTGTTTTTTATTTTCTCAGCAATTATTCTAAATAATAGTTTAGTGCTAATTATTTTAATTCCTTTGTTGGGGGCTTTGATAGCTTTTTATTATTTTAATGCTTATCCTGCGCAAGTGATATTTGGAGATGTTGGTACACTATCTATTGGTGCTTCTTTTGCTGTAGCTATGATTCTTGGAAATATAGAATTTATTGGGATTTTATTGACTTTGATATATTTAATTAATTTTGGACTATATGCTTTGTTCTATTTTTTTATTCGTGGAAAAGGGGCACATATTTCTACTTGCGATAAAACTGGGCATCTTATTCCGACCTATTATGAGAAAAATGGGAAGAAACATATGGGCTGGCAAGCGGTGTATTATATAATGGAACATTTGTATAAAGGTAAGCTAACAGAGAAGAAATTAGTACGAAACTTTTTTATACTACACTTTGCTATATCTCTAGTAGTGTTTTTAATATATTTTTTGTGATGGCTAGTTTCCAACTCGGAAACTCCTAGCCACTAAATTAATTTATGTAATAAATTATATTTTTTGTGAGGTGTTTTGATTGAATAGAAAAGGTTCAGTAATTATAACAATAATTGTTGTATTGATTATTTTGGCTGTTGTTGGTTTTTTAGGATATAAATATATTTATCCTAATCTGATAAGTGATGTCCCTATGGAGCAGCAAGAGGGGAGCCAGTATTATGGATTTGTGGATTATTCCTTTGCAGACGCTTCATTTAAGATTCCAGAAACCTGGACAAAAATGGATGTTGAAGATGTAACTTCATCAAATAGTATTGCTATAAAGATAAATCCATCAAGTAATGAAGATTTTATGTATGTTTGGAAATATGGTTATGCTTTTGATTCAGAGGCGCTTGCAAAAGAAGTAATAAGCTATAATTTCCAAGTAATTTCTGAAGAAGAGGTAACAA
>CAYZSS010000025.1:0-12453 GCA_964480435.1 uncultured archaeon | reverse complement strand
CCGGGAAAACCATCTTCTGAAAGTCCAATAATACAGTCTTATATTGATGTAATTTTAACTGGGTGTTTAGAATATTCAGAACAGTTTGCGCGTAACTTTGTAAAAAATACTGAATTTTGGAACTATCCTTGGATAAATGATAGAAAAAATCCAAGGTATCCAAGAGCGCTTAGTAATCCAGATGTTAAAAAAATAGATTCTATTTTGAGAGAAGAGATTACCAAAGAATTTTTAAAAAGGCAAGATGTGTAGATATTTTATATGTATTGTGTTTTATATTATATGAGTGGTATTATGTTTAAAGCTGTTTTATTAGGAAGTGTATCATCTAAGCCAACAAAAGAAAATTTCACTTCGTCTTTAATTGTACAACATGATGGGGATGTTTTTTTGTTTGATGCTTGTGAAGGTGCGCAAATAAGAATTATGCAGTCTGGAATAAGTTTTATGAAAATAAATAATATTTTTATAAGCCACTTTCATGCAGATCATTTTTTGGGGCTTCCTGGATTATTGGCAACAATGGAATTGTCAGAAAGAAAAAATCCACTTACTATTTTTGGCCCAAAAGGAATAAAAAAAAGAATTGAAGATATGTTAAATGCCTTTAATATTGGTGTTTCTTACAAAATAATTTGTAAAGAACTATCAGAGGGGAAAATTTTAGATTTTAATAATACTGAAGTATATGCAAAAAAAGTAAAACATAGAGTATTAAATTTTGGATTTTTAATTAAAGAAAAAAATAAAATTGGTGAGTTTAATAGAAAAAAAGCAGAAAAACTTTTACCACCTGGCCCATTATATAAAAAATTACAAGATGGGGAGATAGTAAGCTATAATGGAAAAAAAATAAAACCTGAAATGGTAATGGATTATAGTAAAAATAAAGAAGGAATAAAATTAGCTTATTTTGTAGATCTGGATGATACTGGTTATGAATCTTTTATTAAAGGTGCGGATTTGCTTTTCCACGAATCTTGTTTTTTGAATGAACATAAAAAACAAGCAAAAGAAACAAAACACTCTATTTTAGAAGATGTAATAAAAATATCAAAAAAAGCGAAAGTAAAAAAATTAATTTTATTTAATTATAGTAATAGATATCTGGAAGATTTAGATAAAATAAAAAAGAAATATAAATCAAAAGAAATTGTTTTTGGAACTGATCTGAATTCTTTTGAATTAAAGTGATGAAATTTAAGAGTAAGAAGTGCACGTGGGATAATATGAAAGAAATTGTTAGAAAAGGAAAAAAAACAAAACATAAAGTGCATCTAGTTAGGCCTGTGAAAACAAAAGAATATGAGAAATATTTTAAAGAAAAAAAAGAATTATTTATGCCTAAATCTACTTTTGGAAGGCTTGCGGAAAAAGTAAAATCTTATTTGTTTAGAAAAAAAGTTAAGATTACTTATGAACGTTTGCCTGGAAGGCCTATAGCACAAGATCCTGAAAAAATGAAAAAAGCTCTGGCACTTTATAAATCTGGATTTTCATATAGGGAAATAGAGAAAAAAACTGGTCTACCAAAAAGTTCAGTTCACTATTTAATAAAAAAAGCAAAAAGAAATAAAATAAAAAATGGCTCTGAAATTTATTCTCTAGACTGATTTTATATTCCAATTTTTTATAAACCTGCTTTTAGGTATTTGGTTTATTATTTTTGTTTCTTGTGCATGACCAACGCCCACAATATTATTGTTATATTTTATTATTCTGTGTCCTCGACCAATATCTGACTCTAATTCTAAGTCCTGTCCTCTTAGGTAAGGGAGCAATTCATCTTCTTTTAATTCATATGTGTTTTTTGTAGCATACATCCCAAATGCTTGTGCGAAATTAGTAGTTATTTTTTTGTTACCTTCAAAAGGGTTACGCATAGCTCTTAATCCAATTGTGCTTAATTTAAGTCCGATTCCTTCAAATTGTATTACTTGCAAAGATTTTTTTGTGCATGCCCAAAGATCTAAGCCTCTTTTTATGAACTCATATTTGTTTAATTCTGCTTCCGGGATCCCAAATTGTTCCTCAAGATAGTTATAAATTACAATTAATTCTTTGCTACTTAAAAGTTTATATTCTACTTTTTTTGAATTTTTGTTAGGAAAAAAGCCCCTATTTTTGCTTTGTGCGGCCATATTCTTATACACCTCTTTACACTTTTATCAAATTCTAAATTATTATAGTTTGTTATTCCTTGGGAACAATTTAATTTATCAAATTCTACGTTTTTTATTTCAATATCAAATTCGTTTATCGCTTTATTAATTACTGCCTCATTTTCTTCAGGAGATATTGTGCAAGTGGAATAAATTATTGTTGCACCAGGTTTTGCAGAAATAATTGCTGATTGTAATAAATCATATTCTAATTTTGCAGAGCTATTTACAAAATGTTGGCTCCACCTATGTTTTACTTTTTCATCTTTAAACATTGTTCCTTCTAGTGAGCAAGGCGCGTCTAATAGAATTTTATCAAAAGAATTTGACATTTTCTTAAAAAATCTGCCATCATTTTTTGTTATTACTGTGTTTAATACTCCTGCTCGTTCTAAATTGTCTTGTAGGGCTTGTATTCTTTTTTGATTTGGTTCATTTGCAATTATTAACCCCTCGTTTTGCATATTCATTGCAATTTGTGTTGTTTTTGACCCAGGGGCAGCGGCTAAATCCAGAATAGATTCATTTTTTTGTGCTTCAAGTGGAATCACAGGTAGCATAGAACTTGCGTCTTGGACGTAAATCTTTCCTAAAAAATGCTCAAGAGTATTTCCTAGGGATATAGAAAAAGATTTTACAAAAAAACCATGTTTGTAAAATGGCATGGGTATAATATCTATCCCTTTTGTAGCAAAGGATTCTTTAACTTCTTTAGCGTTTCCTCTTAAAGTATTAATTCTAAAGGCTTTTAATGGAGATTCAACAAGGGCTTTTTTGAAATCCTCTATCTCGTCTTCAGGAAGGATTGTTTTTATCTTTTCAATAAAACTTGTGGGTATCTCTCTGGTTTGCATATTAGCTTATAGTAAAGGATTATTTAAAAATAAACCTGTCCGTATTTTTTAAATAGTAATAGAAAACAACCAATATTTTTTTTCTGGGGGAAATAGCAACTGTTGTTATTACTACTTAGTAAGTGTGAAAAATAGTATTCTAAATAAGTCCCCTTTTCTTCCACCATGCTAGTCTGGCATAAACTTGGTCTCCTGTTACTGTCATACCTGTTTTTTTTGTAACAAGTCTCGCAATTTCAGCTGGACCAATATTTGTTTTTGCAAGGTTTTTTATTTCTTTATTCTGTATTGCCAGTTGTTCCTTAGTATATTGTGTTGGTCCGCTAGCTCTTCTGGGGGTGTCTTCGTCTGGTTTTGCGGCGTATTTTAAGCGGTGAGCTACATTTGTCATTGTCAGCCTATGTGGGCTTCTTTTTTTTGCAAGTTCTTTATTTATCATTTCTGCAATGTCTTTGAGTTTTGTTCCTTTTAAATATTCAATTAATATTGTGATATTTTGGCTTCTAAGTTCACCTACCGAAAATCTACTGCCTGGAAAAATTCTAAGATTTTTAATCCGGTCTGAAACTAAGGTAAGCAGATCTCTTATTGTGCTTGTGCTTACTCCTATATTTTTTGCAAGTTCTTTTTGTGATATGTTTGGATTTTCTTTAATTAACATTATCATTCTTGCTACTCTTGGATTAGCGGGAATTGCCATTCTTATTGAAAAAGAAGGGTCATAATACTTCCTTATTGCATTAAGATCAGAAGCTAATAATTCAGTTCCGGATTTTCCTGAGTATTGAGTAAGAGTTAATATGTCAGATATTTGTGCCCCTGAATCTAAACTGGCTTTTAATTTTTCTCTTCTTTTTATTGCTTCTACTGCTCTTTGTCCTTGAGCTCGTACTCTTTCTGGAGGGGGTATATGTTCTCCTTGTTGTTCAAGGTGTGTTAAAACCCTGTCTGCCATATTTCTAGGGATTCCGTTTTGTGTTAAAAAAGTAGCTGTTATGGATCCTCTTTGCCTGATTATTTCTCTTGCCTGGCCCAGATACAGTCTAAATGTAGCTATTTGTTTAGCTCTTTGTTTACCATAATTTTTTGCTTTTCTTCCAAGTGGCCTAGGCATAATAAAAAATAGATGGGAGGAAGTATAAATTCTTTTTGTCTAATAATGCCGATTTAGAAGGTGTTTTTTCATATCTTGTTTTTCATCTTTTATCTTTTCTAGGTCTTCAAAATCTTTTCTTGACTTTTTGTAAAAAATGCCTAACGACATTTGGGTATCCTCTACATTTAGATAATCAAATTCATTTGCATACTTCATAGCATGTTCCTGATTTGATAAATCGTGGTTTTCTGGAATCTTTTTTGTATGTGCTCTATAAAATCCCCAAGTATCTAACCAAGTAACTTCTGGTTGTATAACTTCTATAAAAGAAAAGCCGTTATGTGTTATTCCCTCTTTGAAAATATTTTTTAAATGATCTATATCTCCTGCGAATCCTCTTGCTACAAAACTTGCATTGCTTGAGAGCATTAATTTTATTGGATTTAGTGGTAATTCAAAAATACCCTGTGGTTTTGATTTTCCTTTGTAACCCCATGGGCTTGTAGGCGTAAATTGCCCGGTTGTTAAGGCATAATTCTGGTTATTGTGGACAATTACTGTAATATTTGCATTTCTTTTTGCTGCAAAAATTAGGTGTTCTATTCCTTCTCCATAACAATCCCCATCACCAACAAAAATAATTACATTCAATTTTTTGTTTGCTAATTTTATTCCTTCTGCTGTGGGGATTGCCCTCCCATGTAAGGCGTAAAAGCCATTTAGGTTTAAGTAATCAAACATTTTTCCATGACAACCTATTCCTGTGACAATTACTATTTCTTCTTTTTTTAATTTATTGTCATTAACCAATTCAGAAATTGCGGACTTAAAAGAATTTAATAATGAAAAGTTTCCACAACCTGGGCACCAGGTATTTTCTGCGTATGTGTTTAAATCTATAGGATTCATTATATCACATCCTTGATAAGTTTATGTAATTCTTCATAGACAAAAGGTCTGGAATTATACTTTAATATTTTCTTGTTTATTTTTATTTCATTTTGAGTTAGAATTTTGCTTAGTTGTCCGGTCATATTTAATTCAACAACAATAATTTTTTCAATCCCTTTGAGTTCTTTTTCAATTTCCCAAATTGGAAATGGTTCTATAAAAATTGGTTGTATTACTTTTAGTTTTAAGTTTTCTCCAACCTCTTTACAAATTCCTTTTGTTGATCCAAAACAAATTATTGCAGTCTTTGATTTTTTATCTCCAAATATGTTTGCTGTTTTAGTTTTCTTTAATTCATTAATTAATGACTCTGTTTTTTTTGCTCTTTTGTCTTGCATTTTTTGTACTATTCTTAAATCTTCTGTAGTTATTCCATGTTCATCATGTTCGTAACTTGTGCCTCTAACAACTGCATCTTTTTTCCCAGGGAATAATAAGGGAGAAATACCTGTGTCTGTGAATTTATAACGTGCATAATTTTTTTCTGTGCTTAATTTTATTTCATCTTTTTTCACAGTTTTTAGAATTTCCAAATTAAATTCGTAAGTATTTTCAGATAGTTCTTTATCTGCTAAAACAATGCCTGGTATTTGATATTTCCAAACCAAATTTAATACTTTTCCTGTATATTCAAAAGAATCTTCTGCATCTCCCGGACAGACTACTATTTTTTGAAAATCTCCTGCACCTGCGAAAACAGTAAACAATAGAGATCCCTGAGAAGTATATGTTGGTACTCCTGTTGCTGGCCCCGCTCTTTGAGATACAAAAAATAATAAGGGGGTTTCTGAAATGCCTGTTAAACTTAATGCTTCAGTCATTAATGCAAAGCCACCATCTGCAGTTCCTACCATGGACCTCTTGCCCGCAAATGCACTTCCGATAGCCATATTTACTGTTGCTAGTTCGCTTTCTGGCTGGTAAACTTCTAATCCAAATTTATCTTGGTTTTCGGCTAAATAATGTAAAACACTTGTTGCCGGAGTCATAGGGTAAGCATAATAATTTTCTAATCCTGCTTTTACTGCTCCTAATGCTATTGCTTCATTTCCTGTTATGATTGCTGTTTTTTCTTTTTTTATAATATCTAATTTTGTAAAACTTTCTTTTGTTTGATTATAACCGTATTCTACTAGTTCAATATTTTCTTTCACATGACGTCCAATAATTTTTTCAATCATTTTTTTTGCAAGTTTTAAATCTATTCCTAAAATTTTACATAATGTTCCATATGCAACTGTGTTTCTCATAATTGGTTTGTAATTTTTTTCTGAAACATATTCTTTCATTTTTATTCCAATTCCTTTTTGCTTTGTTTCGTCTGAAGAATCAAAAATAATAACTGAATTTTTATTTAGATTTTTATGTTTTTGGATTGTTTTTTCATCCATTGCTATTAGAATATCTATGTTTTCTTTTATAGCTTGGACCGGGTTTGTGCTACACCTTATTATTGAAAAATTATGTCCTCCTCTTATAAGGGAAGGATAATCCTCATTAACAAAGATGTGGTACCCCCTCTGGTTTAAGGTTCTGGCAATTAAATTGCCGGTTTGTCTTATGCCGTCTCCAGCTCTTCCACCAATAACAATAGTAAAATCTAAATTTTTGTCCATATGTTATAATAAAAATAGATAATTATAAAGCTTATTGTTTTGTGATATTTTTATTATGTTTTCTATTCTCCAAAACTCAAATCCCAATATGTATATTCATAACCAGATTCTTGATCTTGTGGCGGGCTCCAAACTTGGTTTTTCTGGCCAACTGCTCTATGTCCTTTAGCATTGCCACCAATATGAACTTGTAAATTTTCATATTCTTTACTTTTTCCTAATTGTTGATCAGGGTTTTCATCACAATATTCATTTCTTGTAGGTGATGGGGTTTTATCTACATTTAGCTCTACGGAAAAAAATGCTGATCCGCCATACTGCTCAGCATCTTCAAAGCCAAATAAACTGTGGTTTTCTGAGTCCATAGTGGCTGTTCCATTGCCTTCTTTGGTTATAATAACACAACCATTGTCTACAACTACTTTATAAGACCAAATAAATTTGCCATCTTCAAAATAATAGTTTCTAGTACCTAAAGTTTGGCCTAAAACACTATATCTTTTTAATGCGCCACCAACAATATCTATTTTTGTAAAATAATAAGTGTCTTTTGCTTCAGATAAATATTCATATTTAATTCTACTACAAAGTTCTGTAGCACTTTCTGCTTTTTGCATTGCTTTATCAGCTAAGTCATCCCAACCTAATTGAGAAAGTAATTCAGCTATTTCTTTTAATCTATTTTTACAAGTATATGGGTCATTTAATTCGGCTTCAATTCGGCTTTTTATTTTGTCCCAAATCTCTTTTGCAAACATACCTTCCGAGTCTAAACCTAAAGCCTGTGCTAACTCTAAAGCATTTACTAGCATGGCATTTGTTGAATTCGGGTCAGCTATTATTTGTTCAATATATTGTTTGATTTTTGCTTTTGTAGCTGCATCAATATCATCAGTTGGCAAACCTAATAATTGTGCTAAACCCAAGGCATTTAAAAGAATTTGAGGAGTAGTACTAGGGTTATCATCAGCAGGATCTACTTCGTCCTTTGGTTTAGGATCTGGTTCAGCAGGATTATTATTTCCCGGGATATATATTACGTTATCAACTTCACTTGGCCCTCCGTTATTTGGGCTATTTGCTGTTCCATCACTATTTAACTCTGATTGTGTGGTGCCTAAGTTGTTGTCGTCGTCTGTTGTTGAAACACAACCAGATAAAAATATAGCTGATACAACAAAAAAGAGAATCAAAGAGATAAATATTTTATTCATTATAGAAATATTAAATATAACTTTAAATATGTATACTCTTTTTTATTAATTTTTAAAAACATCTAAATCAGAAAAATAAGAGTTAATTTTTTCTTTTGTATTCTTTTAAGGCTTTATTGATGCATTGTATGTATTTTGCCCTATCTTTTGAAATAGAACTTATCTCTGATTGTGGTTGTATCATAATGTGGGCAGGGGAGTTTTCATATAATATTTTAATATATATTTGGTTTTTTATTTGACTGTCGGTATCTCTCATTTTTTGTGGAGGACCAAAGAAATTTTCTGGGTTTTTCATGCCCTCAACTATTTGTAATTTGTAATTTGCAAGTATAATTTCAGCAGCTTTATGACAATCTTTATAAGTTTTTGGGAGAATTTTTGCCCCTATGAAATCTGTTATCGCAGTGTTAAAATTTCTTTTTTTTATTTGGCAATAAGTATATTTTCGGTTAATTGAATAGATTGTTTTTACTCTGGAAATATAATCGCAAGCTAAATCGTTTGATTTTAATAGTTGTTTAATTTCTTTTAGAAGTTTTTTATAATTGCCTCTTATTTTTTTCATCTGCTCATAAGTTTGTGGATAAACTATTTGTAGATATAGACTTTTTAAATGTCCTACTAAAAGTTCTTTCTGGTGTTTTAGATAAGCCCATAAATATGAATACATATAAACCACATTAGAGGGAATATACTCTCTGATGCAGTAGCCGGGACTTGAACCCGGGTCAGAGGCTCTTTCCGGGCATAACTTTATCTGTTATATTCCCTAAGAAATTACGCGAAGCGTTTTTTCCCGGGGGTTTTTTACAAAAAGGCCCATGGGAAGCCCCAATCCTAACCGCTAGACTACTACTGCTTGATAAAATAGGGTGTATATACTTATTTAAAGTTATTTAACTTATATTTATCATGAAACTGAAACTAATTAATATTCTTACAATATTCTTAGTTATTGCTTCTTTTGTGCTTGCTATTGGGTTATATGCTCATTTTCCTGATAAGGTGGCATCACACTGGGATGCGGCAGGACAGGTTAATGGTTTTATGTCAAAAGCGTGGGGTTTATTTTTAATGCCTGTGGTGGGGTTAGTAATGGTGTTATTACTTTATTTTTTACCTAAATTGGACCCCTTAAAACAAAATTATGAAAAATTTCAAAAAGAATTCGACTATTTTATTTTTGGAATAATGTTATTTTTGTTTTACATTTATTTATTAACAATTTTTTGGAACCTTGGGTCTGTTTTTAACATGAGTAAAGCTATAGTTCCTGCAATTGGAATGCTATTTATTATTATTGCTCCCCTTTTGAGAAAAGCAAAAAGAAATTATTTTGTAGGTATAAGGACGCCCTGGACTTTGGCTAATGACGAGGTTTGGAATAAGACACATAAACTGGCTGCAATTTTGTTTTATGTTTTAGGACTAATAACTTTGCTTGGTTTCTTTTATGATAAATATGTATTTTATGTTTTTTTGGTTGGTATTTTATTAGTAGTAATAATTTTATTTGTATATTCTTATTTACTTTATAGAGGGATAAAAAAATGAGTTTATTAACTAATATTTTTGGAATACTTGGGCTTTTGTTTTTAATTGCAACTGTATTTGTAGGTGTATTTGGAATAAGACTTAAAATAAAACCAATATATCACAAAGTGTTTGCATTATTTGCTTTGATATTTACAATTCTGCATGTTTTGTTAATTTAAGGTGCTGATATATATGAAGCAAGAAAATATTACTTACAGATTTACAACTCCTGTGTATTCAGGAAATATTTTGTATGTGAATGTGATAAGTAATTATGCTTGTGTAAATGATTGTGCTTTTTGTAGTAGGCCCAGATTAAAAAGCGATTTTGGCAAGGAAAATATTTATGAAAAAAAAGCACAAAAGTCTCTTTATTTAAGTAAATCTCCTGCAGAAAAAAAGATAATTTCAGAAATTGAAAAAAATTTACGAAAAGATGATGAAGAAATTGCTTTCATAGGGTTAGGAGAGCCGTTAATATATTTTGACAAAATTATTAAAGTAATAAAAGAAATAAAGAAAACATATAAAATAAAAGTGAGAATAGATACCAATGGCCTAGTAAGATGTAAGAAAAAAAATGCAGCAAAACTATTGAAAGCTTCTGGGCTGGATGAAATACGTATCTCACTAAATGCTATTTCTGAAAAAGATTACACTACTTTGTGCAGGCCAAAATATAAGTCTGCTTTTAATAATTTGATTTTATTTATTAAAGAATGTAAGGAACAAAAAATAGATACTTATGTGAGCTTTGTAACTGGATTTAATTCATCAAAAGTAAGTACCTTGGAAAAAGAAAAATATTTTGATTTTGCACAGTCTTTGGGGCTTGATGAGAAGCACGTAGTAATTAGAGAATATGTGCCTACAACTTGAATTTAGTTAGCTCTTTTTCTAGAACGGCACGATTTTTAGCTTTATTTCTTCCTTTACTGTAAGAACAGAATAATTTTTGATATATTTAAAAAAATAATCTCTAAAACTTTTTATTATAAAATCTGTTTCGTCATCATTTATAGTTTCAATCTCAAGTTCTACGTTGTGGCTTCCAATACAATTAATATAGTAAATTATTGGTGCGTGACCTTGTGCGAAAACTTCCATATCTCTTAGATTTTTTTCATTAAAGTTTTGTAGTGTAAAAAAAATAATGTTATAATTTCTATCAATTTTTTTTACATTCAGTTTTAATCGTGTCCCTATTATTACTCCATTTGCAACTAATTTTTTGTAGTGATTTCTTACTGTGTCTGGTTTTATTTTTGTCTTTTTGCCTACTTCTAAATAGCTTAGTCTTGCGTTGTGTGCTAAAGCACTAATAATCTTTTTGTCTTTGTTATCTATTTCTTCAATAACTTGTTTTCCCCCGTATATTACTTCTAATTTTTTGGAATTTTCTACAAAATAAGATCGATTAAATAATGGTGCTTTTATAGGCAAAACTAAATCTTCTGAATAAATATATTGCCCAAATTTATTTTTTAAGTTATAATAAAATATTTTGTAATCATTTAATGTTTTGGAAGAAAAAGAGATGATGTAGTCATAGTTTCCGCGTGCGGATACAACCCAAAAAACCCCATCTTCTTTTTTTAAGAAATCAAGAAATAGTTTTTCTTCTTCTGTTGGAATGTTTTGTAATCTAAGGTATATTTTGTAATGGGTGTATCCAAGTTTTCCAGGGTTAACCATTAAAACGAATTCTTCTATGACTCCATTTTTTTGTAATTTTTCAATCCTGTATGCGATGGCCTGCTCAGACAACTTTACTTTTCTGGCTAACTGTTTATTGGTCTGGCGGGCATTTAAATCTAATTCATATAGAAGTTTTTTGTCAAATTTGTCTAAATTAAGCATATATTTGTATAATACTGAAAATATATTTAAATATTTCTGTTTTATTCCAAGAATACAAAAAACATAATATATTCTCATAAAAACCAAGGTTGTATATACAAAAGATCTTGCTGGAGGAAATAAAATGAAATCTTATTTGTTTTTTGGAATACTTGCTGTGATTGTTTTGGCAATAATAATTGTATTTTCTATTAATGGGGCTAATGGTGCTCTGAAGATTGGCTTAGTTGCTCCTTTGAGTGGAGATACTGCTACCTGGGGCTATAACACAGTTGCGGGTGTGCAACTTGCTATAGATGAATTTAATGCAAAAGGTGGAATAAATGGGAAAAAAATAGAACTTATTGTTGAAGATGGGCTGTGCACTTCGGAAGGTGGGGCAAAAGCGTATAATGCTCTATTAAATAATTATGATTTGGTTGGGATGTTGGGGCCAGTTTGTTCTGCTGAGGCTGGATCTGGGTTGCCAATGGGTGTTACACAAAATATTCCAAATGTTATTGCTACGGCGTCTAGTCCAGGATTAACAGCATTAGGAAATAATATTTTCAGAGTTTATCCTTCTGATGCTTTTCAAGGAGTTTATGCTGCGGATTATATTTACAATAAATTAGGCAAGAAAAAAGTATCAATAATTTACGTTAATAATAACTGGGGTCAAGAAATTACAAATAAATTTTCTGCGGAGTACACAAAACTTGGGGGTGTAATTGAATCAAAAGATTCTGTACTACAAGACCAATTGGATGTTAAAGATTTATTGATTAAAGTAAAAAATACTAACCCAGAATTACTTTATTTGCCTGTGTACCCAAAGAACTTGCTTTCTATTTTGAAAACAAAAGAAGAAATAAATTTAAACGTTCCAATTGTTGGTGGGGATGCAACTCTTTCTGAAGATTCATTAAAAAGTGGATTGGGGGAAGGTGTGATGTTTACTTCTCCAAAGTTTAATTTGCCTAATGATTTTAAAACAAAAATTATGGCTCAAAAAGGCAATGATTTTTTAGTAAATGTAGCTGCTCCTTTTGGTTATGATGCTGCAAAAGTCTTATTATCTGCAATGGAAAATGCGAATTCCTTAAGTCATGAAGATGTAATAAAAGAATTGAAGAAAACAAGCATGGAAGGGATATCAAATCCTTTAATTGAATTTGATGA
>CAYZSS010000024.1:0-12705 GCA_964480435.1 uncultured archaeon | reverse complement strand
ATTTTTAGTTGAGATGTTGAGAAATCAAGTAATTCGGGATTAGTTTTTGGAACAAAACGAGTAGGGTTTGTATTCAAATCCCTTTCCCTATGCAAACTTGTAGAAGTATTTGTCAAGCCCTTTTCCATAAGCACATTAGAAGAATTCGAAATATTTGGACTTACTTGCGAGTTTGTTATAAGCACAAGTTTATCTGCAAAGGAGAAAGAGCAGAGAATAACAAATATAACAGTAAAAAGGCCAATGAACAAAAGAAAATTACATTTAGCCATAAGTAATAAGAATTATTAGATTATAAAAAGGTTTAGGAACCTGCAGTTTAGTCTAAGTATCTAATAAATCAAATACATCCCTAGTAGACAATACCCTTACTTTTGATTGCATTTGCAATAATTTATCATTTGACCACAAAGGCAAATTTAGATGTAATGCCAATGCTAAAAAATCAATATCTTTTTTATCTTCAAATCCTGCAAATGATTTTATATCTTTAGCATATTTGCCTTGGGAATAAAATGTAACATAGTCAGTTAATTCTAGCAATAAGTTACAGAAATCAATTTCAGTTAAAGAATATTTTGTTTTAATGTCTCCTTTATATTTTTTTAACTCAACTTTTGCATACTCAGGGCAATGCAAGACAAAATAATTACTTTTAATTAATTTATTTGTTGCAGAATTATTTTTAAAATATGAAAACAGAACATTAGTATCAACTACTAAATGCATTAAATCAGCCCTTCAGCTTTAAGTCTTTTTACTCTTTCTTTTCTATCTTCTCTTACCTTTTCAACCCAAAATTGGCTTTCTTTCATATCTTGTTCTACCTTGCCAGATATTGATTCCTTTAATTTAATCATATTAATTTTATCTACAACCTTCTTCCGTATAAATCCAGACCAATTAACCTCATCCAAGTTACTCATTGCCAATTTAACATCATCAGGAATAGAAATTGTCATAGTAGCCATAAAATCCACCTCTTCTCACAATAAAACATTATTTATACATATAAATACATCAAAACATTTAAAAATGCTTGTTTTTAGGGTGCACTATTTAATTCATAACCATCAAGAGGTTTAGGAAATAGTATCTTGCAGATTATCTACTGCTTGATCTTTTCCTTTTAGCTTTCTTTTAATACCTTCCCAAATCATTTTTAGTATTCTGTGCTCTTTTTCTATTTTCCAAAGGATTGGAGCATACCAGATAGTAAACAAAACCGCCTGAATTGCTTTTACAATATAGTAATTAATAAAATCGTACAACCAAAAGTGTGCAAGAAGCCAAAGCAGACCATAGCCCACCAGAGCATATCCTAAAGGCCAAAGACAGTTGAATACTTCTTTTAGAGCTTTTTTGTAAGAACCTAATAAATCTTTATAACCTATTAAATTCATACTAACACCATAAAAGAAAAAAGTTACCATAGTTGCTACTGCAATAAATATTGGAGGCAATTTAAAAATTACTACACAAAAATCCAATATTGCAGCAAATAGGACAAATAAGCAGGTATACCAGAGTAAGAATTTCTCTTTGTTTGCACCGACAAAGTAATTAGTTATTAAAAGAGGATAAAACAATATTGAAAAGATTAAAATATTGACATATAAAAAACCAGCGGAATACTTTGGCAAGATAAAAATTAAAAATGGATACAAAAATAGCACTAAAAAAACAAAAAAGTAAATAATATTATTAGTTATTTTTGTTGGAATTATAATATATTTATATAGTTCTGTTTTACTTGCAATATTTTGAAAGATTTTTGGAATAAAAGGTATAACTAAAGTTGCCATAAAAAAATACATTAAATTTGCAAAAAACACCCCTATTGCATAATAACCTAATTCAGTAGCACCAAAATTATAGATTATGAAAAAACGGTCAATACTAAAGAAAAACAAAAAACTTAAACTAAATAAAAACAACACTAAACCCTGTTTTAATAATAAAAATATTGTTTTAAAATTAAATACTAATTTAGGAGTATAATCTATTTTTAGCCACCTAAATAGCAGAATACAAAAGAAACCCACTAAAGAGCCCAAAAAATAACCAATAACACCAAGAAAGTATACAAACAATATAATTGATATTAAAACAAGTACGGCTTGGGTAATATTAATAACAGACAGGGACTGAAAATCACCCTTAGATTGGAATATTATAGACATAAAATTTATAAATAATGTTACAGGGATAAGGAATCCAATTATCAAAATAGACATTCTAGTTAAAAAAGAATAATTCAAGAAAAAGAAGCACATAATAGAGATAAAAATAATAATTACACTAACTAACATAAGAAAAGTAAATATTATATTGGTATAATAATCACGTTTAGAAGTATCATCAAACTCTAGCTTTTGTCTTTCTTTACTAAATATGCTTAAAGACCCAAAGTGCCCATAATAACCATAATCTGATATTAGTTGAATTGCATTTTTTATTCCAAACATAGTTGGGCCTAAAATATTTGCTACAAATAGGCCCTGAATAATTTGAGAAATCCTCAACAATATATTGGAAACACTAAATTGCAAAGACGCCTTTATTATCTTTTCTTTTTTAGATTTTAAGACCATAATAATTAAAAAGACAATAAAGAATAAAAATGCGGCTATTACTTTAGAATAAACCATTATATGTAAAATTTTTGGCTTTAAAACCCCTTACAATATATATATATAAAGATTTGTTTCTTTACTTTATAAAAGAATAGATTATAAGTTTTTGACCTAAAAAATATTACATTTAACAAAAAGTGGTGCTAAAGTATGAATATAAAAGTCCCTTTATTAAGACCATATTTTGATTCAGACGAAATAAAAGAAGTTCAAAAAGTACTAGATTCTGGATGGGTTACTCAAGGTCCAAAAGTGAAAGAATTCGAGGAGAAAGTTGCAAAATACCTTGGAGTCAAGTACGCAATCGCCGTTACAAATTGTACTGCTGCATTACACTTATCCCTACTTAACATTGGAGTAAAAGCTGGAGACGAGGTTTTAGTTGCCGATTATACTTTTCCTGCAACAGGTCATTCTGTACTATACTGCAATGCTAAGCCAGTATTTGTTGATATAGACCCAAAAACATACAATATAGACCCTGATTTTATTGAAGAAAAAATAACTAACAAAACAAAAGCTATCATACCTGTACATACATTTGGACAACCCGTAGAGATGGACAAAATTATAAAAATTGCTAAAGACCATAACTTAAAAGTAATAGAAGATGCTGCCTGTGCCATCGGTGCAAAATATAAAAATACATATGCAGGAACAATTGGAAACACTGGTTGTTTTTCATTCCATGCCAGGAAAGGAATAACTACTGGAGAAGGAGGCATGGTTGTAACTAATGACAAGAACATGGCTGATGATATGCGCAACATTTCTGTTTTTGGCATGACATCAGCATGGGACAGAGAAAAAGGTAACGAATTCACCATTCCACAATTTACAAAAATAGGATATAATTATAAAATGAGTGATATAACTGCAGCAATAGGTGTTGCCCAATTACAGAAGCTTGAAAAAATAATAAAACGAAAACAAGAGCTTGCAAAGTACTGGGATGAAAAACTTCAAAAAATGGACTTCATTGAGCCCCCATATATTAATAAAAATGTAAGACCTGTTTATCAAAGTTATATTGCCCTGACAGATAAAAGAATAAATAGAAACAAACTAATTGAAAAACTCATGGCAAAAGGGGTACAGACTCAGATTGGAACCTACGCATCTCATATTCAACCAATATATAACTCAAAAGACAAATGTCCAAAATCATTAGATATCTATAATAGAGCTTTAGCGCTGCCAATGTATTATACTTTAAAAGAAGAAGAGATTGACATTGCAGCAAAAATACTTAATGAAACTTTAGGAGAATTAAAATGAATTTAAATAATATATCTGTCCTAGTAACTGGTGGTGCTGGTTTTATAGGTAGCCATTTAGTTGATGCCTTAGTAATTGAAAATCCAAAAGAGATTATTGTTGTCGATGATATGTTTCTTGGTAAAGAAAGCAACCTTAAAGACGCAAAGAAAAAATTTAGTAAACTTGTTTTATACAAAGAAGATGCAGCAAACTTTGAAGCAATGAAAAAAATATTAACAAAACATAAAATTGATGTCATATTCGATCTTGCAGTTATTCCTTTACCCGCATCACTTGAGGTTCCAAAACAAAGTACTGACAAAAATATTGAAATAGTAACAACAATATGCGAACTTCAAAGATTAGGGCTCTTTAAAACGCTTATTCACTTTTCTTCATCAGAAGCTTATGGATCATCACAACATGATGAACCTATGAGTGAAAAGCACCCGTTAGGCCCATCTACTCCTTATGCAGCAAGCAAAGCAGCAGGAGATTTAATTGCATTATCTTATTATAGAACATTTGGTACAGAATGTGCAATCGTAAGGCCTTTTAATAATTATGGGCCCAGGCAAAATGCGGGCGCTTATGCAGGGGTTATACCTTTAACAATAACAAGACTTTACAATAATGAAACACCTGTTATCTATGGTGATGGCAAACAGACTCGTGACTACATTTATGTTACCGATACTGCTACTGCAGCTATAGAAATATACAAAAATAAAGACACAAGAGGAAAAATCATTAATATCGGAAGTGGAAAAGAAATTAATATCCTAAGTTTAATAACAGAAATCATGAAACTTTTAAAATGTGACAAAAAAATAAAATTCGAACCCGCGAGACCGGGAGATGTTAAAAGACATATTGCAAATATCTATTTAGCAAAAGATATTTTTGGATTTAATCCAAAAGTAGGCTTTGAGGAAGGCATGAAAAATACAGTAAACTGGTATTTAAAAAGCATGAAAGGAGAGTGAAATATATGATAATAGTTACAGGAGCTACAGGATTTGTTGGTCGAAATACAGTTGATCAATTAGTTAAAGATGGTTTTGAAGTTATAGCAACAAGTAGAAACGAAAAAGGAAAAGAGTATTACAAAAAGTTAGGGATTCCTTTTGTGCAAGTAGATGTTTCAAAACCAGAAGATTTTGATAAGCTGCCACAGAAAGATGTGGAGGCAGTAGTTCACACTGCAGCATTGTTAAACATAGATATTGACAAAAAAACACCAAGAGACTATGTTTTAGTAAATGCTTTGGGCACATATAACGTATTAGAATATTGTCGAAAAAGCGGCTGTAAAAAAATAATTTATACTATGACTCACAGTGATGTAAATTGTGCAAAAGAGGTAATTATAACTGAAGAAACACCAAGACAATTTGGAAGTAGATTCGGACCTGAAAGTGCCATCCCTTATATTGTCTCAAAAATTGCAGGAGTTAATTTTATTGAAGCATATGTAAGAGGTACTGGAATGCAGGGTATCTCTTTAAGACTTCCTGGAATACGTGGATACGGCAGTCCAGACACACATTTAAATTGTGTTTACTACCAGTTCATTCAGAAAGCAATGAAAAGCGAACCAATAGAAATTTGGGGAGAACATAAAATAAAGAGAGATCTAGTGTACATAAAGGATGTTGTTGCTGCAATTATCGGGACTATAAAAAGTAAAACAGCAAATGGTGTTTATAACATCGGTTCCGGAAAAGGGATAACAATTGAAGATGAAGCAAAAGCAATTATAGGGGCATTTTCTCCGCCTGGAAATCCATCAAAAATAATTTATAAACCAGATATTAACGAGATATTAAAACAGAGTCAGATATTCGACATAAGCAAAGCTAAAAAAGATTTTGGGTATAATCCAAAATATTCATATGCAGATGCGATGAAAGACATGAAAAAAGAAATAGATAAACAGAAACAAACTAAATAAATAATTTGTGGGGAATCAAAATATGATTAAAATTTTGAGATTAAAAGATTTTTCAGCACCTGTTGAGAAAAATCTTATCCCCTCTCAACTTGATAGCCATTGGGCAAAAATATTAGATTCGGATACACGCACAAGCTATGTAGGGATCATTGAAAAAAATGGCACTATAACAGAACAATTAAATTTTTGTATAATGAATACCTCTTTTGGGAACTTCTTTGTTTCGATGCCATACATCGGATATGGTTCCTGCCTTGATGTTGTCAATAAACAAGACATTAAAGAATTATTTGTCAAATTAGAAGAATTTGCAAAAGAAAAAAATTGTTTAAATATGTCTATTTGTACCCATCCGCTATCTTCAATGTCTTTTGAAGATTATAAAGATGTGTTTGACTATGCTTACTCTCACAAAAAGGATTGCCAGATTTCTGTTTTAGATAATGGACATCCCCTTGATAACATGACCCATAAAAGGCGTTCGGCGTTTAAAAATGAAATTTCAAAAATTGAACAATCAGATTATTTTATTGATAAAAAGCCTGACAGAAAAATGTTTGATCAATGGTATGAAGTATACAAAAAAAGATTTGAAGATGTTGGAGGAATCTGTAATACCAAAGAATTTTTTTTAGGCTGTTATGAGATTTCAAAAAATAGTGATACAATGGATTTTTGGGTAATAAGAAACGAATCCGAAGTTCTAGGTGGTGTAATCTGCGAAATTGGAAAAAACATTGTTGATTATACTACAAGCGCATTTAGTACAGAATCAAGAAAATTATACCCTACAACTTATTTATTAAATGAATATCTTTACAAAGCTATTGAACAAAAAATTCGCTATTTTAATTGGCAGGGAAGTGGGGTGTATAAGGGCATTTTAGAATATAAGAAACGTTGGGGTGCAGGAGACTATGAACAATTTTATTTTGCAAAAAATCTTGTTCCTATTAGTGAAATAACGGCTACTCCTTTATCCAAAGTGCAGCACGAATTAGTAAGGTGTTATGTATTACCATATAGTTTGTGGGAGGACACAAAATGAACAAAATAGCAATAACACTTGATATTGATTGGGCACCAGAAGAAATTATTAAATACGTAGTAAAACTTTTAGACACTGCCAAAGTAAAAGCCACTTTTTTTGCTACGCATGATTCAGTTTTTTTAAAATCATTAGACAAAAAAAAATATGAAGTTGGTATACATCCAAACTATACAAATAACAATGACTGGAGTAAAATAACTTCAGATTTAAAAAAGCTTTACCCTGATGCAATAGGTGCACGATCTCATGGCCTTACCCAGTCATCAGCAATACATGGATTTTTTATTGATAGTGGCATAAAATACGATGCAAATACATATATGCCTCTTAAAAAAGGGTTGTCCCCCTGCTGCAGACCCAGAGGAGATAATAAACAAATGATTTGCATACCTTATTATTGGGGAGATGATTCTTTATTCTTAAACACATCTATTTTTGATCTTTCAAAATTAAGACTAAATACAAAGGGACTCAAAATATTTAGTTTCCATCCAATGCATATTTTTATGAACACCAAATCTAATGATCATTACCTAAGTTATAAACAATTTTATCAGCAACCAGATGCATTAGAACAGTATAAATAGAAAGGCAAAGGTACTGAAACTCTTTTTATAGAACTGCTAAAGTATATTAAAGATAACAAAATAAAAACTCATACCTGTAAAGAAATATACCAAGAATATCTTTCAAGCGGTGAATGCGATGACCTTTTCTGAAATAGAAAAAGAAAGAATACACAAATTTATAAAACAAGCAATAAAAAAATTTGATCTTAACCTCAAGGGTCTCACTGTTTTCACTGAAGCTGCCTCTGGCAACTATATGTACACTTCTATTGCTGCTGCTCTTGCAGGTGCAAAACAGGTGTTTGCTATAGCCAAAGATTCTCGGTATGGAACAAAGGAAGAGATAAAAAAACAAACTATAGCAGAAGCAAAAAAATTAGAAGTTGATAACAAAATTAAAATTATTTTTGAGAATAACCTGGCTGATTTAAGTAAATGCGATATTATCACCAACTCAGGATTTGTTAGACCAATAACAAAAGAACTAATCTTTCATCTGAAACCTACTGCAGTAATACCATTGATGTATGAAACGTGGGAATTTAGAAAAGAAGATCTGGACTTAGATTCTTGCAGGTCTCACGGCATCCTTGTATTAGGAACCAATGAAGAATGCCCGCCAATGGATATTATGCGTTATAGTGGTTTTTTGGCAAGTAAATTAATGTTCGAATGCAAACAAGAAGTACATAAAGATAACATTCTTGTAATTGGGAGCGGGCGCCTAGGAAATAACCTTGCCCAGTTTATGCAAGCTAATAAAATTAATTTCAGTTGGATTAGCTTAGATAATAATATACGAAAAGAAAACAAGCAATATTTATCAAAGATAGAAATAATCAGAAAAAATTGCCTGAATTTGATACAATAATTATAGGAGAACATTACCATAACACAGAAATTGTTGGAAAAAATGGAATTATTAAAACTAAGGAATTATCAAAAAAGAATCCTCTTGTTCAGATTATACATGTTTGTGGTAATGTTGATGTAAATGAGATAAAAAAATACAGTTTAATGATATACCCTAATAACCCAAAGCCTTTTGGATATATGACAGTATCAGCAGATTATCTTGGATCAAAGGCAGCTATTGAGCTGAATATTGCGGGATTAAAGGTTGGTGAGATTATGGCCAGAAATAGACTTAAGTATGATCTTACTAGAGCCCATAAAGAATCAACTAAGAATAAATTAATAGATGATTTTAAGAATATTTAAAATAACCCTTATTTTATTTTCTAGATTTTTTATTCACTAAATTATCATAAAACACACACCATTTTTTCATTACTGCCTCTTCACCAGCAACACGCACAACAAAGTCTCGTGATTTTTTTTTCATCTGTGCTTTCAATTTTTTATTTTTTAATAGTTTTATAATTTGGTCTGCCAGGTCTCCAGGATCTAAAGGGTAATATGTCAAATATGGATGGTCTTTTATTCTGTATTTATTAGCAAGTAAGGCAGGAACAGAGCAAGACATTGCTTCTAATGTTGTTGTACCTATACCTGAATTTTCATCTAACAATTTTTTATCATACGAACTGCTGCCAACAAAAGGGTCAACATATAAATCCGCACTTGCCAGGTATTTAGATATGTCTTTATGACATACGCCCCCAGTAAACAAAATATTTTTTTCAACTTTAAGTTCTTTTGCAAGATTTTTTAATTTAGTCTCTAAACTACCACTACCAATAATAACAAATTTAATGTTTTTTAATTTTTTTAATACATACGGAATAGTTTTTATAAAAACATCAACATTATAATCTGGCTCAAGCCAACGGGCACTTAATACTAAAAAGCCTTTCTTCACCCCAATGATTTTTCTAAGGGTTTCTGATCTTTTTGAGAACTGAAATCTTTTTGTATCTACACTTGCCATACGCAATGGCACTATTTTTCCTGCACTACACCCAAGCTCTTTAAACTGAAGCACAATTGATTTATCTACTGCAGAAACAAAAGTTGCTTTTTTTACTGTTTTTTCAAATAAATATTTTCTTAACTTTGACTCTTTAGGGGCAACTAATACATCACTACCCCATGCTGAAAGAACCAAATTTTTTTTAACAAATGGGGCAAGAAGATAAGCAAATGTACCAATATAATGTATATGGGTAATATCCTGTTTTTTTCTTATTTTCAAATAGTTATACAACAACTTCTTCATTGCAAAAATATATTGAAATGGATTTTTATATGTAGGATACAATAAAGTAGTCACATTGTAATCCTTGGAATTCTGAAACCAATTAGACCATCTTTTTGTGTGTATACTATCTGGTCCAATAATACAAACACTAACTTTTTTATCTTTTTGCTTAACCATAAAAATCATTTTACATAAATCCATTTTTGTAACCACAGCTCTAATACCAATGCTTTTACTAAAATACCCCTGTTGTTTTTCTTACCTGCTATGTGGTTCAATAATATTTTTTGTAGTTTTTTGGCATCCCAATATTTTCTTGACTCAAAATCTTTTGAAAAGAATATTTTTTTAAATAACTTCTGACCATCAGAATCCTTTAATAACTCATTACCAGGTACAGCAAACCCAATTTTATCTTTTCTCCAAAGAATATTATCAGGAACAAATTTATTTAGACACTCTCTAAAAAGGTATTTTTGATAACCATTTTTTATTTTTTCTTCAGGAGCAATATTAACTATTTTTTCAACAAGCCTATAATCACAGAAGGGGGTTCTTGTTTCTATTGAAAAATGCATTGAATTCTTGTCTTCAAATCGTAACAATTTAGGTAAAGAACTACAAGTTTCTTGTAGTAGCAGTTCATTTTGGATATTACTTCTTAATTTAATAAAATCCATTATCTCTTTTGGCACAGCCATTTTAATCCAATAGCCATTTAATCTCAAGAGATATTTTACAATACAGTCAGGAAACATCCAAAGTATACTTTTTAGAGCCATGACACCATAAATTGACAATACATTTTTCAATTCTTTCAAAAACAAGTTTGGTTTTAATTTTTTTAATAAATAAACTAAATAGAAACCGATAAATGTTCTATAACCCAAAAGAATTTCATCACTTCCTTGCCCATCTAACAGCACTTTCATATTATTTTTTTTTGCTAATTCCATTACTTTATATTGGCCAAATATTGAAAAATCATCAAATGGCTCCTCTTGGGTATAAATCACATCAGTTATTGATTTCAATAACTCTTTTGCATCAAAAGATATAAAATGCCCTTCAATTTTTGCAAATTCAATTATTTCTTTTTGATATTTTTCTTCATTTATCTCTTTTCCTGGAAATATTAAAGAAAAAGTTTTTATTTTACTCTTTGGACTTATATTCCGCATAGCACAAACAATTGCTGAACTATCTAATCCCCCTGATAAGCAAGAACCAACAGGTACATCTGCTATTAGCCTTTTCTCAACAGCATCAAAAAACAGAGTCTTCAAATCAGATTTTTTAAATTTAGATTTCTTCGCTTCTTTAATTAGGTCATAGTATTTTTCAAATGAAAAAACATTTGTCTTTAAATTGATTATAATTGAACTACCAGGTTCTAATCTAAATATATTCTTAAAAAAGGTTTCTTTACCAAAACCATAGTAATTCATATATAGATAAGCACTGATAATAGAATCATTTGGTACTCGAGGAACTGTTTTATCTATAAGAAGCCCTCTTATTTCTGAACAAAAAACAAATTTATTTTCATTTCTATAATAATACAAAGGTTTTACACCAAATCTATCTCTACTTAGAAAAACAACTTTTTTATTAAAATCATATATTGCAAATGACCACATACCATTAAATTGTTTCACACAATTCTTACCCCATTCTAGATAAGAGGCAAGAATTACTTCTGTGTCTGTTTTTGTTTTAAATTTGTATCCTTTTTTTAATAATTTTTCTTTGATTTCCAAAAAGTTATATATTTCTCCATTAAAAGTAATTGCTAATTTATAACCATTATGTTCATAAAACATAGGCTGATTCCCTTTAGGACGCAAATCAATTATAGCTAAACGCCTGTGGCCAAAACCAAAATTATCTTTAACAAAAGTTCCCTCTGCGTCTGGCCCTCGGTGTTTTATTGTATCAGTAATAGCTTTTATTTCCGAGGCAGTTACTTTTTTATTATTAAAATTAATTATTCCACAGATTCCACACATATAAAAACCCTTTTAGAAACTATATTGCCCTGCTTTTTTATTATCTACTTAAATACCCTCAATCACAAATTTAGAAATTCTGCTTATTATATTGTTTCTCTGCTTAAGATAAATCTTTAGCCCTTTCTTATTTATAACCCCTTTGTGTATTTCTTTCTTCATGATAGCCACATTATTTGGCTCTTTAACAAAATAGATATACCCCTCTTCAGATAGTTTCTTGCCAAGGTCTATTGCCCCCTTTGTATTTGGGTGTCTTACAGCAATAATTTTATTTCCTAATTCCAAATTCCTAAATATTGTTCCTGCACTATCTATGCAAATAATTGTACTACATTTTTGATAATAATTATCATCAATATTTGGGTCAAATTTAAACCATTTGCAATTTTTTGGTTCATAATTGCCTTTTCCAATCTGACAAATTACTTTCTCTTTAATAAGCCTTGAGCCAACAAGCTCATCAACTGCTTTAATTAGATTGTCATGCTGAGTTGAGCCAACAGTAACTAAAATCATCCTAACCGCCCCACATACTTTGCTTTAGGATATTTTTCTAACAATTCAGGCCATTGGACAAAGAACAGATTACAAATCGGATAAACTAATCTACCTGTCAGAGAAGGAGTCCAAACCCTTGACCAGGTCTCTAAATAAATAAGTTTTTTTCCAAAGATTTTTCCAAAATAATACAAAAATACTGCTGCTCCATTTCCTGCACTCAAAAAATATTTTGCCCTTGATCTCATTACAATAGAAAAAGAGTTAAGTAAACAAACTAAAGGACCATAAAATAAATATGCAAAATTTCTTATCCGTGATTCGCTAACTATTCTAAGCAATGGTATTGTATACTCTTGTGTTACTACAAGCTTTTCTTTTTTTACCAAAGAGCCCATTCTTGCTTTTGCTGTTTTATCTCCTTTAATATAAACTAATTCGTACTCAAACTTATTTCCTAATTTGGAGATTAATCTGAAGGCTTGTTCAAAATGCCCCCCACTCCCCAAGAAAACAAGAATACTTTTCTTCATATTAATCACATTATCTAATTGCCTTAATAAC
>CAYZSS010000023.1:0-13373 GCA_964480435.1 uncultured archaeon | reverse complement strand
ACCTACTAATATTGAAGAGGCAATGCCAGGTACAATAAGAGGAGATTATTCACATGATACTTATGGCCTTGCAAATGTTTTGGATAGGCCTATCTTGACTGTTGTACATGCAAGTGGCACCGCTGAAGAGGCAGAAAAAGAAATAAAAATTTGGTTTAAACCTGAGGAAATACACGATTATGATAGAGTAGATACTGCTTTACATTATAGAAAAGGAAAAATATAATTTTTGGGTTGGGTGCTGATATGTTGTTGTTATTTTTTGGACCATCTGGTGTTGGAAAAGGAACTTATGCAAAAATGTTTGTGCAGAGAAATGGATTTACCCATGTAAGTATGGGGGATATTTGTAGAGAAGAAGTAGCATCTGGCTCAGAATTAGGAAAAGAATTAGATAAAATAATGAAGTCTGGTAAATTTGCTCCAGAACAAATGATAATTCCAATACTTAAAAACTATTTGAATAGAATAGATTACAAACACAAAAACTTGATTTTGGATGGTTTTCCCAGAACTTTGGACCAGGCAAAAGCAAGTGATGAATTCTTGGATTTTGACTATCTGCTTTCTTTTGAAGCAACCGAGAAAACTTTGGTTGATAGATTAAGTAAGAGATGGACTTGCCCTAAATGTGGAGCAATATATCATGAAGTAAATATTCCTCCTAAGGTAGCTGGCATTTGTGATAAGGATGGGACAAAACTGTTCCAAAGAGAAGATGATAAACCTGAGGCGATCTTGAGTAGGCTTAGAGAATACAAAAGTAAGTCCGAGCCTGTTCTAAAATATTATCCATCAAAGAAAATTTTGAGGCTTAGCGCAGAAGAGGATATGGAAACAGTATATAAAAAAGCAATAAAAGTGTTAAAGCTTTAGAATAGTCTCTGAGGCTTTATACTTTAAAGTTTTTCTTTTGGGAAATTTAGTTCTTACTTTTTTTATAAAAAAAAGGATAAAATGAGGCCGCCCGGATTTGGACCGGGGTCATAAGCTCCCAAAGCTTAGATGCTAACCGGGCTACACCACGGCCCCAAATTAATTTAGTAACTATTTTTAGATGTGGTTTTGTTTTTAAATGTAATGTTATTTGTTCTTTTTTAGAATAGGTGACTACATTTTGTACATTTGTAGTCACCCTGACAGAAAAGAATATATATTTGTAGTCACCTAATGTTATTATGTTTATTGAAAGGTCTAATGTGGGTAAAAAAATAAAGTATTATTTAGCAACATCATACCGTGATAATGGAAAAATAAGGAAAATCAGGCGATATTTAGGAGAAAATCTAACTCCTGTACAAATAAAACAAAAAAAAACTATTGCTGAAAAATTCCTAAAAAATCAGTTGTATGAAGTAAGAAAACAGAAAGATCCTCTAAAATATGCTCTTAATGAAGATGAATTGAATTATATTAATAAACTAATTAAAACTGCCGATATTACTAACAAAAAACTAACGATAAAAGAATGGCAAAAGTTCTATAATTCTTTTGCCTACAATACTAATGCAATAGAGGGTTCGCGGCTTGAGCAAAAAGAAGTTAATGAATTATTTGAAAAAGAAAAATGGCCTAAAAATAAATCAAAAGAAGATATTGCAGAAGCATTAGGCATTGAAGAAGCATTAAATTTCTGTAGAAAAACAAAAAAACACCTTTCAATTGATTTGATCAAAGGACTTCACTATATTGTTTTCAAGAATTCAAAAGAATTTGCTGGCACATTAAGAAAGGAAAATGTAGTAGTTGTTGATGGTAATAACACTGTTGTACATAGGGGTGCGCCTCCTCAGCAATTAGAATCTTTATTGTCTGAACTTGTAGATTGGTATAAGAAAAATAAAAGAAAATACCATTCTGTTGTTTTAGCTGGAATTGTGCATAATCAGTTTGAGAATATACACCCTTTTGCAGATGGCAACGGTAGAGTTGGAAGGTTGTTGCTTAATAATGTGCTACTAAAACACAAATTGCCACCTTTGATTATTACTTATGAAGGTAGGGGCGAATATTATAGTACATTACAAGAATTTCAAAAACAGAACAATTTGATGCCTACAATTAAGTTTATGTTGAAAATGTACAAAGGCACATTTAAAGAAATAAAATAGCTTAAATCATATAATTGGGGGCATAATCTAGTTACCCTTCTAGTTTATAAACTAATACCTGGCTAGGTTATATAGTATAGTAATTGATGTAATGTAATAGAAACCGCAATTTGTTTGCTGTGTAATAAGACATTGGTCTTTGTGATAGAACGGTTAATAAATTTAATTTGCTCTTTTAAGAGTGAATTCTTATTAGTTTATTTAACTTTTCTGATCCATATTAAATTGCAAAATTACTTTTCATGGAGTAATGGATATGGTAAAATTTGATGAAATACAATTTAACAGTGCACTTAAAAGATCACTTAGTGATCTAAAATATATAGATGCTACTGAAGTACAAGCAAGAGTAATCCCTGAAATAATAAAAGGGGAAAATATAGTTTGTAAGAGCCATACAGGGAGTGGAAAAACTCTGGCTTTTGGAATTCCAATATCAGATAGAATTCTTAATAACCTGTCAAAAAACGTTTTGATTATTGGCCCAACCAGGGAATTGGTTGTCCAGGTTAGAACAGAAATAAGTCTGCTAAATAAACATTCGAGATTGAAAGTTTACAATGTTTATGGTGGGCACGGTATAAATGATGAAGTAAGACAATTAAGAAAAGGGGTAGATGTGCTTGTTGCAACTCCTGGAAGATTGCTTGATCATATTAAAAGGCATGTAATAAACCCAAATTTATTTGATACTGTTGTTTTAGATGAAGCGGATAGAATTTTAGATATGGGGTTTATAACAGATATAAAACAAATCCTAAAACTGGTTAATCCAAAAAATGTTCATATGTTTTCAGCAACTCTGGAAGGCAAAGTTGCTAGATTAATTGCTGAATATATTCCAAAATATAAGGAAATAACTCTTCCTGCAGAAGTTGTGGGTACAAATATAACTGAAAAAAACGTAGAGGTTACAAAAAATGACAAGTACTCTACATTATTGAATGTAGTAAAAGAAGCCCATGGTAAAAAAGTTCTTGTGTTTGTTTCAAGAAAATCTTATGCTGATGTGCTCTGTGACAAATTATCTAATGATGGATTTGGTGTAGTAGCTATACATGGGGATAAGACCCAAAATAATAGGGAATATTCTTTAAAGGATTTTAAATCTGGAAGAAAACAAGTTTTAATTGCTACAGATGTTGCTGCTCGTGGTTTACAAGTTGATGATATTGAATACGTTGTAAATTATGATATGGCTAGGGATAAAGACACCCACAAACACAGAATTGGAAGAACAGGTAGAATGGGAAAAACAGGAATAGCAATAAACCTTATTGATTCTGTACCAGTGAACTTTGATCCAAGACGTAGTGGTAGTGGTGGCGGAGGTTATAGACCGCATAATAGAGACAGTAGAAGCCACAGAAATGATAGGTCTGGTGGATCCCATGGTGGAGATCGGTTTGGTAGCAAAGATAGCCGGGATAACAAAAGGCCTTTTAATAAAAGAACAAGCGGCCCAAAAAGAAGCTTTAGAGATAATAGGAATTAATTCCTTTTTTCTCTTTTATTTTTATCTAATCTTTTGTAAAGCAAATAGAATATATTGTTTTCCCTGTAGTTTTTTTTATATAACAAAAAAGTGATTCTTATGATTATTGGGCTTACTGGTTTTTTAGCTTCTGGAAAGGATACTGTTGGGTCGCTTTTTTTTAGTTTATATTGATGTTGAATCAGAAATACGATATAACAGGGCAAAACAAAGAAGTAAAGAGTTGGAACATGTTATAACTTATGAAGATTTCCTTAGCTCTGAGATGAAAGAATTAGAAAACAAAGACGATAATGCCCAACAATTAATGAAATGTAAGACTTTGGCTAGATATACTTTAGATAATAATGGCACCTTGGATGAATTAAGTAAGAATATTGATAACTTGCTTTTGAAAATACAACTGGAAAATAGTGATAAACCAAATTGGAATGACTTTTTTTTAAATATTGCAAAGGAACATGCGTTGCGATCAGATTGTTTGTCCGCAAGAATGGGTTGTGTAATTGTTGTAGATAATACAATTGTTAGCTCTGGGTATAATGGTGCTCCAAGAAAAACTAAGGGTTGCTTTGAGAGAGGATATTGTATTAGAAGAATGAATAATGTTCCTTCAGGACAAAGATATGAACTTTGCGCATCTGTGCACGCAGAGCAGAATGCCATAATAAATGCAGCAAGAACTGGTGCGAAGATTTTAGGCGGAACAGTTTATTTATATTCTGAAAAAAATTATTTGGGGTTGGTTGAACCTATTGACGCTTTTCCCTGTTTTATCTGTAAAAAATTACTGGTGAATGCTGGTATTGAAAGAGTTGTTTGTAGTCAGAAGAATGGGACATATAAAGTTTATAATGTAAATGACTGGGTTGAAGAATGGAAAGATAAGGATATTTGCACAGATGTAATGTCTTATAGTACAAATTATAAATAATCTATTTAGAATTAGTAAATTTTTAGGCCGGAGGGGAAGGGAAATCCCCAGCCTAGTTTTGACTCTTCTCTTATTTTATATTCTATACATGTATTCTTGTGCAGGTGTTAAGGATATGTCCCTGTCTCTACAAGCATATCTTCTGAACTTATCAAAAAGTTCTGGAACTTCATACTCTGCTTTAATTTCATCTGAATCTTTTCTAATTCTAAATGAGTAACCGCAGTCTCTTGCTTGCTTTGAAAATTCAACTAATTCTTTTAAACTTAATACTCTGCCGTATTTTTTTAGTAGAACTTCAAAGCTTTCAATCATTCTTGGTTTTTCCATATCTAAAACCTCCTTTTGGGTTTATTATACAATTAATATGTTGCTTGTTAACTATATTCTGTTTGGTTAACAAAAACAAACCAAATAGCTCTTATTGGTTTGATTTAAAAGTAATTACGGTAATTAGATTAAGAAAGTTAACAAAATTAGGGGTGGGTAAAAACTGTAATTACTTGCTTAGTTATGGTAATTACCCCCCATAGTTCCACCATTGCAAGGGTGGGATTTTAATCACTTTATATTTTTTATGTTGTGCAATAGAGCAATATCTTCTTTTACGGTTTTTAGATTTTCAGGAATTGTATACTCTTCTAAAGTTTCTATGTTTTTTATTGTTTTTTCTTGTTTGTATTTCCAAATTTCTGCATTTATTTTTATGATTTCTGAGAATTGTACTTCTGATTTTATGTTTGTAGTCTTTGGATACTCCTGAAGATGTATCTCTTTGTTATAAAGTTTTGAATATATTTCTTCTGTAATTACTGGTGTAATTGGGTGTAGTAGCACTAATAATTTTTCAAGAATGGTATATAGGGTATAAACTGCAGCTTCTTTGCTTTTGTCACCAATAGTTAAAGAGTATATTCTTTTTTTTGCAATCTCTAAATAATGTGATGCAAAATCTTCCCAAATGAAATGTTTTATTTCTTTTGTGGGGCTGTGGAAATCATACTCGTTAAATGATTTCTCTGAATTAATTATAAGTGTGTCTAGTTCAGCAATAATGCTTTTATCAATCTCAGTTAGTTCAGCTGTTTCTATTTTCTTAAAAGAAGAAATAAACCTTGCAACATTCCAGAGTTTAATAACTGTTTTTGTGGCTCCTTCAATTCTATCAAATGAGCACATCATATCTGTGTTAGTGATATTTCCTTCTAAAGTTGTCCAAAGTCTAAATGGTTCAGATCCGTATTTGGCCAATACTTCTTGTGGGTCTATAATATTTCCTAAGGATTTGGACATTTTTATTCCTTTGCCATCGAGAATGTGGTGATTGATCCATACATCTTGGAATGCTTTCTCCCCAGTTAATAAATAAGTTTTTAGCAAAGTGTAATATAGCCAAGTTCTAATAATCTCTTTTCCCTGAGGTCTTAGAGTGCAGGGGCTATTTTTCTTATAGAATTCAGGGTCTTTATAATACCCTAAAACATATTGCGGTGTTGATCCTGAATCAAACCAAGTATCAAAAATTCTTATTTCCCCTTGGAATTCTTTTCCCTTACATTTTGGGCACTCTTCTAACTCACATTTTTCCTTCCATGGTCTATAATATTTTCCTGGTTTTGGCAAGTATACATAATCGCAAGTTTTACAATGCCACAATGGAATTTCAGTACCGTAATACCTTCTTCTGGATAAAGGCCAGTCCATATTTACTGAATTAATCCAATCTATTAGGATTTGTCTTGAGTTTTCAGAAAAAAACTTAAGTTCTTTTGCTATTTCCATGATTTTATCCCTAACATCCATTTGTTTTAGATAAAATTCTTTCATAGATATAAATTCTACTTCTGCTTTTGATCTTTCACTTATTGGTATTTGGTGCATTACTTTTCTTTTATTTGTTAGCAAACCTTTTTTTTCAAGCTCTTCTATTATCTTGTTTCTGGCATCTTTTACACGAAGCCCATTTAAGAATTCAGTATTTTCGTTCATTGTTCCGTCTTTATCTATGCTTATTATTGGCTTAATGTTATTATCTCTAAAGAACCTTATGTCACTAAGGTCTCCTGCAGAGCACATCATAACAAGCCCAGTTCCTTTGTCTGTTTTGGCTATAGGGTCTGATTTTATTTTTATTTCTCTATTATAAAGTGGGGTTATTGCTGTTTTTCCTTCTAAATGGAAGTATCTTTTATCCTCTGGATTAAAAATAACCATTCCACAGGAAGCAATTAACTCTGGTCTTGTGGTTCCAATGATCAAATCTTCTCCGGTTTCTTTACATTTAAAAGTTACATCGCTAAAATAAGTTTCAATATCTTTGTATTCAATCTCTGAGTCCGCAATTGTAGTTTGTAACAAAGGGTCCCAATTATTTACTCTCTCGTCTTCGTAAACTAGTCCTTTATTCCAAAGTTCAATAAAGGTTGCTTGAGTCAATATTCTGTAATCTTCTAAATCAGTATAATATGCATCTCCGATTTCGTTTCCTAGTTCGTAGGAACTAAATCCAATTGCTAATCTTTTGTAGGCGTTTGTTGAAGCTAAGGATGTTTCTGCTAAAACTTTTAGGCAATAATCTAATGCCTTTTCTCTATCTATTTGGGTTAACTTTACATTGAATTTTTTTTCTGCAGCAACTTCAATTGGCAAACCATTTCTATCTAAACCTAAAGGATATATTACTTCAAAGCCTTGCTGTCTTTTATATCTGGCAAACATATCCATTAGTACATAAGTTGTTGCATGTCCTATGTGAATTGGGGCATTTATGAATGGAGGAGGAGTATCAATTGAATAAATCTTCTTTTTTGTGTTTTTGTTGAATTTGAATCTATTTTCTTTGAAGATTTTATCTATAATCTCTGCTTCTTTTTCCTTAGTCCATGTTTTTTCAGTAAGTAGTTGTTCCTGTTGATATTTATTTTGTTCCATCTCTATACACCCAATAATTAATATATAACTAGTAATAGATTAAAGATATAATGCTTTTTTAATTATTATGATTCGGGAACAAACTTTCCCGTTTGAGTTGTATGGCGTAAAGCCATACGAGTGCCAAAGGCACATGTTTTGGCGAACGTAGCCTTTTTTGAAAAGGCTCGGAACAAACTTTCCCGTTAGAGTTTGGCTATCACTCTGGGGGTAGGCCTTTTGAATTATTGTTTTTTTATTTGGTCTTCGGAGCATATTAAAAAGGTTTTGTCTTAACTTAATATTATTTATTCAAAATTAATAAATATCAGGCAACTTGTTGAAAAGATATTATCTTATTACCCTTTTTTGTAAAAAGGGCAGGCAGGGGTAGCAGAATGGTAATGCTCCCGGCTGCAGACCGGACGATTGTGGGTTCAATTCCCACCCCCTGCTTCCTAAGCTTTCTTTTGTAAAAGAAAGCTAAAGTTTGCAAAGAAAACACTGGGCCATAAAGGCCCTTGTGTTTATCTTGCTTTTATTAATCCTGTGATTGTATATGGCAGATAATAAAGAGAAAGATGCTTGGTTACATATTGTTGATCCAAATGATTTAGATTTACATATGGCTAATATTGGTCAGGCTCCTGCAAATGCTAATATTGTTAAAACCTTTTTTAGTGAATATCCTCTAAAGGCTGGTTCTAGTTTATTAATCCCTGGCTGTGGAACTTGTCAAATGTTTGATTATATTAATCCTCTGGATATTGGTAATGTGAAAATTACTTTTACCGATATAAACTTAAAAATGTTAGCAAAAGCAAAAAATAGGCTCCAAAAATATGATATTTCAAAATATTCTTTTATTAAAGATGATATTGAAAATACTGTTATTTCTGGAAAATATGATGCTGTTCTCCTTTCTTTAGTATTATTACATATAGATTGGAAAAAAAGTATAAAAAATATTTTGGCTTTTTCTCCATCAGCGATTTATATTATAGAACAGTCACAAAAATCTTTTGTATCTCCTGTTACAAAAAAGAGAGATTTGCCAAAGTCAATAAGAGAATATGCAAAAATTACTAACTCTGGTCTGATTAACTTACCTGAATTAATTAATTTTTTAAATAAAGAGGGTTTCAGATTAATAAGAGAAATTAACTGCGAAGTTCCTGATATGAAAGTAATGCACGGTTTTGTATTTTTAAAAAAATAATGTGGGTGTAAAGATGAACATTTTACCTATTACAAGAGAAGAAGCTATTTCTTGGCTGAAAAGTATGCCACAACTTGAATCTGATATGAACCATTATCTTGAGAGCGAAGCTATTATGCGAGGCTTGGCTGAAAAGTTTGGAGAAGACGTTGAATATTGGGGGATGCTTGGTTTATTACACGATGTTGACTGGCCTCTTACAAAAAATGATTGGAAAGAGCATTGCATTAAAGCAGTTGAGCTACTAAAAGAAAAAGGTTTTGATGATGATTTTATTGAAGCTGTTCAATCCCATGGTTATGGTTGGGACATAATCCCTGCACTGAAAGATAAAAAAAGAAATTCAAAAATACAATATTCTCTTGCTGCTGCAGAAACAATGACAGGAATAATTTTCGCATATGCTTTGATGCGAGGAAAAGTAATCTCTGATATGGAAGTAGCGGGATTAAAGAAAAAATTTAAAGATAAAAAGTTTGCAGAGAATTGTAACAGAGAAATAATTAGGGAGATTGAACTAACAGGTTTATCTTTAGACGACTTTTTTTCTTTATCTATAGAAGCAGTTAAGAAAATAAAAGACCAAATCGGGTTATGTTAGTTTTATATTCTCTACTTCTTTTATCTTTTTATGAATAAAAAATTGTACAGCTAATCTTTGAAAGCAAAGGATTGGGGAAAATAACCTCAATTGAAAAAATGTTGGTTGGATTTACTAATGATGTTTACTTAGTTAATAATAAATATATTTTGAAAATCTGTAAAAACAAAAAAAATGAACCTAACTTTGAAAAAGAAGCCTATTTTTATAACTTATTTAAGGGTAAACTGCTCGTTCCTAATCTGCTTTTTTATGATAACTCTAAAAAAAATTATAATCGTGATTTTATGGTTTATTATTATATTAATGGTGTTAATTTGTATTCGCTGTGGCACCTGCTGTCAGTTGCGGAAAGAAAAAATATAGTAAAACAACTTTGTGATATGTTAAAAATAATAAATAATACTTCCTATAAAGAATATGTTAAAAAATTTAAACATAAAGAAGTAAGCTGGAAAAAAGAAATATTTTCAAAGATTAAAAAATCTATTTTTGAAATTGAAAAAAGAAAATTATTGTCTAAAGACATTATAGAAAAATTAACGGGTTTTATAAAAGAAAACATTTCAAATTTAGATGAGCAGAAAATGGCTTTAGTATATTGGGATGCACATTTTGATAATATTCTTGTAAGTAATAATAAAATAGTTGGTCTTTTGGACTTTGAACGTACTAAATTAGCATCTGTTGACTTTGTTTTGGATATAGTATCAAGAATGGTGAGTCAGCCAAAGAAGTATATGTCTAAGAGTGGTGAAAAATATGCAAAGAAGAAAGATTATGCAAAATTGTTGGTTTGGTATGAAGAATTTTATCCGGAATTGTTTATGTTTGATAACTTGGATAAACGCCTTTTATTGTACTCAATAGGGCACGACCTAGCTGAACTGCTAGATTGGCCCAAGTCTGAAAGTATAAAAAAGAAGTTAATGAAAAGTATTTCCTATGGCGGTTGAAAAAGTATTTATATTACTAAGATCTATTTCTTTAGGGATTGATTTGATTAAAGCAAAAAAGAAGCAGGCTAAAAAAACAAAAATAGTAAAACACACTCCTTCTGCAAAAATAAAAAAATCAAAACCTACTAGTAAAGTAAAGCCTGAAAAAAAGAAAGAACCTTTTTTTAATGAATTTAAAATGTCTCTGGCTATTTCTAAAAGAATGGTTGAAAAACTTGATGTACCCCAGATAGAAGAAGTGAGATAGTTATGCTTTTTAATGAAACAAGAAATAAATCTGTTTTAAAAACTAAACAGGCACGCACCTCCTTTGAAAAAGCAAAGGGGCTGATGTTTTCTTGTAAGAAAAACTTTAATTACTGCTTAATATTTGATATGAACTGTGAAAGCAGATATTTCTCATCAATACATATGTTTTTTGTATTTTTTCCTATTTTACTTGTTTTTTTGAACTCAGAAAAGATTGTGGTGGATATTAAAGTAGCGAAGCCTTGGAGAGTTTATTTTCCTAAAACAAAAGCAAGATATGTTCTAGAACTTCCTGTTAAGTTTAAAGATAAAATAAAAGAAGGAGAAAAGCTAGTATTTTAATTATTTGCTCCAATTAATTTTTCCTTTAAAACTTATTTTTGCGGGGTTTCCTGCTGCAATACAATTTGAAGGGATATTTTTTGTTACTACTGATTTTGCTCCAATAACAACATTGTTTCCAATAGTTACTCCTTTTAGTATAACTACATCTCTGCCTAGCCAAACATTATTTCCAATATTTATCTTTTTTGGAAGAATCTTTTTTCCATTTTTTGTAATATTGTGCCCGTCGTTATCTCTGATGTAAACATTATCTGCACACATAAGGTTATCTCCTATTTCTATTCCTGCTCTTGCCAGAATGGTGCAGTTAGTATTTAAAAAACAGTTTTTTCCAATTTTTATTGGCTCACGTGCACTAATATAACAGCCTGAACGAACAGTTAGTTCTTCTATATTTAGTTTCCCTTTACCACATACCCTTATTATTACAGGTTTAAGATTAAAAAAAGTTTTTGAAATATTTTCTGTATTTAAAATATTTATATTTATGTTTTCCAAAGGAACAGAGTAATCAAAATAAATAGGAATAGACTTGCCAAGTTTTTTTATTCTTCTTTTAACAGGAATGCTTCTTAAAATAATTTGTAATTTTTGAAAAAGATTATTAAACATAAATAAAAAGAGAAAGAAGAGTTATTTAACTCTTTCTAATAAGATTTTCCAATATAGACATAACAAGTTGCTGGTTTTCCAGAGACAATACATTTTTCATTTGGTTTTTGTTTTTCAACTAGATCTGCTCCTCTTACTTCTGCTCCTGTTTTGTCCTTTATTTCTTCTGCTGCTTTTTCGCCGTCATCATCATCTATTGAACAAAACGGTGCTTTTCCAATCTTATTTTCTTTAATTACTTTTTCAAGTTCAACCATAGAATTTACAGGTACTATCTGCGTAGCAAATGTTTTTTCTGCTTGCGATTTTAAATTCTTTGTAAACTCTGTTTCTATTTTTTCAATTGTTTTTTGCAGATCTGTTTCTTTAACAAATTCTTTTGTGTTTAGGTCTCTTCTGAAGATTGCAACTTGGTTGTTTTCTATGTCCTTTGGGCCTATATCAATCCTTATTGGTACTCCTTTCATTTCCCACATAAAGAATTTTTCTCCGGGGCTTTTTTGTTTATCATCTAACTCAACAGAATATCCTGCCTTTTTTAAATTAGTAAGGATTTCTGTTGCTTTCTTAAGAACCTCTTCCTCTTTTCCTTTTATTAGGATTGGCACAATTACGATTTGTGTTGGTGCAATATCAAAAGGTAATCTTAGCCCTTTATTGTCACTGTGTACTGCAACAATTGTTCCATATATTCTAGTCATTCCTGGCCCATAACAAGTTAAATGCGCTAGTTCATCCGTTCCTGTTTCTGTTTTATATTTTACATCGAATGCTTTTGCAAATCTTGTCCCTAAATAATGGGTTGTGGCGGTTTGTAGGAATTTTCCATTGCTTGTTATTGTATCTGCTGCAAAAGTATCAACCGCTCCTGCAAATTTATCCCACCTTGGTCTTTTGAAGAATATAAATGGTATCCCGAAAATATCTCCAATAACTTCTTTTGTTGTTTCCATATCTTCTTGAATGTGCTCTCTTGCACTTTTTTCATTAGGATAAGCACAATGTGTTTCAATCCAGAAGAACTCTCTTCCTCTTAGGAATGGCCTTGTTGCTTTTGTTTCATATCTGTAAACACTTCCACTTTGGTATCTCTTGTATGGCAGATCGTTGTGGCTTCTAATCCAGAGACTATACATTTGATAAAAAGCAGTTTCTGATGTTGGTCTTAGGGCTAATCTTTTTTCTAGTTTTTCTCCATCCCCATGTTCAGTAACCCAGAAAACTTCAGGGGTAAATCCTTGTACATGCTCTGCTTCTTTAAAAAAATTCTCTTCAGGTATTACTATCGGCATAAATAGAGGCTTATGGTCTTTTTCATTTAGTGCATTTTCGTAAATATTGTACATTTTTTTTAGGCTTTGCGCACACCATTCTCTGTAGATGATGAATCCTTTTACATTGTATCTGTCATCCACTAGTTCGTTTTCGTTTATTACTTCGTTGAACCACTCATTGAAATTTTCCTCTTTTTTATTTTTCATAGTAACACCTCTATAAGAAGTATAGTAGGTTTATTATTTATAACTTTATTCGTTGGCTTATTCTTGTGGCTATCTTTTTCAAAAAACAGGGGTTATGCCGAAAACCTGCAAAAAACAGAAAAGAATATATACTCATACTATACAAACATTACAAATAGATTTTATAAAAACTTGAGGTGTGCGAAATGGATGTAGAGATTTACAAATATAATGATGAATGCGAAGAAGACGATGTAGACGATGTAGATGAAGACGTTTGGGATACTGAAGAAGAACCTGAAGAAGAACAGGATTTAGATGGCTCAGATGATGATTCAGATTACTGAATCTCTTCTTTTATTTTTTCTTTTAAAATAAAACCTTATATAGATTAAATCACTATTCTTATTATGCAAAAAGAAAATTTAGGTCAAATAATCTCTTTTAATGGAACTCCTTCAACATCAAAAGCTTATTT
>CAYZSS010000022.1:1342-15054 GCA_964480435.1 uncultured archaeon | reverse complement strand
CAGAAAATCCCAAGCTCGCAACAAAAATAACACTAAATAGCAATAATAGTAATTTCTTCATAATATTCCCTCTTTATTATAGGCATAATATATATATTAACAAGTAAAATAACTATATTTAGATATATAAGCTTTTAGGCAAGAATATTAAGAAATTCTTCCCAATCTGATAACACTTGCAATATCTACTCTTTTTAGAACACCAATAATAGTCTGCTCTTTATTACTGAAAACAGGCAAGATATTCAGACTATTTTCCATCATATAGTGTACAACAAAGGCCAGACCCTCAGTAGGAATTACATGATCAACTACTTTTGCTCTATCCCCTACTTTTTCTGAGACCCAGTAACCTTTTGGAATTGTTGAAATTGTGTCAATCCCCAAAACACCATACTCATTCTTGCCATAATCAACAATCACATCTACTTCTCTTTCCTGTGACATCTTAGTAAAAACATCAAAAATCGATTCTTCCGCTTTAACCATTAGATACTTAGTTGAAACATGGTCTCCTGCCTTTTGACCGTCCAGAGTAACATATAACTCGCTTTCTTTTGCTTCTTTATTACTCATAAAATAAATAAATACACCCAGCATGAGGACAAGCAGATCCCAAAATATAAATCCACAAAGAATTACTATAAATCCTAAAACCTTACTAAACAAAGGCAGAATTCTATTTGCCGAATAATTTCCAAAACAGATTGTTAGAAGAGAATGGAAAATTCTACCACCATCCAAAGGCAAGGCAGGAATAAGTAAATTAAATATAAATAGTAAAAAGTTTATCCACACAACAACAAACAGAGGGAATTGAATCAGAGCAATATCAAAAGTCTGTGCAGTCAAAGTATCTTTAAGCATGATTGATTCAGGCCAAGCACTAGGTAAATTTACTGCAATTATAAAAGCAACCACAAGAACAACCAGATTAGAAATCGGCCCAATTAAAGCATAAAACAGTTCATGTGTAGGTTTATCAAAAAACCGGTCATAAACTTTCTTAGATCCAAAAGGATACATCACAAATCTCTTGAGTTTGTATTTTAAAGCCATCATGTAAAGGATTTGGGCTAAATCGTGAACTATTACAGAAATAAGAAATACCAAACATAAAAAAATTACACTTATAAATTTTGTAGTAAAAGAAAATAGAATTAAAGACGCCAATATTATTACAAAAAAGAAAAGAAATACCGAGTAATCAACACTAACAACAGATTTCCGGGTCCTCCTCTTCAGTTTATTAAATATTATTGGCATAAAATACCTCTTGTTTTGTGCCTAAGTTGCTGATTTCAAGAAACCATTTTGCAAAGAAACTACTTTTGTGTAAAACAAAAGTATTTCAGTGGCTGAAGCATTTTGCAACTGCAAAATGTCTTCTTCCTAAAAAGCAAATTGTTTCGGGAGCCAACAAAGCTTTTTCTTCCTAGAAAAAGTTTGAGGGTCAGAAGAACTTTTCTTTCGAAAAGTTACTTCTTACTAAAGAAATTTCTGTTTGCACAGAAATTTGCTTTTTCTCTGAGAAAAGAAATCACAACAGAGACATAAAAATTCCTTTACTCCAGACTTATTTCTAAACCGCCACCTACTTTTAGAGCCCAGTTTAGTATTAATGCAATTACTAGCCCAAGGATAAATCCAAATATTGGCATTGCAATAATGAATATTATTTCTTGTATAACAGCCATACTCCAAGTATAACTAGCCAAAGGACCATACACAAATATCTTTGCAATTATAGATAGTATTGCAATAAGCACCCCAAAAACCAAATTATACAAAGCCATTATCTTTGCTAAACTAAAAACCCCTAACTTATTTATTACTGCCATAATATTCCTCCTATTTAATCATAATTCTATTTTTTGCTTTTTTTATTACTTTTTTCTTCTGCAAGATAATTTCCAAAATACCATTATTATATTTTGCATCTATTTTACTAGGGTCTACTTCCTTAGATAATGGAACAACCCTATAATATTGTTGATATGTCCTTTCCTGATACAAATAATCTTTTTGTTCTTTTTTATTACTCTTGGATATTGTAGCTCTTATAATTAAAAAATTACCTTTAATTTCAAGATCTATATCTTTCTTCTCTACTCCAGGGAGTTCTACTAATACCTTTATTTCATTCTCTGTCTCAGAAATATCTACTAAAGGCTCCCTAGTCGAAGATTTTATTCTTTTTTCTTGGGGTCCCATATCATTAAACATCTTCTCAAATTTATTAAACAACTTAAAAGGATCAAAGTCATAAAAGTCGTCTTTCATAAAATACCCATCCTTATATAATATATAGCATATACCTCAATATAATAAAAACACTAAAGATTAAAAACATTTAGCTATAAAACAAAGTTTTTATTATTACGACCCCGTTCTTAAACCTAAGGAAAAATTAGCGTCTTATTTAAAAATATATACTTCTATAAATATCATAAAGTTTTGAAAAATATACTTTTTATAAGGTGAAATGAATGTTATCAAATGAAAAAGCAAAAAGAAGATCTACAGGTGGATTAAACCACACAGTAAGAAGAAAGAAAAAGAAACTATCAGAACTAAGAAATAACCCTTCTAAACCAGCAATAACTAATACAGAAGAAAAAAGAAAGGTTTTGAGAATTAAAGGTGGAAATAGTAAAACTGTTCCTTTAAAATTAAAATTTGTTAATGTTAAAACAAAAGAAGGACAAATTGTTAAAGGCGAAGTAATAACAGAAAAAGGAAACAAAGCAAACAAAGAGTTCATAAGAAGAAACATTTTAACTAAAGGCGCAGAAGTAGAAGTAAAATTACAAGATAAAACCATTTTAGCAAAAATTACTTCAAGACCTGGACAAACAGGAATATTAAACGCAATAGAAATGTAGAGTTACGTTTCTTTCTTTTTCTATTTTTTAATTATAATTTCAAATAAAGGGTAACATTTTTAAATAATCACAGTAGATATTAGTAGATAGTATCTTAACTTACAAGTGAAAATATGGTTACTGGAAAAAAAGTTTTAAAAATCTTAGGAATTGCAGTTATTATTTTTATTATAGCACTAATATTATTTATAATAGCAATTAATTTTATACCTTTTGGTGATGGAATACATGAAGAAAATATGTTAAAAAATCCAGGAAGCGTGGCAGCAGGCATAGTAAAACAAGCTTACGCCGACCCTTCTGAAGTTTTCAGCACAGGTGCGGCCTTTAAACAAGACCATAGTACAATAACATTAACAGATATTATTAATATAGTTCACTCTTTAGAGCCAAATCAGATTCAGTTCATCCCATCAAAAGTACAAATGAGCGATTTTATTGTTTCTTCTGACCAGATAAAATATACCGGAACAAAAACATACAAAGTAACCTTATATGCCATGTGCAGTAACGATGGTGAAATTCCTAATAATCCATATTATTCTTTTTTTGATTCCACCTATGCCATAACAGGAAGCAAGGATACTGTTTGCTATTTAACTCTAGCACCATATAAATAATTACCATAATTCTTATTTTCATTTCATTTACCAATAATCTTTATAATCTAGAAAGCCCTATCTTTATTACCACAAATTAGGGATCTAAATGTTAAAGGTAAATAACACAACAGTAAAATATTCAGGGGAAGTACCATTTACCATAGACCCTTTAGCCCAGAAAAATTATTCCGAATTAAATATTATTACACACGCACATTCCGACCACATAAAAATAGCAAAAGCCGGAAGATATAATGCATTTATTGCACACAAAGCAACAGTAGATCTTCTAAAACGGAATTATGATTTTGACGTAAACTTTATTCCTTATGATTACAACAAGCAAATAAAATTAAATGGAAATAAAGTTACCTTGCTTAACGCCGGTCACATTCTGGGAAGCGCCTCGGTGCTAGTTGAAAATGACAAATTAAGATACGCAGTCACAGGAGATATAAACACAGAAGCAACAAACATATCAAAACCTATAAAACCAATTAATGACTTAGACTTCATGATTATAGAAAGTACATACGGTACTGAAAAACATCAATTTCAAAAAAGAAATGAGGGTTACAAAAAAATAAAAAACTGGGTGAAAAACACAGTATATAATAATAAACTACCAGTGATAATTACACACAAACTAGGAAAAACTCAGGAAATAGTTAGGGAGATTAATAAAGAAACGGGTTGTTATGTAGCACTACCTGCGGACACAATTTTCTCAAATGAAGTTTATAACAGCCATGGAAAAAAGCAAAAGAATATGCTTCCATTAGAAGAGCTCAAAGATGCTGATTATATTATTTTACCTCCTTCAAAATATTCCAAAGACATGATTAATTACATTTCTTTTATCTCCGGCAAGAAGCTAGATTATACTTTTGTAACTGGTCAAGATAGGTACCACAATATTAGACTATCTTCTCATGCAGATTACTACGGATTAATAGATTTTATTAAAGAAAGCAATCCAAAAAAAGTATATACCTACCATGGAAAAAGTGAAGAGTTTGCTAAAGCCATTGAGAAAGAAACAGGAATAAAAGCTCAGTCCGTTAGTGAAATAAATTTAAAAATATAGCTTTTTTACAGTATTCTTTAAAAATAGAATTATTCCTAAATAATAATAAGTAAAAATATACTTAACTAAGGAGTGATAAATATGCAAATAAAGAAAGAATTAACCCCAAAGAATATGATGTGCGGAGATTGTTGTACGCAATGCCCTGCAATCTTTGAAACAGATAATAATTCATATCTAGTAATTGGAAAAGTAGTAGATGCCAACGAATTAGGTGTTGAAAAAAGAGTTGGAAAAGACGAAATTTTAGTTGAAATACCTAAAGGCTTACTAAAGTTTTAATTCCTTTAGGAAATCCTTCTGGGTTTTTTCAATAATTCTATTTAAGTTAGCCAAATGCTTTTTCTTAAGACTTAAGGGTGGATGCAAATACAAGAACAAATCCACATTATATTTTCTTTTGTAGAAAGGTTGGAAAAAAGACAAAATACATTTTATTATTCTTAGCTTCTTTTGTTTTTTACCATAGTTTAATTTTATTAGGTGCCTTAAAAAATATTCAGTTATAAACTTAAATCTAAATAACTTCCAGCGCCCCACAACCCTTAGATGATCACAGTTATCTTTATTTTGTGTATATAACTCTTCAAAAACAGAAGCAACAAATTTCTTTGGAAAGTAGAGCCTTTTAACCCTCTTTTCAAAATCAATGTACGCCCTAAAGAACTCTAGAATTATGTGCTCATCTAGCGTAAGGCTATTTCCCATAATATAGGTATGCACTGCTTTATCTAAACAGAAATGGCTATAAAATCCTATTGCAAAAGAAAGCTCTTCTTTTGTCTTTGCTTTAGCAATTAGAGCCCTTCCAAATTCAAGTCCAATCTTACTCTCTGGTTCAGGATAGTGAAAAAAATGAGTAAAATCTTTTTGATGTTTTTTATTTGAAAAATTAACATATAAGCCAATATCAGGAAACACAGTACCAGAAAGCAAATAGTTTTTGTCAAGTTTGGAAATTAAAGGTTCCACAAATTTTAAATGAGTATTAAAATGAGCCATAATAAAAAAAAGAAGGAAAAGATTAAAAGCAAATTCCTTTACAGGAATTACTTTAACCTTTGCAAGAAGCAAATTTCTTTACTGAAATTTCTTCTGGCCCTGAAATAATTTTTCTTTAGAAAAATTACTTTCTTGACAAACCTTGTTTTTTTGGTCTTTCAGTCCAAAGAGTATGTAATACATCAGCAATCAAGATTACAGCAATTACACCTATAACTACAATTGCCCAAATCCACCATGTGCTCTTTTTTGCAGTTCCTTCTGCACCAGTACCATCAGCACTACTATCTGCTGATGCTTCAGATTTAACTACTGTTAAATTGTAGCTATATTCCTTTCCGCCATAATAAACTTTTATTGCATAATTTCCTTCATATTGGAAATTATAATCAGCTAAACCATTTACATCATAACTATCTACAAAGTTTCCATCAGGACCAAATAAATATAATTTAAAGTCCCCGTTAAAATCTGCTAAAGCGGATCCATTTTCATCATAAAAAATTGGGTTAATTGTTAAATTTTCATCAGCATAAACACTTATTAATTTACCATCTTGCCAGTTCATATCTACATCCTTAAAACCAGGCAAATAAAAACTAAAATTCTTTGATAATACAGGACTTGTGCTTGAAATCACAAAATTAAGGTCAGCACCATTAATATCCAAAACACCATCACAATTTAAATCTAAATTAAAATTAGCATAATATTTCCCATTGGATTGTAAAGAAGTAGTATCACTATATTCACATTCATTGGAGTCAATACTCACAGAAACTGTTACTGCCTTACTGTTGTCTGCTGTACCATCAGTTCCTGCATCCACATAAACATTTAGAGAGGCATTCCCATCTGTTGCCCAATTGTTTCCAAAATCATACCACATACTTGCTGAAAAAACAGCAGATGCAGATAAAATAAGAAATAAACCCATTAAGCCCAATAAATAAGTCTTCACAAAATCCCTCCAACAAGATATAAATATTAATTTGCTAAAAAATTAACTATCTATATAACTATAAGGCATATATAAATCTTTCCCACCATATAGATACTGAACAGAGGATCTTTTATGAGTAAAAAACAAAAAGAAAGAACATACATTCCAAAGGCAAAGGAAATAATGGATAGTGCTGCACAAAAAGTCAAAGCCGAACTAGACCAAGTGCAAAACACCCAAAAAAAAACCAAATATGTATTTATTGCCAACAAAGAGATGAAGAGAATCTGCCTATTAAATGATGACATTAAACAACAACTAGAAGATGTAGTAAAACAATTCCCAAGCATAGATAAAATGGATAATGATATTAACAAAGACTTATTTTTAAATGAAATAAATTTGCGTGATTTAAAACAAAGCTTAGCACATATTGCCAAAACAAAATTCCTTCTTAATGATTTAAAAAATTTACATCTTGCAAAAATGAAAACCAATTTGAAAGCTGCCCCCAAGATGAGAACTGAATTCTTTGGAAGGGTAAATTCTATTGTGAAAAAATTGGATAAATCTTTAGATTATATTAGAGCAAGCACAAAAACACTAAGAAGAAGTCCTGAATTCCAAAAATACCCTACAGCAGTAATAGTAGGTATTCCAAATGTAGGAAAAAGTACATTCATAAATAAGATTACTGGAAGTAAAACAGAAATCAAAGATTATGCATTTACTACTCAAAAATTACAAGTAGGAATTTTTGAAGAAAAATTCAAACCATATCAAATTATTGATTCACCAGGATTATTAGTTAGAGATTTTTCTAAGATGAATATAATTGAAAAGCAAACTGTTATTGCAGTAGAAAGGCTTGCAAAATCACTTATATTTATGATTGCACTAAATGAAGGTGCAGAAAAACAAAACAAATTAATTAGAAAAATTTTAGAAAAGACTCAAAAAGATTACATTATAATTTATACTAAAAAAGATTTAATGTTAGAGAGAGAAGTAGAGGACTTCATGCCTACTTTCAAGTATTTAAAACCAAAAGCAACATTCTCTTTAAATTTAAACAGAATTACTCCTGAAGAGATCTCACAAGTAAAACAGGCTGTTGCAAAGTTACTTGAAATAAAAGAAAGCAAATAGGCAGACAGGGGCTAAACAATAAACAGCATTAGTTAAACAAAAAAATGAAACCCTCACAAAAGAAAACAGGTTCAATTTTTCTTACTTGTTTTTTAATAATCAATTCCTTTTAATGCAGACTTTCCTTCATTGTATGGGTGCTTCTGCTCTTTTATTTCACTTACCAAATCCGCAATCTTTTCTAATTCGGGAATCTTTGGTCTCCCAGTCACAATAAGAACAGGATAACCAGCTCCTTGGAATTCAGAAATAGTATCCAGCACAATTTTCTTTTCTAGTAGTTTGTAGTAAAGAGCAATCCCTAATTCATCTAGCATAATTACGTCATAATCTTTCTTTTTTTGCATAAAGAAATCAAATGCATCCTTTGCCATTCCAAAGTGTTTCTTCTCCGGTGTGCCAGAAATAAAACTGCTATCCCCAAAGCAAAACCCATTAAGAGATTTACTTTCAACAGTATTATTTTTTAGAAATTGAATAAGTAGAATCTTTTTATCATTTAGCTTAGCTCTTATTAATGCCCCAAGCCCAGCAGTGGTCTTTCCTTTTCCAGTTCCATAATAATAAATTATCATAAACTATCAGTTCCGCTTGCCAACTTAAAAAGTTTATCCCGTGCGAAGCACCCGCACCACCTTGTCAGGAAACCTTTTTGCGTTTTGGCAAAAAGTTTCAGGACCCTAAGCAATTTTGTGAAAAGCAAAATTGTCTTATGGTGTGGTGCAATTTCCCGGGGTAATTCGACCCAGTGGCGAAGCCTCGTATGGCTTTACGCCATACAAAATCCCGGGTTTTTTTGAACCCGCGCTACATCCCGCATTTTGAATAATTACAATGTATACAAGTATAGCAACCTTCTTTAGCAACCATTTTTTTCTTACAAATTGGGCACTCATCAAACTTATTCTCCACCATTTTTTTTTGTTTTGGTGCTTCTTTTTCAGTTGGTATTGTTGTTTGTGGTTGTTTGGAACCTTTTGTTAATACCTGTACTTGTCTGCTTCCATCTCTGTAAACAGTTAAACCTTTACAACCCAAATTATAAGCAAACATATAAGCCTTTGAAACATCCTCAATACTTGCGGAGTTAGACATATTTACTGTTTTTGATACTGCACTGTGCACTCTTCTTTGGAAAGCAGCCTGCATCTTTATATGCCATTCAGCAGAAACATCTCCGGACACTACAAATACTTTTTTTAGGTCTTCAGGAATTTCTTCAATATCTTGCAAAGATCCAGCTTCCTTTATTTTGTAAATTAAACTTTCACTATATATTCCTCTTTTTCTTAATTCATCCTCTAAAAAATCATTAACATATACAAAATCTTGACCACCCAAAACAGTTTTTGTATAAACTAAAGAAAAGAACGGCTCAATCCCAGAAGAAACATCAGCAATCATACTTAATGTCCCTGTTGGAGCAACAGTAGTTATTGCTGCGTTTCTCATACTTGAATATCCTTTTTTATCCCAGTAGCTACCCTTAAAAGCAGGAAAACTCCCTCTTTCCTTAGCTAAATTGGAAGAATATTCTACTGCTGCATCTTCTATAAACTTCATTACCTTATCCGCAAGATATACTGCCTCATCAGAGTTATAAGGTATCTTTAATTTGTAAAGCATATCAGCCCAACCCATTACACCCAGACCAATCTTTCTGCTGGATTTGGACATCATTTCAATTGCTTCCACAGGGTATTTATTCATATCAATAAGGTTATCTAAAAATCTTGCACCTAGTTCTGCTGTTTTTCTTAAATCATCCCACAAAATCTTTCCAGCATCATTGACAAAATAAGAAAGATTTATTGAACCCAAATTACAACTTTCATATGGCAATAAAGGTTGTTCACCACAAGGGTTTGTTGCTTCAATAGCCCCCATATTTGGAACAAAATTCTTCCTATTTATTTCATCAATAAAAATTATTCCTGGCTCTCCATTACTCCAGGCCATAGTTACAATTAAATCAAATACCGATTTAGCACTCACACTCTTAACCACTACTTTAGTCCTAGGATTAATTAAATCATATTCCCCATTTTCTCCTAGGGCCTTCATAAAAGCATCTGTTAAGGCTACTGAAATATTAAAATTAGAAATATGCCCTTCCTGCTGTTTACAGGTAATAAATTCTATTATATCAGGGTGATCTACCCTTAAAACACCCATATTTGCCCCTCTTCTTTTTCCACCTTGTTTGATTACTTCTGTTGCAGCATCAAATACACGCATAAAAGAAACGGGCCCGGAAGCAACACCACTTGTGCTTTTTACTTGATCCCCTTTTGGTCTAAGTTTAGAAAAAGAGAAACCTGTGCCCCCTCCACTTTGGTGGATTAAGGCTGCATTCTTTAGACTATCAAAAATACCTCCCATAGAATCTTCTATAGGTAAAACAAAACAAGCAGTTAATTGCTGTAGAGCAGCACCAGCATTCATTAGAGCAGGGCTGTTAGGCAAGAATTTCAAAGAAGTCATAAGTTCAAAAAATTCATTTGAATAATCCTTAATTAATTCTTTTGCTTTCTTTTTATCAGAAACATAGTTTGCCTCTGCGGACGCAAGGTTATTTGCTACCCTTTTAAACATCATTTCAGGAGTTTCAATTATCTTTCCTGTTCCATCCTTAAGAAGACAACGCCCCTCCAATACTTTTATTGCATTCAGAGATAATTTTGTTTTTGTATCTTCTCCAAAAACAGCTTTCTTAAGTTCTCTTATTTGTCTTCTATATTCTCTATAAAGTATAAAGGATTTTGCTACTTCATTAAATCCATGCTCCATTAGAGATCTTTCTATTAGATCAGAAATATTTTCTACAGACGGCACATCTTTAGAATCTCTATCAACTAAATCCTCTATTACACCTTCCACAATACCTTTTACATGTACAAGAGGAACATTAACCGATTCAAAAGCCCTAGTTATTGCCCCCTCAACTCTGTCTTTATCAAAGTCAACTATCCTGCCATCTCTCTTTCTAACTTTCTTAATCATCTGATATCACCTTAAAAAATAGAATATAGAAAAACAAGAAATAAATCTTTATATATGTTTTAGTTTTATGTAGATACTTTATGTATACGTTTTTAGGATTTCAAACATCTGGAAAGAAAGAAGTTAGGATTATATTGATTAACTTGAAAAATGAGCACAAAACTTAATGTGGGCAGTTTATAAAACAGGCACTAAAGAAGAAAAATAAAAAACTGAAAATAAACAAATTATTTTTTATTTTGTAATCTTGCAATTGCTTTATTTACTTCTTGCTGAGAAAATCCGGCTTTTATTAACTCTGCAACACCATAACCTAATTGTTTCAAGTCTATAGCACCATAACCTGCTCGTTTCAAAGAAGTAGCACTATAACCTGCTTGTTTCAAAGCAACAGCACTATAACCTGCTTGTTTTAAATCAGCAGCTTCATAATAAGCTTGTTTCAAAGAAGCAGCACTATAACCTAATCTTTTCAAAACTGCAGCATCATAACCTGTTTTTATTAAATCTACAGCATCATCATAACTTAATCTTTTCACAGCTATAGCATCATAACCAGCTTTTATCAAATCCGCCCTATCATATCCTAATCTTTTCAAATCAGAAGCGCTATAACCTAATTGTTTCAAGTCTATAGCACCATAACCTAACTGTTTCAAATCTGCCCCAGTATAACTTAATCCTGCTCCAGTATAACTTAATCTGTTCAAATCATCGGCAGTAATATTTCTACTCTTAAGACGTCTAGCATTTAACAACAGAGCTAATAAATCTATTGCAAGTGTAGATTTTGTTTTAATTAATTGTCTAATTTGTTCGCCTGTCATTCCTGCCAATCTTCTTTTTAATTCAAACATCTGAGAAGAAGGAGTCATTCTTTTTACTTCTTTCCCTTTTACTGTTTTTATTTTAAAAATAGGACGTTCAGGAGGCATAAATAATCACATATGAAAAAGTAGGTTAATAAATATAAAGATTACTAAAAAAACTAGAAAACAAAAAAGAGTTAAAGAATAGAATAAAGAAGGGGTAATTTAACCCCTTAAGCAAATCTTCGTTTAACCGAATAATGAGCCTAAACCAGCAGCTGCTTCTTCTTCTGTTTTCTTCTCTTCCTTTGGCTCTTCAGCCTTTGCAGGAGCGGAAGATCCAGCAGGAGCTACAACAACAGCAGTTGATGCTTGCTTAATTACTTCTTCAATATTAACTTCTTTTAAAGCTTCAACCAAAGATTTAACTTTAGCCTTGTCTACTTCTACGCCTACTCCGGATAATACCTTTTCAACACTTGCTTCAGTAATTTCCTTTCCAGTAGAGTGTAGTAACATTGCAGCATATATATATTGCATAATTTCACCTCTCAATTATAATTCATTCCTCATTTTTATCAGGATTAACAGCTACAGCTTCTCTATGCGCTTTAGCAATTAATCTTGCTATTGTATCCTTACTCACATAATGTATTCCAATAGCTAATGCAGTACTATCAGCATAAGCTTTAGCAACCATATTCCTATAGTCGTCATAATCAACATCTAATACATCTGGTAAGTATAACAAAGATTCTGTCTTACTATAAATTCCAATTATTTGCATACCAACAGTCATTGGCTTTATTTTCAATTTATTAAGTATTGTTAATGTTTTTTCATCTACTTTTTGTCCAGGTTCCAAAACAACCTTAGGTTTAGCAATGAAAATCTTTCCATCTCTTATTTGAGTATCTAATTTTAATGCTTTAAAATCTGATAACGCAGGTCCCGCTGCAATCCCAGTATCCCCTGCAGGAATTTCAATAGGGATATCTACTACAGCTCCAACTTTTGCTGATGTAGTGCCAGAATTCTTTTTTATCATTCCAAATAATTCAAATGGACTTTTGTTTGAAAGTATAATCACTGAAGTGCCTTTTACTTTATCGGCCAATTCAAGTTTTGCATCTTTTAAAAAAATCTTAACCGGTCTATTTTTTACATTTACTATAAATGCGCCGTCTTTCTTCAATAAAGCCCTGTATTTTCTCTCTATTGCACAAGGCAAAGATTCTACACAAGCAATAGCAACTGTTGAATATTTATCAAAGTTACTTTTAACTTCGTTTATCTGCTTTTCTTTCCAAACTTTATTATGCCCTTTTCCTGAGATCATAAGTATCACCATTTTATGAGCCTGTCTGATATTTTTGTGAACTTTTCCTTGAACAAAAATTCAAACTTGATCATAAGTATCACTACACATTAAATTGCGTTATTTACAAGAATAATTTCATTTCCATAGGTAATGCTTTCCCCATAGTTGTTTTAACATACATAGATCTTATATTCTGCTCTTTTGATGGTAATGAAGCTAATAACTTCTCCATCGCAGTTGACAAATTCAGTGCCAAGTCTTCAGCCTGCATTTTTTCAGTACCTATCTTGAAATGAACAGTAGGCAAAAATTTACCTTTCTTATTTGTAATTTTTACCGAATTTTGCTCTTTTTGAATCATTGCAGACATTGCGTTTTTGTTAGGTAAAGCTAATTTAGGCATTTTTCCCCTTGGAGCCAAAGCTTGACCCAAGTACTTACCAACTATTGGCATTGCCTTAGTTTCAGCAAAAAATAAATCGTACCCCATAGCAATACCTTTTATTGCTTTTTTATCTAAATTAGGGATATCCTCAATTGCAACAACTCTATCAACTAAATCTTTAAGTTCGTGTTGTAACCCAGATTCAGAAGCAAATAATAGAACTTTAGTTTCTTTTGTGAATGGTTTAGGAAACTCAACAGTAACATCGACTCTGTTCTGAGGTAATTTAAAATTTATGTTCTTAAAGTTAACACAGACGTCAACAGCCTGAGGAAATTTCCTTGGCTTAGACTCCAATATTGAGTTCTTCAAAAGTTCAACAAGTTCTTTTTTCAAATTAAAACCTCCTGCAAAGTTGCAGTACGGCCTATAAATAGGCTTATTGCATTATTTAGGGGCAATTAGATTTATAAATCTATGGTCCCCTTACCCACATTTAAAGGAAAAAAGCGCTTCGCTTCTATTC
>CAYZSS010000022.1:0-1242 GCA_964480435.1 uncultured archaeon | reverse complement strand
GCATCAAGCACTTCAACAGTAACTTCCTCTTTAGTAGGATTTACTCTTACTACTCTTGCCCTGCTTCCCTTTAAGTATCCACTTTTTATCTCTACTACTGTGCCAACATCTAGCTTTTGCATCATTGGTTCTACCTTCAGTAAGGATTTTAGTTCTTCCTGACTTACATTTCCAACAGTGATATTAGTCTTTCTAACATATGGAATATCAATTATTGCTCTTTTCAGAGTTGTTTCATTATCTGATTCAACCAAAAGGTAATTCTTAACATTTGGCATCATTATTACAGAATAAATAGCCAAACCTTCATCCTCAACCTTCTTTTTAAGAATACAGGCAACTAGTTCTTCACGTCCATACATTGTTCTCAAAGTAAACAGCATAGTATATCACTCTATAGCAAGAAAAAATGAAATATTAAATATATTAAAAAACCAACCAGCCCAACAAACAAGATTCCCAACCCTGTTGATTTGGCTATTGCCCAGTATTCAGCCTTATCTGGTTTCTTTGCAACAGTAAAAACCCTTTTTGAATTATTTAGAAAACCCATAATCACACCTAGAAGCCTATAACTCTCAAAGCCTTTTTATATGCTATATCCATTAGACTTATTAGTTTTATATAGTCCACCCTTATTCAGCCAGTGTAGCCTATATCAAAGTCATCAATGTCTTCATCACCAGTATTTCTATATTTTGTTTTTCCATCTGGGCCCAAAGGAGCATCAATATAAGGGAAATACCCACCAACCACAACAATCATGGCTTTTATCTGGCTTTTAGGCATTTCTGCATCAATCATAGCACCCCAAATAATATGTGCTTCAGGATCTATTTTACTTGCTACAGCTTCAACTATAGTTTGGGCTTCTTTTATGCTCATATCTGTGCCACCAACCACATTTACCAAAGCCCTTTTAGCTTTTGAAATATCAATATCCAATAAAGGAGAAGTTAATGCATTTTCAGCAGCCAATAATGCTCTATCTGCTGTATTTGATTCAGGAGTACTTTCTCCTAATCCAATCATTGCTGCTCCACCCCTATTCATAATAGTCCTTAGATCTGCGAAGTCTAGATTGATTAGCCCAGGCTTAGTAATCATTTCAGCAATTCCTTTAACTGCATTTGTTAAAACTTCATCTGCAACCCTGAATGCTGTATTTAATGGTAAGTCAGGAGCAATTTCTAATATTTTATCGTTTGGTATTACAATAACAGTATCAATTACATTTCTTAA
>CAYZSS010000021.1:0-15076 GCA_964480435.1 uncultured archaeon | reverse complement strand
AATAAATTCTAAAGAAGCATATTTGGTATCTTCTGAAATTTCTAAAGAGTCATTAGATTCATTTTTATATAAAGGTGGCTGGGAAATAGATGGTGAGGTAAGATATAAGGAAATGATTTTATATAATGGAAAAAAACCTTTGCTTGGGGACAGGTGTGCTTTGTTAGGTACTGCTGGCGGAATTAATGATAACCTTTCTGGGAACAACTTTTTTGAATCTTTAAAATCAGTAGATGTTTGCTTTGATGTTTTTAAGCAAGCTTTTAAGAAAAACAAATTTGGTGCAAAAGACAAATTTAATTTCAGTAGACAAAACTTTTTGTATGATTCTTTGTTTACTTATTTAGATGAAAAAGCAAAAAAAAGGCGTGAGTTGTTGTCTTTTACTGAAAATAAATTGGACAAGGTTGTTACTAGATTAGCAAAGAAAAAAATAGATTTAAATAGTCCATATCCTTTTGAAATTTTGGAATCTGGAATAAAAAAGAAATTTTTGTTTTTCTAATTGATTTGTATGGGGAAAAAAAATAACGCTTTTGAAAATCTTGTTGCTCATTTTAATGGCAAAATACATCATGCAATAAAGAAAATTGATAGCATATATAATTATCAAAAATATCTGTTTATTTATTTATTTGTAATTGCCATATTTTTATTTTTATTTTATAAATTTGGTTTTTTTGTATTATTTACCTATAGCGGACTTAATTTAAAGTATCTTCTATTACTATTTGCATTAACTGTTTTACAAATATTAACATTAGTTTTAAGATATAATCTGTATTCACAAAATCATTTCCGTCCAAAACAAATAGTTTATTATTTGGCTGGCTTGGCAACCACTTTGGGGATCCCCCCGAAACCATTGGGGGAAGCAATGCGTTTGCTTGTATTGAAATATTATTATAATGCGAAGTATCATAATGTGCTGCTTTGCATAATTTTAGAAAACTTATTTGATTTTTCAATTACTCTGTTTATTGGTCTTATTGCTGCTATCTTTTTGCCATTTCCGACAATAATGGATAGGCTCTTACTAACAGTATTGTTTATTATATTGGGGATAATTTTTGTGGCTGTTTTCTATTACTTCTTGCAGCAAGCAAATATCAAAATAAAAACTGGGGACGTTGTTTTTAGTTTTTTAAGACAGATATTAACTAATGCCTGGGAGCAGATAAAAAAATTAAAATTACTTTCATTTAGAGTTTTATTTTTTAGTGTATTTTTAACTTTACTAAAAATGTTTTTTATCTCTATTAGAATTTATTTTATTTTCTTGGTTTTTGGGGTAGAAATAAATTATTTTGTTGTACTGGGCTTATGGGCGTTGTGTGAACTTATTGCTGGAGCAAGTTTGCTTCCAGGTGGTTTAGGGGCATATGAACTAGCTTTTGTTTTTTTATCTGGTGTTCTTGGGATAACTGGCTCTGTTGCTTTTGGAGTAATTCTTTTAGAACGAATTTTTAGTTTATGGATCCCCCTGATTATTGGAACTACTATAATCTTCTTTTCAAAAAAACCAATTAAAGAAATGAAGGAAGAATTTTTTAAGTATGCTCAAATACAAGTTTCAAATTTGTTTAAAGTGTATTTGAAAACAACTGCAATTGCAGATAAGATTAAGGACGATGCAAAGAAACTAAGAAAAAACATTTCCCCCAGAAAAAAAGTAGCGAAAATAAATAAAAAGTGATTTTTATGTATTTACCTAAAATAAAAATAGTTACTTTTGGGTGTGCATCAAATCAAGCTGATTCTAATATTATGAAAAACATTTTGTCTTCTGTGGCTTTAGTAGGGGATTTTGATTTTTCTCAGGCGGAATATGTAATAGTAAATAGTTGCTCAGTTAAAGGGCCTACAGAAAATAAAGTTATTGATTTTATAAAAACAATTCCTTTGCCCAAATATGCAATAATCATTTGTGGTTGTTTAGTTTCTGATAAGAAAAAGAAAAAAGAATTTAAAGATTATTCTTTAGTTAGCCCATATAATGTGACTAGAATTGGTGAAGTTATTAATTTTTTGGAAAAAAATAAAAAACCTATTCACCTTCTTGGTTCTGAAAAAAATAATAAACTTGCGAATATAAGTGCAGTTAATGGGATTGCAATTATCCCAATACTTATTGGCTGTTTAGGGGCTTGTACTTATTGTAAAACAAAACAAGCAAAACCAAGATTTTTTTCTTATCCTCAAAAAGAAATAATAAAAACTATTTCTAGATTAATAAAAAAAGGCTGTCATGAAATTTGGCTAAGCTCCGAAGATAATGGTGCTTATGGTGTAGACTTTAAATCTAATTATCTTGGCTTATTAAAAGAAATAGAAAAAAAGTTTAAAGATAAAAATGTAATGTTTAGGTTTGGGATGGCAAACCCAGAACATATTTACAAATACTTAAAAGAAACAAAAACGTTTTTTGAAAACACAAACTGTTTCTACAAATTTTTACATATTCCAATACAATCTGCAAATGATTCTGTATTGAAAAAAATGAACAGAAAATATAATAAGAAAAAAATAGAAAAAATATCTTCTGAATTAAATGGAATTGTAACTCTTTCAACAGATATTATTTGTGGGTTTCCAACAGAAACAGAAAAACAGTTTGATGAGAGTTATATTTTTATAAAAAAACACAAACCGTTGATTGTTAATGTTTCTCAGTTTTGGGTAAGGCCTTTTACTAAAGCGCAGGAAATGAAACAGCTTAGTTCAGAGATAAAGAAAACTCGTAGTACAAAACTCTCAAGTTTGCAAAAAGGAATAATAAAATCAGGTTTAAGTTCCTATTTGGGAAAAACAATTGAGGTCTATGTGGATGAGTATAAAACTCCTTTTTTTTGGGGCAGAACAAGGAATTACATTCTGGTAAAAATTAATAGTAAAAAGCCTCTGTCTTTGGGCAAGTGGAAGAAGTTTAAGGTTAAAGGAATAGAAAGTAATCATCTTGTGGTTTGACTGTTTACGGCGAAAAAAGCACAAAACATCGCTTTTTAACTATTTCGCCGATCTAATTATATATGCACTTAGTAGTTAGAGTAAAAAATAAGGCAAAAGCCTATTACCTTGAAAAATATATTTCTTATGGCAACTCTGCAAAAAATGTATCAGTATCCTTAAAAGGCCTAAAGAAAGAAGATATTATGCAAGGAATTGATGACTTAGTAACAAAAATATCTCTTGAAAAGACAAAGTACGCCATTAAGCACTATAAATTAAAGGTTCTTAGCGAAATACAAATACTTGAATTGGAAAGACTTAAAGAAATTATTGATATAATAAAAAAAGAGCTTCCAGATACTTATTACTCTTATAATAAAGATGATTATGTTAGATTTGCTCAGGGAAGTGTGTCTGTTGAGGGAAACACAATCTCATTACAAGATACAAATTTGATTCTTGAGAAAGGTATAAGTATTTCCGGGCATGAAGTTAATGAGGTAAAAGAAATAGAAAACTTGGGTAAGGCAAGGATATTTTTAGAAAAAAGAAAACAATTTAAAGAATCTACTTTGAAAAAATTACACTCTATTATTGTTTCTGGGTTTCAGGATAAAGATCCAGGAAAATATAGAACTGGTCCAATATTTATAACAGGAACAAAAGTAAAAACTGTGCCAGCTGAAAACATAAAAAAAGAAATAAAAAAGTTATTTGATTTTTATGAAAAAAATGTAGAAAAAATTTATCCTCTTGAATTAGCAGGAATAGTGCATTCCTGGTTTGAACAAATTCACCCATTTAAAGATGGTAATGGGAGAGTGGGTAGAGAGCTACTAAACTTTATTTTATTAAATAATAATTTTCCAAGGGCAGTAATTAATTTAAAAAATAGGGAAAAATACATTAAAGCTTTGGAATCTTGCCAAATAAATGGGGATTACTCTAAATTTTCTTTATTTTTAAGTGATACTTTGCACGAAAAATTAAAAACCATAACTGAACTATATTCTGAAAGCAAAATTCCGATTGTTAATAACTTAATAAATCAAAGTAAGAAAAAGCACAAATAAGATAAAAGAAGGAGTCGTTTAAAACTATTTTTTTGTTATTCTTTCGAAAGGTATTTAATAGATAATAATATATATCTAAAATGGTGCAGAACTTAGAAAAGCCATGGGCTCTAAAATCTGAAGAGGTTTTATCTAAGCTAAACAGTAGTGCCACAGGATTAAAAGAACCTGAAGTAGAATTAAGGCAGCAAGAATATGGCAAAAATGAACTGTCACAAAAAGAAAATACTAATTTTTTTATGATTTTTATTTCACAATTTAAAAATGCGCTTGTTTTGATTTTAATTGCAGCAGCAATTATTTCTTTTGTTCTTGGGGAAAAAACAGAAGCAATTGTTATTATTGGAATAATACTATTAAGCTCTATTCTTGGTTTTTATCAGGAATTTAGGGCAGAAAAAGCCCTAAGGCTTTTGCGTAAATATGTTGCTTACTTAGTAAAGGTAAAAAGAAATAATGAAATAGTAGAAGTAAGTTCCAAAGATTTGGTTCCCGGGGATGTTGTGTATCTAAAAATGGGGGATATTGTCCCTGCTGATATTAGGCTAATGGAGATTTCTGATTTTTCTGCTGATGAATCATCCCTAACTGGTGAATCAAAACATGTGCAAAAAATAACAGATCTAATTCTGACTAAAGTAGAAGTGCCTCAGGAAATGGCTAACATTGCATTTATGGGCTCTACTGTTGTTTCAGGATGGGCTTATGGTATAGTGATTTCTATAGGCAGAAAAACTTTTTTTGGAAAGACTGCTACTTTGATTGATCAAAAAGCACCAGAAACCGACTTTCAAAAGAATATTAGAAAGTTTAGTAATCTATTATTGTACATTACTGTGGGAATGACTCTTTGTGTTTTTTTAATCAATGCTATTTTAGGAAAAGCTTTTTTTGATTCTTTCCTTTTTGCACTTGCGCTAGCAGTAGGTATAACTCCTGAATTGTTGCCAATGATTGTAACTATTGCCTTATCTAATGGTGCTTTGCGAATGGCAAAGAAAAAAGTAATAATAAAAAAATTAATTTCAGTAGAAGATCTGGGAAATATGGATACTCTCTGTGCAGATAAAACAGGCACTCTTACTGAAGGAAAATTAGTGTTGGAAAATTATTTTGATTTAAATGGGATAAAAAATATTAATTTAGTTTATGATGCTTTAATTTGTAATTCAGCAAAAACAAAAAAAGTTGCTAAGTCCGGTACTTTAATTGATAAGGCTATTTGGCAATCTAATGAGGCAAAGAAGTATCCTAATAATTATGAACTTTTAAGTGAGCAGCAATTTGATTTTGAACGAAGAAGAATGTCGGTCTTAGTAAAAACCAGCAAAGAAAAAAAGATAATTGCTAAGGGGGCTCCAGAGTCTATACTTGGGGTATCTAATTATTTATTAATAGCTGAAAAGAAAATAAAAATTACTGAAAAAAATAAAACAGAATTAATGTCCAAAATAAAAACTTTAGAGTCAAGTGGAAATACTGTAATTCTAATTGCTGAAAAAGACTGGACTAAAGAAATCTATGCTAAGGAAGATGAATCTGACCTTTGTGTTACAGGGTATTTATTATTTTATGACCCACCAAAAGCATCAGCAAAAAATGCATTGGAAAGAATGAAAAATTTAGGAATAAATATAAAAATTATTTCTGGAGATTCTCCTTTAGTTACTAAGAAAATCTGTTCTGATGTTGGGCTTGTTTTAGTTGATAATAGAATTGTTACTGGCGATGATTTGTCTGGAATGTCTCCTGAAGAATTTGAATTGACTTGTGACAAATATAATGCTTTTTCAAGAGTTACCCCTGAACAAAAATATAATATTGTTAAATTTCTTAATAAAGAAGGACATGTTGTTGGATTCTTGGGGGATGGAATTAACGACGTGCCAGCTCTAAAGGTAGCAGATGTGGGAATAAGTGTTGACTCAGCATCTGATGTTGCAAAAAATGCATCAGATATAATTCTTTTAAAGCATGATTTGCATGTTCTTATTGATGGTGTTGTAGCAGGCAGGAAAACATTTGCAAATATAATAAAATATATTTTTAACACAATGAGTGCAAATGTAGGAAATATGATTACTGTTGCTGCGTCTTCCGCATTTTTAAAATTTATTCCCCTGTTACCATCTCAGATTTTAATGAATAATTTTGTGAGCGATGTTCCTATGCTTGCAATTTCAAGCGATAATGTTGATGAGGCTTCTTTACATAGACCAAGAAAGTGGAATATTGGGATAATTTCAAAATTTATGGTTGTTTTTGGAATCATAAGCACAGTATTTGATCTTGTACTAATTTTGTTATTATTGTTTTTACTTGGGGCTGGACCTGCATTATTTAGGACCGCCTGGTTTGTAGAATCAGTAATATCTGAAATAATAATTACCTTTGCAATAAGAACTAAAGGTTGGTTTTTCAAAAGTAAGCCCGGGAGATGGCTATCTATTTTATCTATACTGTCAATATTATTTGTTTTGGGGATAACATATACATCAATAGGTGCAAAGCTGTTTGAGTTTGTTTACATGCCTCTGCCTGTGTTAATTTTGATCTTTGGTGTGTTGGCATTCTACTTTGTTGCTGTAGAATTTGCAAAGCATTACTTTTTTAATAAGTTCTGGAGTTGATTAAGTGGTATTAAGATTTCATCATAAACACATACGCGATCTGTCTGAATCAATAAGAGAAACTGCAGGTCTTGATGGCGCAAACAGATTTTGGGAAAGTGAGGAACCAAAAACAAGGTCGCCATGGATGCATTCATTTAGATTTAATTTTAGAGAGCATGCAAGGGAGCTAAGATCAAAAATTATTGATTTCTTAAATATCTCTGTTTCTCAAATTCCTAATGCAAGAATAGTTGTTCCTGCTGGATATGGTGGGCATTTTTCTAATTTTTTACATGGGTTAGGTTTTCAGGTGATACATACTGATTTAGTAAAAAATTATGCTAAAGCTCCAAAAAATATGCCTACTTTACATTCTGCTGCACATGAATTGCCTAGGATTAGAAAAGTAAGCGGTTATGTTAGTTTTGAAGCACACCCAATATTTCAAGGCTATGAGGGGGCTGTTTTTATCTTTAAGGCCTTGCTAAATACTGAACATGGATTATTGGATATTGGAAATAATGGACCATATAAGCAAGATATTTATATTGATATTAAGTTTAGAGCATTTGAAGCAGTTTATGGCATTTCTTCTGAATCAGAGCTGATAAGGAATTTTATTTTTCATAAGATTTCTGTGGGTGGGGCTAATAGGGAAATACTTGAAAGGGATTTAAAAGTGTTGTTAGAGTTGGCTAAAAAAAGAATTGATTATTCTAGTGAATCAATGGCCAGGGATTTAGGGCTAACTGAGCAAGACGTAGCTGCTGCTTTGCATAATATTAATAGCTTAATAGTAATCGAAAAAGTAGAAAAACTTAGACATGGTTATAATTTATAATAAATTTTAAGCCCTTTTTCTTATTCTTTGTTCAGCAACAAATTTTTGTAATCTTGTTTTTTCTCTTGGTGGCTGTGCTACTTTTGGTTTTTCTGGCTTATCTGATGGCAGATCTTTGAATACTTCTTTTAATGGTCCTCTAAAAAAAGGAACATTGCCTTTTGAGATAATAACTGCACGTATATTTGGTGCCTTAGTAAATCTTACTTCTGTCCCTCTTCGTGCATAAGTAGTTCTTATAGTATCCATCATTATTTTCTCTGCAAGCGCTTGTTGATATCCTGGCTTTCTTTGCTCAATTATTTCTATTAGCTCAGAAATGCTTTTTGTTTGCATTTTTCCATCCCAATAAATTGATGCTGTATTTGATTTAGGCTTGTATTTAATAAGTCTGTGGAAAAAGAATTGTTCTAAGGTATTTCTTAATTCTTCTTCTTTGTTTCTCATTATTGGAATAAAAGGGTTTATTGCGATTTTTGCAGCTCTTTCCGCATCTAATACTTCAACAGAGGCTATTTGTTGATCTAAAGCAGATAAAATTCTATATCTTTGTCCTGGTAATTCTTGTACAAAAGGAAATTTGGCTTCTAATAATCTAGTAATTTTTCCATGAGTAAGAATTTCAACCATAATGTAAATAATATAAAGAAGTATTTATTTATTTGTAATATTTACTAAAAGAGTGGCTTTTTTTGGCTTAATTTTATGTGCTTTTGTTTTTTTTATTTGATAAATCTTTGTAATAAAGTGAGATTAAATCTTTAATGAAAATAAAAAGAAATACTGGGAAAAATAAGAAAATACCTTTGTTGTAATTCCAGGCAGATTTAAAGTCTAAGTGTAATAAACTTGAAAACGCCCTAGTCATACCGCAGGCAGGGCACTCGCAATCTTTGAAGATCCCTGTTTCTGGGCATTTATCAAAAAATAGAGGAATTATAAAATTTTTAAAAATGCAAATACTTTCCCCTGATTTGACTATATTTGTTGGAACTATTATGAAAAACAGCATGATTATTGAAAATATAATGGTTCTTTTTTTAGGGGTATCTAAAGCAAAAACAGAAAATATTTCTTTGAACATAAAAAATAAAAAAAGAAAGAATGATTATTCTTTCCAAGTTATATCTTTAAAAGGGTGCTTTGTTGCAATTAGTATTATATCAATAATCCACCAAATACCACAACCACCTAAGGTAATTAGTTTTAATATCCCTAAACCAATTTGGCCCATGATAAATCTGTCTACTCCTAATGATCCAAATAGTATGGACATAACTAATGTTAAAACCCAACTAACTTCTCTTGCCATTTAAAATTCCTCCAATAGTAATCAATAATAAAATAGCTGAGAAGTATAAATACTTTTCTGATAAAAATAAAAAAATTAGAATTAAGAAAACATAACAAAAATCAAAAACCTTTTATATTCTTTTTATCTTTTTATTCTTTATGAAATATATTCGGACCTTAGCAAAGTCTAAAGAAAGAATTGAATCATTGCGAAGGCATTTAGAAAGAAGAAACCTAGTTAGAATAAGGGCTGGAAAAAGAGAATTAGTTACTCCTTTAGTAATGGCTTCTCCTGAAAAACTTAAAGACGGAATTTCAAGAGGGTTTGTTCCGTTTGTTCATAACGGGCAGGAAATAAAGCTTCCTTTAGATTATTATTTTGGTGTTTTTGATAAGGGTATATTGCAAGGAGTTTATTCTTTACCTAATGGGGAATTATATACATTGCGAACTGGATTATTAGCTTTGTCTCCAGTACCATGGTTGGGAAAAGTTGCAGGATATGTGCCGGTAATGAAACTGAATCTTATCATTAAATTAAACCCCTATCACGAGGTAAAAATGGGGTTTTGTTGGATTGACCCTGCTGGTGGGCTTCATTTAGAAGTATCTGATCCTGAATTACGTTATAGAGGTTTAGCGTTAAAGATGCTAGACAAGGTAATTAGAAGCTATACTACAAAAAGAAAGAACCCTATGTCAGAAATTAAAATTACTTTGCCAGGTTTTGAGCCAGTGCTTAGAAAATATGGCGCAAAGATAGTTAGTTTACCTAATGGAAATAAAGTTGCTTTAATCAAGAAAGATGTAAATCCTAAAGCCAATATAGAAAAATATCATTCAATAGAAGCAATAGACCCAAATAGTGGAAGACAAAGAGAATATAGATTTAAGGTAGAAATTTAGAATGTGCTTATTATGCCACACAAATTAAAAGAATTTATTTTATATACTAGAGCAGAACATAAAAATAATCGTCTGCATAGCGAATTACTTTAGGGAAATGCTTTGTGATTAAATAAAAAAATTAGAAAGAGCTTTTTAGCTCTCTTTTATTGTATTCTTTTTGCACCACAGGAATAAAGTCCTTTAGAGAAACGGTTTTCTGTACTTTTGAATCTCTTATTCTTGCATTCACAGATTTTTCCTTTACTTCTTTTTCTCCAACTACTAGGATATAGTTGTAGTAAAGTACTTCCGCATCCCTGATCTTTTTGTTTAGGGTTGTTTCTCTTAAATCTGCGCTAACTCTTAATCCTGCTTCTTTTAATTCTTTGGCTATCTTTTCAGCATATTCATTAAAAGTTTCAGCAACAGGAACAACAATTATTTGCCTAGGGTTTAACCATAATGGGAACCTGCCTGCAAAGTGCTCTATTAGAATACCCAAAAATCTTTCTACACTGCCTAAAACTGCTCTGTGTAGCATTATTGGTCTTTTTTCAGTATTATCGTTAGCCATATAGGTTAAGTCAAACTTTTCAGGCATTTGGAAGTCTAATTGGATTGTTCCACATTGCCATGACGCTCCCATTGCATTTTTTAGGTGGAAATCTATTTTTGGTCCGTAGAATGCTCCATCTCCTTCATTAACTTTATACTTTGAACCAAACTCTTCTAATGCTGTTTTTAGTGTAACTTCAGCAATATCCCATTGCTCTGCTGAGCCCATTGCATTTTCAGGTTTTGTTGATAGCTCCATTGAATATTCAAATCCAAATTTCTTGTAAACCTCGTCCATAAATCCAAGTAAATTTTTTATTTCTGAATTTAATTGTTCTTTTGTACAAAAAACATGGGCATCATCCTGTGTAAATGCTCTTACTCTAAACAATCCTGAAAGAGTGCCTGATAATTCATGTCTGTGCACTAACCCAAATTCTCCTGCTCTTATTGGTAAATCTCTATAGGAGTGTTTATTTGTTTTATAAATAAGGATATTTCCTGGGCAGTTCATAGGTTTTACTGCGTAATCAAAATCGTCAATTTTTGTAAAATACATGTTGTTCTTATAGTGGTCCCAATGCCCTGATTGCAACCATAAATCCTTGTTTAATACAATTGGGGTTTTGTTTATTTCATAATCTCTAACTTCCATTAATTCTGTTACATATTTTACTAATTGATTCCAAATGAAAGTACCTTTATCATGGAAAAACGGCATTCCTGGTGCTTCTTTATGGAAAGAAAATAAATCTAGCTTTTGCCCAAGAATTCTGTGGTCTCTTCTTTTCATTTCTTCTATGAAATCCAAATATATTCTTAACTGTTTCTTGTCTGGGAAGCTTATTCCGTAGATTCTTGTTAACATTTTGTTTTTTGAATCTCCTCTCCAGTATGCTCCTGCTAGGCTTGTAAGTTTAACAGCTCCAACCATTTTTGTAGATGCTAAATGTGGGCCTCTACAAAGGTCTGTGATTTCAGTTCCTAAATGATATACCGAAATTTCTTCTCCTGTTGGCAGGTCATTAATCATCTCTGTCTTGTATGGTTCATCTTTGAATATTTCTAAAGCTTTTTGTTTTGTTACTACTTCTTTTTTAAGTTTTAAATCTGCTTTAATCACTTTATCCATTTCTTCTTCTATCTTCTTTAGATCTTCTTCAGTAATGGTAAGATTATCAAAATCATAATAAAATCCATTTTCTATTGCTGGGCCTATTGCTATGGTTGTGGTAGGGTATAACCTCTTTACTGCTGCTGCAAGAATGTGTGCAGTAGTATGCCAATATACTTCTTTATCTTTTTCATAATTTACTTTTTCTAGTACATCCATAGTTATCACCCCGAAACTATGCGGCCTGAAGTATTTTTATAAAAAATAGCTTCTTGTCCATAGTTATATCTCTCTATTATTGATATAAGACAATATATAAGAGAATATTTATAACCTTAAAGGTGTTATATTTAAATAATTATGAACAATCTGCTGATTTCAGAGAATAAATCCCTTCGTGACCTTATTGGCATGTTGGATTCAAAAAAACAGGACAGCTCTCTGATAAAAAAACTGTCTAAACAATTAAAAAAAGAAGATCCATTAGAACAAAAACATGCAATAAATGTAGCTTATACTTTAGCAAAGCTGGATTTTGGGCAGGAATTAGTATTAATCTCTTTTTTGATGTCTTTGAAAGAAATACCTTCTTTTGTTAAATCTGGGGACTACCTGCAAAACGTGTTTCAAGAATCTTCTGAAATTAAGAAATTAATATTTTCAAAAAAACTATCTTCTGAAGCATATGAAACAATTATTCTTACTATGGCAAAAGATGTAAGAACAATAATTTATTTACTTACTGATTTTTTCTATTATATTGATAACTATGCTGTATCAAAAAATGAACTCTTATTGAACTTATCAGAGCCATTTATTAATATTTCACAAAAACTAGGCTTTCCTTATATTGAATTCAAAATAAAAAATGCATATTTTAAAGCAACAGATAAAGAATCATTTTTGAAAGTATATTCTAGATATTCGAAAAAAATACGTAAGCATAAGAAAAAATATATAAAAATCCTTTCAAAAATAAAACTAAAGTTATTAGACTTAAAAATGGATTTTGATCTGCGTGGAAGAATAAAGAGTTATTACTCAATAAATAAAAAATTAAATTCAAAACATAAAGAAATTAATGATTTATTTGGGATAAGACTTATTTGTCAAAATCAAAGCGATGTTTATATTATTTTGGGAATTATTTGTGGTTTGTATAATACCGATCAAACTCTTTTTGATGATTATATTAGAAACCCCAAGGAAAATAAATATCAGTCAGTGCACGTTTACATTAAAGAAAAAGATTTCCTGATAGAAGTTCAAATTAGAACTAAAAAAATGGATTATATTTGTGAGGAAGGGACAGCATCCCATTTGAAATACAAAGAACTAACAGAGAATAAATATTTTGATAAAAAATTAATTCTTGCAAAAAAGATTATGCAGTTCCAAAATTCAGGAATTAATTTATTTAAAAATAGTGCTGTTGAAATTAAGTGCCACAGATTATTTGTATTTACCAAAGATGATGATGTTGTTGTTTTGCCTGAAAATTCAACAGTTCTTGATTTTGCTTTTGTTGTTCATACTGTTTTGGGGCTTAACTTTGAAAAGGCTTATGTAAATGGAAAAGCTGCAAAAAAAGGGCAAATCTTGAAAAATGCTGATAAGGTGGAGGTAGTTGCAAGCCTAACAAGAAGGGTGACAAAGGAGTGGTTATATTTTGTTAATACCGATAAGGCCTTTCTTGCAATAAGAGAATATCTGGGAATAACAGAAAAAATTCACTCTATTGAAAAAGAAAATATAATTCAGGATAAAGAAATTATTATTACAACTTATTCTGATTCAAGAATATTAGAAGAAGTTATTAATTATTTGAATACTAAAGAAATTATTGTTGATAATGCGAATATATCTTATGGTAGTAATGATACTATGGAAATAAAGTTGGGGGTGTCAGAAACCCAGAATAAAGAAGAAATAGTCCAGGGCCTTAGGGTATTAAAAGGGGTAATCGCTGTAATATAATTGTGTGCTGGTGTATAATTATGAATAAACTAAAGAAAGCATTGTTTTTAACTTCAAATTTGAAATTGTGGCTTATTGCTATTTTTGTTAGTTTGATTCTAATATTTTGTGCTTTCTTTATTGGTTTTTTATCTTACTTTAATAGGTTGTCTAATTTTATCTTAAATAAATTTGGCACTCTGATGGCTTTTGATGTTTCAGCTAGAGCGGTTATTGCATTAATTCTATTATTGCTTGCAATATTTGTAATAATCTTTTCTGCTTTTAAAATTTACAAATTCTTTTCTAATGCTAATGAGGGTTTATTTGAAAATACTTATCTTGATTCAAAACTAGCAAAAGGAAAAAAGATTGTTACTATTGGTGGGGGTACTGGTCAGTATACTTTACTTAATGGTTTGAAAGAGCATACTTCCAATATTACTGCTGTTGTTACTACAATGGATTCTGGTGGATCCTCTCAATTATTAAAAACAGAATTTGGTGTTTTACCTCCTGGAGATTTAAGAAATTGTATTATTGCTTTGAGTCCTTTGAGAGATGACTTAAGATTAGCTTTTAATAAACGATTTGGAAAGAATACTTCTCTTATGGGTCACACAATAGGAAATTTATTTTTAACAAGATTAGCACAGGATTCAGATTTTGAAACTGCAATAGAAACAATGGAAACTTTTTTACGATGTAGAGGAAAAGTACTGCCTGTGACTCTGGATCCTGTTGAATTAATTGCAACTTCAAAAGATGGTCAGAAATACTTTGGGGAGCATGAGATTGATACTAAAGGCATGAACATAAAAGATATTTTCCTTAACCAAGAAGCAAAGCTAAATCCCAAAGTTAAGGTAGCAATAAAAGAGGCAGATTTAATTGTGGTGGGGCCAGGGAGTTTGTATTCTAGTATTATTCCTAATTTTTTAGTTAATGATATTGTAAAGGAAATAAAGAAGTCAAGAGCAAAGAAAGTTTATGTAATGAACGTTATGACCCAGTATCCTGAGACACATGGGTTTAAGGCAATAGACTTTATTGCAGTAATAAAGAACTATTTCAATCCTGATTACATTTTAATGAATGGTACCAAAGTCTCTGTTGATAAATTACAGAATTATGCTTTGGAGAAAAAGTTCTTTATAGAACCTTTGCAAGTAAATAATAATCCACAATACATTGTTACTGATTTAATTAACGAGAGAGTAGCAATAAGGCATGATTCCAAGAAGCTTGCAGAAAAGATCTATAAACTGTAAGAGAGGATAGGGAAAGTGGACCTGTTGTTCTTGCTATTTTATTTCTCTTGTTTTTCTTTTATTTTGGATTAGTTTTTAAGGATTTTGCTAATTTAGTTATATTGATTTGTATGTTGGTAAGAGAAGGTAAAACTAAAGATTTGAAAGAAGTAGTAATTATTTTTAAGGATGGCTCAAATGCAAGCCCATATAATGAAAATTGGAGCGATGACTCTGCAATTGCAAAAATAAAAGAATACTTAAAAGATGGATTCATTTTTGTTGCAGAAGAAAACAAAAAAGTTGTTGGCTTTGCTATCTGCTTTCTAAAAGTCTTTGATGTTGGTAATATTGGATTTGTTAAGGAATTATTTGTAGTTCCGGAATATCAACACAAAGGAATTGCTCGTGCTGTACTGGCTTATACTGAGGCTTATTTCAAAAAACAAGGGGCCATCTCTGTTAGTCTTTATTCTTACTCAAAAGCAGAAGCAAGCAAAGTATATCCAAAATTGGGGTATACAACAAACCATAATATGATTGCT
>CAYZSS010000020.1:0-15497 GCA_964480435.1 uncultured archaeon | reverse complement strand
ACCCTCGACACATAGGTCTTCAGCCTATTGCTCTTCCGGACTGAGCTACCTTCCCCCGCTGCCCTTTTTCTTTTACGAAAGAAAAAGTGTAAGTTACCCAAAAAGAAAAGTGCTTCGCGTAACTAAGAATCAAATTAGAATAACTAGTGCTATTCTCTTTCCTACTTGCTTTAGTTTACTTTGTAAAGCAGGTCTTGCATTTTCTTTACTTCTTCCTGAGTTAATCTCTTCTGTATTTCAGAAGTATATCTTTGAACTAACATTGACAAATCCATGATTCCATCTTGTAATTCAAACATGGATAGATCGTATTTTTCAGGAGATATTACTTCTACACTTGTTGGTGTGTAGTAACTAACGAAATAAATTAATGTTGAAAAGTTTTTTAAAGTAAGTGTTAAATCTAAATACCCAAAATACATATTATCTTGTTCAAGTATTTCTGATATTTTTGAATCATAAATTGTGAAGTTTTTTTCATTTTTTAGCATATTGCCTATTTTATCTAGGTTTATTTTTACCAGGTCTTTGTCAATTCCTTGTAATTCTATGATTGCCCTTAATTTTAGTCTATATGCGTCGCTTTCTGCAACTTTCTTTCGTTTTTTAATTGTTTCAATAATATAGTCTTCAAGAGTGTATTTTGTTGGGAATCCATCAATTTTCTTAATAAGGTTCTGCTTCAGCATGTTATTTAGTTCTTTTGTTACCTGGGCATACCCCACATCTAACTGCTTGTTAATCTCTTCTGTTGTTTTTGGTTCAGATAATAACAAAACAGCTATTTTTCGTTGTATCTCTGGAATCCGCATTATACATCACTCAATTTATAATATTGGGATGAGTTACTTTTTTAAATAAGATTGGTTTATTATATATGACTCATGGAGGTTATAATTATGATAAACTTAAAAATTAAAAGTCAGAAGGGGCAGGCTTTTAGTGTATTTAAAATTCTAATTGCTGCAATTGTATCTTTGGCAATATTAATGTTACTACTGAATATTATGGGTATGATTAACTTCAATCCATCAAGTAAACCAGATTCCGCAGTAAAAGATTTGGTAAAAACTGCTTATAGTAGTCCGTATACCTCACAATCTAAAAATGTTACTTTTACAGAAAAAAATAATGCAATTGTATCACAACAGATTACTCAAGCAGGGGTAGGTTTAGATGAATCACAGATTATATTTTGTGAACCTGCTGCATCTACTTTATCCTCTTTTTCGGCGACTGATGGTATAATTTATAGTGGAAAAAGTGATAAAGAAGTAACTTTGTATGCTTTCTGTAGTACTGATGGTACTATACCTGCGGCCTATGATGTTTTTAGTAAATGCAGCCCTCAATTAGGCGCTGAAGATACAATGTGTTTTGTTACTATAGGTCCTAAGAAGTAAGTGATTTGAATGACAAGAAAGCTTTTTGCTAAAAAGGCAAAAAGTTTCAGGCGCATTAAAATCAAAAGGTGATTTGAATGAGAGATATAAAGGTATTCCTAACAGAAAAGAAAGGGCAGTCTGAGTGGAATACCCTTTATATGGTCCTAATTCTAGCAATTGCTGCTGTTGTTCTTATCGCAGTAGTAAAACCAATGTTTAAAGGAACTACTAAGGTGGCAGCTGCTCAACCGGTGGCTGCAGTTCCAGCATCAACTAGTTAAAAAGTATCTGGAGCTTCTTATAGAGTATTTTTTTTAAAAAGGCTCGAAAGGTTTAAAAAAACTCTACTATAAAATATATAAGTATAATAACATAAAATTCTGTTTTTGTTATTGTTTTCATTTTTAATTTTTTTGGGGGATAAACTATGTATACTGCTTCTAAGGCACCGGCAATGGCATATGATAGGGCTATAACTGTATTTAGTCCAGAGGGAAAACTATACCAAGTAGAATATGCTACAAAAATAATAGATAAGGGGACTCCCGCTATTGCATTGAAGTATAAAGATGGTATTGTATTTTTAGCAGATTTAAATTTTGATTCTAAATTGTTAATTTCTGATACCCTTGAAAAAGTGTTTAAAATTGATGACCAAATTTACATGATTTCCGCCGGTATGGCAGGGGATGCAAGAAAAATAGTTGAATTTTCTAGAGAACTGGTTCAAGAAAATAGAATGATTTATGGGGAATCAATAGAAATATCTTTTTTAGCTAAAAAAATAGGTGGAATACAACAAACCTGCACACAATATGGTGGTATGAGACCATACGGGGTATCATTTATAATTGTTGGAAAAGATAGTGAATGTCATATTTATGAAACAGAACCATCTGGATCTGTAGCAGAATATTCTGCACTGGCAATTGGTAGAAATAGGCAAAAAGCAATGGTCTTTTTAGAGAAAAATTACAAGAACACTGTTTCTGAAAAAGACGCGGTTAAACTTTGTGTAAATGCTTTGAAACAAACCTATGATAAAGAGAAAGTTGATTTAAATAGAGTTAAATTAGGGATAATAACAGACAAAAAAGCAAATGTATACAACCTAGAAGAATATCTAAAAAAATAAAAGTGGTATTTAATGGTAACAGTTGATAAAGCAATAATTGCAAATTATGATAAAAATGGAAAACATTTTGAAATCTTAGTTGATGCTGATCTTGCTTTAGAAGTAAGGGGTGGAAAACCTATAGAACCATTACTAAGTAATTTGTTAGCATCTGAGGATGTATATAAAGACTCAAATAAAGGTGAAAAAGCAAGTTCTAAAGACCTTCTTGATGCTTTTGAAACTGAAGAAATTTTGCCTATTGCTAAAGAAATTATTCTAGAGGGAAGAGTGGAATTAACAACAGAACAAAAAAGAAAAAAAATTGAACAATTAAGAAAAGAAGCAATAGTATATATTTCAAAAAATTCAATAAATCCTCTTACAAAAACACCACACCCTCCACAAAGAATAGAATTAGCCATGGATCAAGCAAGAGTAACATTGGACCCTACAAAGCCAATGAAAAAACAATTGGAATCAATAATTGAAAAATTAAAACCAATTCTGCCAATGTCTTTTGATCAAGAAACAATGTCAATGAAAGTACCAATAAGTTTTGCAAATAAAGTGTTAGGTTATTTGAATAAATTTGAAATAGTAGAAAAAAAATGGGGAGATGGCCTGTACATAAAAATAAAAGTAAGTAGCGGAATGAAACAAGAAGTTACAAATGGAGTTTACGGCCTAACTTCCGGTCAAGTAATTTTTGAATGAATGATAAAAACCAAAAGGTGATGAAAGATGAAAGAGATAATATTTCCTGGAGACGAAATTAAGGAAAATACAAAAACTGGTTTTGGAACCTACAAGAAAAATGGAAAAGCATACTCAAAATATTTGGGTATTTTGTATAAAGATGATGGGGTAAAAGTAATACCTATTTCTGGAAAATATGTTCCTAAAGAAAGCGATATAATTGTCGGGGTTGTTCAAAACGAAGATAACTATGTTTATTTGCTTGACATAAACAGTCACAAACAAGGGGTATTTTTTAAAAGAAATCAAACAGCAAAACTTTACGATATTTATTTACTAAGAGTAAAAACAGTAAATGAAGTAAAGGATATAGATATCGAAATAATTAGTAAATTAACTGGTGGGGAGTTAGTTAAAGTAAATCCTAGAAAAGTTGCAAGATTGATAGGAAAAAATAAATCTATGCAAACATTAATAGAGACAAAAACAAACTCAAGATTAGTTATTGGATTAAATGGACTGGTGTACGTAATTGGAGAAAATATGGAAAAAGTAAAAGAGATAATTTCTTTTATTGAAGAATACAGCCACGAAGATAATCTTACAAATAAGGTAAGTGATGTTTTAGATAAAATGAATGTTAAAAAATAAAGGTGTATGAATATGGTAAAGAAAAGAATTGATGGTAGAGATTTAAACGAATTAAGACCAATAAAAATAATACCTTCTGTGATAGGTAGAGCAGATGGTTCAGCGTATTTAGAATGGGGTCATAACAAGGTAATTGTGGCGGTTTATGGACCAAGAGAATTATTACCAAAACATTTGTCAGATCCAACAAAGGGAAGAGTAACATTCACATACAGGATGGCTCCTTTTTCAGTTTCTGAAAGAAAGAACCCTAAACCTGGAAGAAGAGATATTGAAATATCAAAAGTTGTTGGAGAGGCTTTGTCACATACAGTTATGCTTGAAGAATTTCCTGGTATGACAGTTGATGTTTATGCTCAAATTTTAGATGCTGATGCAGGAACAAGAGTATCTGCATTAACTGCTGCTGCTGTTGCTTTAGCAGATGCGGGAATACCAATGAAAGATTTAATTGCTTCAGTTTCAGTTGGTAAAGCAAATGGAAACATACTTGCTGATTTGACTAAATCTGAAGAAGATGCTCCTGATGCTGTGGATATGGCTTTTGCTATGCTTCCAAATAGTGAAGAGGTTGTTCTATTGCAAATGGATGGAGTATTAAGTGAAGATGAATATGACAAAGCAATAAAAATAGCTAAAGAAAAGTGTCAAGAAATAAGAGGAATGCAAGTGGATGCTTTGAAGTCAAAATTTAAAACTTTAAAGTAAGGAGTTGAGATAATGTTAAATTATGTGTATGATATTGAATTAACAAAAAATAAATTAGCCAAAGGCGAAAGAACAAAAGGAAGAAAAGATGATGAATATAGAGAAATAAAAATTGAGACTGGCTTCCTAAAAAATGCAGCAGGTTGTGCAAAAGTACAATTGGGAAACACATTAGTTTATGCGGGTACAAAAATAGAAATTGGACAGCCATATCCTGATTCTCCTGAAGAAGGGGGTATAACAGTAGGTGTGGAACTTAGTCCAATTGGATCTCCTGATTTTAATGCTGGTCCTCCTAATGAAACATCAATTGAATTAGGAAGAGTTGTTGATAGAGGAATAAGGGAAGCGAAAACAATAGATTTTAAAAAATTGTGCCTAGTGCCAGGGGAAAAAGCATGCTTTGTTTATGTTGATATGTATGTTTTGAACCATGATGGTAATTTATTTGATGCTTGCTATTTGGCAGCAATAGCAGCACTAAAAACAACAAAAATGCCAAAATTAGATAAAGAATATAATGTTATTAAAGGGGAAACAAGTGGAAACCTTGTTTTAGATAAACTGCCTGTGATGACTACTTATTCTAAGGTAAGTAATAAAATAATATTGGACCCAGATTTAAATGAAGATTATGCAACAGAGGCAAGATTATCAATAACTCTGGATGATAATTTGAATATTTGTGCTTTACAAAAAGGAGAAAAAGGCTTTTTTACTTTAGAAGAGTTAAAAGAGATAATAAAAACATCTAAGAAAAAATATAAAGAAATAAGGAAAATTATAGAAAAACTATAAGTGGTGATATTATGGCCAAGTTTGAGTTTGTGCTCAAATCGCAAAAACATCAAACAGGGCCATTAAATATAGGGTGATATTATGGCATTATCAAGTGGATTTGGATCAAGATATGGTAGAAAAGTTAGAAGAAAATATGATGTGGTGGCAGAAACTTACAAATTTAAAAAACAAGTTTGCCCATACTGCGGAATGAAAAAAGTTAGCAGATTGGCATCAGGTGTTTTTGATTGTGAATACTGTGGAAAGAAATTTAGCGGTGGAGCTTATGAAGCAGAAACAAGAATGGGTAAGACACTAAAGAGTACTGTAGGGAAAAGCACAAAACTAACTGAAAAAATAATTGATCAATTAGTATTAGAAGAAGAAAAAGGCGAAGCAGTAGAAGTAGAAAAACCAAAAAAGAAGCCAAAAAAAGAAAAGAAAAAAGAGAGTGAAGAATAATGGGCAGATATAAATGCGTTAAATGTGGTGGAGAATTTGACAACCTTATAGAAGGAGAAGTAAGATGCCCACAATGTGCATTTAGGGTTGTAGAAAAAAAGAGACAAAAAGTTGCAAAAACAGTAAAAGCAATATAACTCTTTTTTTGTTTTTTATTGATCTATATGAATTTAATAACTACTTCAAGAAAACCAGGAAAAAATTTGAGGAAGTTTGTTAGGCAAGCAACTTCAATTTTTGATGCAGCTTATTTCGTTAGAGGAAAAAGTTCTGTAAAAGAACTTGCAGAATACATGGAATATGAAGGGTATAAAAATTTGATTTCCGTTTCAGAATATAAGGGTAATCCTAAAAGAATTTTAATATATTCTGTAGAAAAAGGTAGCTTCAAATTAGAAAAAAAGTATGATATAAATTATTTTAATTTATCAATAAAAAAATATAATCCAAGTGAAATAGAACTGGATTTGAAAAGCAAAAAATACGAAGAGTTATTTAAACTACTTGGTATTGAAAGCGTTAAATCAAATTATAAAGTAGTTGAAGAAAAAGAAATTCTGACACTTATGAAAGGAAAAGAAAAAGCACTTAACTTTGGGGTGACAGAATGCCTGAAATGAAAATAATTATTGATAAAAACTTTGAAGATATATATAAAATAATATCTCAGGAAAAAGAAATTAATAGTAGAACAAAAATGGAATTTAAACTAAAAAAAGATTGCTTAGAAATAATTACTACTGCAAAAGATTACACTGCTCTAAGGGCAAACGTAAATTCATTATTACAAAAATTAGGGAGTATAGATAATATTTATTCAAATAAATGATGATATTGGGGGAGATTTTATGGATCAAAAAGAGATAATGGAATTTAATCAATACAGTAATCAATTAAATATGATTAATTCACAAGTAATGAATATTAAAGGTATGATAGATAGAATAAAAGAAAATACTGATGAATTAAATAAAACTAAAGAAACTCACGGTTACAAAAACATGGGTTTGATTTTAGTAAAGAAACCAAAAGCAGAATTAATAAAAGAACTTGAAGATAATAAAAAATCTTTAGAGTTGAGAATAAAAACTTTAGAAACTCAAGAAAAAATAGTTACCGCAAAAATAAAAGAATTAAAAGCTAAATTTGATGCGGAACAAAATAACTCTGCAAAACAAGTAGTAAAAGCACCAGAGAAAAAGGATAAGAAATAAGGGTTTTTTATTTCTTTTTTATTTTTTTTATTTTAATTTTTTATACGTCTATTTTTGTGTTTACATTATTTTCTAGAATAAGTAACTGAGTATTTTTTAGTTTTTCTGATGCTCTTTCTTTTAATTTATCCATATTTGTTTTTATTAAACCAAATGTGTTGTAATGTATTGGGATAATTACTTTTGGTGATGTTTTTCTTGCAAAAGCAATGAATTCAAATAAATCCATTGTAAAAACTCCTCCACAAGGAACAATTGCAATATCTGGTTTTATATCTAAGTTTTGATCAAAGGTGTCCCCGGCAAAGTAAATTTCTTTATCTTTATATCTTAAAAGAAAACTTACTGGGTATTGTGATTGTGGGTGTTGTGCAGGCAAAACAGAAAAATCAATATTTGCTATTTTTTCTTTATCTTCAGTTTTTACTATTCTTTTTAAATGTTCTTCAATATCCAGTTGATTAATTACTATCTGGGGAGCAATTACTGGGCAATTATCCCTTTTTGCTAAAAATTCAACGGCCTCTTTATCAAAATGATCAAAGTGTTCATGAGTAATAAAAATGGCATCTAGTTTAGGAATATCTTGTACAATAATATCAAGTTTGTCAGTTATGTCAAAATTACATGGCGTGTTTTTTCCAAAATAAGGATCAAATAATATTTGCTTATCAAAAAAACTAATTAAAACAAAAGAATGCCAATATTTAATTATGCTAATCTTTTCAATATCTTTTGTGGACTCTTTATCTTTTTTAAGTGCTTTCAAAAAAGTAACCATATATAATAAAAGATTATAAAGGTTTAAAAGGGCTATTTGTTTAATGGCCCGTAATTTTTCTTATTGGCTCTTGAATTGCTTTGATAAAAGGGTGCATTAACAATATTTTCATTACATTCTCATACCCGAATTTGATGTCTTTGGGATCTACATTGCTGCCATACACTGCTAATATTTTTTTAATTCTGTCCGCGGCTTCACTTTTTCCTTGTTTTCTATATTTTGCTTCTGCTCTTATTAGTCTTCTAAATAACTGGCCTTGGTATTCTCTGGGTTGTGTTATTAGTAAGTAATGTAATCCTTTTGGGTCGTGGATGGCAGGTATTTGTGGTAACCCATGTTTTGAAATATCTCCGTTTGTGACCTCTATTCCTGAAAAGAATACTCCTTCTGCGCAGGAACTAAATGTCCAAGTATAAGACCCACTCTTACTAAGGATACTAACCTTCTTTACAGTGCCGTATAATTCAGATTGTGCTGGCCATACTGCTACTACCTTTGAAAAATCAGGGAGGTTTTCTTGTCTGGTTATATCTAAAGTATTCCAACCAGGGAATTTAATTGATGTATCAATTTTTAATTTCTCTCTGTTTCCTGCGATTTTTCTTGATTTTACCCCTCCTTTTGACCAAATTTTATCTTGTTCAGGGGAAAGTAAAGTAAATTCTTCAGAAACATCATCTTCCACTGATATGGATGGTTTAGAGTCAAGTATTCTTTGAATCTGCCAAGGAGCATTAATAAATTCTTCGCCGGCTTCGGATTTGTAGAAGTGCCCTGGTGAATCAGCATCACCTGTTAAAGGGAGAAGGCGCCAATTGTCTGAAGATCCACTTTTATAATAAATAGTGATTTTTGTTTCGCCATTTTTTGTAGTATAACAGCAAACATATTTTCTTTGGTTTCCTTTCTGATTGTATATGTTGCCTAGGGTGTATGATACGTCGTTTACTTTTGTTTTTCCTGCTATATCTAAAATATGTTCCTCATTTCTCATAATTAAAAATTGTAATCCTGTAGTTACATCTCTGATGGTCAGTTTTTCTAAATCGATTTTTCCACCTGTGTTGTATTCTATTTGTTCTAAAATGGATACTGCTCTGTCTAATGTGTTAAAGGGGGTTAATCCATATCTTCTGTGTATCTCAATTATAGTCGTTTTTATTTCCGCCTTTCTTTTATTTCTTTCTGGGCCTGATTTTGGCTTTGGTCTTTCAGGTGCCTTTATCTCTGCCACGGGTTTAATAGTTTCCTTGTCTGGTCTGCCCTTATCTGCTTTGAGAGGCCCCACAGGGTGTGGGGTAGTTCCTTTTTTTGGTTCTTCAGGCGCTTTAGAAGGCTTAGGGCTTGTGGGTTTAGATAGTCCCTGATTAATACCGTTGATTTCTTTAATTAGCTCTTCTGCTATTTCTCTGTTATGTCTTGCAACAATTTTAAATATTTCTAAGGAAATTTTCTTATGTTCCTCATTTCCACCTCTAAAAAATACAATTAGGTTTGCCAATGACTTTATTTCTTTTTTTGTGGCCATTTGCCTGATATAATACTCAAACATCTTTGGTCTTTTTTCGGCATAAAAACGAACGATGTTTTCTATGCTGTGGGGCATACCCTCTTTTTCCAAAAGGATTTTATGGGCTGTACCGCTTTGTTCATGTAAATCTTTAAAATGAGAACCAAAATGATCTGCTTTAAAACTGTGTTTTAATTCAGCCATATATAATAACGAGAAAAAAGGTATATAATTCTATCTTGTGCATAATATTTTTTAAAGGTAAAGAAGGGTAATATTTTTAAAGGGTCTGCTTCCTATAGTCTATATATCTATTTATAAGGGTTATTGAGCCAATAGTTTATAAAATTTTAAGAAAGGTGAATATAATGGTAAGTGTTTATGACATACATCATAGTAAACTAATCGCGGAAACCGCAAAAGATCTGAAGGGAAAAGTTAAAGAACCAAGTTTTACTCTTTTTGCAAAAACAGGGGTAAACAGAGAAAGAAGCCCAGATAAAAGTGATTGGTATTATACTAGATTAGCAGCAGTTTTAAGAAAGTTTTATGTTAGAGGAAAAATAACTACAAATGTTTTAACTATTCTTTATGGTGGAAAAAAGAACAATGGTATTGAGCCTGAGCACTTTTGTAAGGGTTCTGGATCAATTGCTAGACACTGTGCACAAGATTTAGAAAAATTAGGTTATTTGAAGAAAACTGAAGATGGTAGAGCAATTACTACCGAAGGAAGAAAATATTTGGATTCTATAGCCCATAAAGTAAAGAAAGCTATGGATAAGAAATAAATTTACTAATGTAAAATGGTTTCTTAATAAGAAATAAATGGTGATATAATGAAAGACACAGGAATAAAGGAATTTTTAATCTCACAAAGAAAGAAAATAAAGCAAGGTGTTTCAGCAGCCCCTGTTTGGGTTATGCAAAAAGCAGGAAAAAAAATCTGGAATAAGAAAGGAAAGAGACACTGGAGAAGAACAGAATTAGGACACGAATATAATAGAGTAATTGGAAAATATTGAGGATATTATCCAAGAAAACTTTTTTGCATGAAGCAAAAAAGTTTCAGGGACTTAAGAATTTTTCTTTTTTAGAAAAATTACTTATTTCCAGTATATAAGGTGATATTATGAATACAAAAACAATTAAAGTTGGATTTAATGTTCTTGGAAAGAACAGAAAAAGAAGGGCTACTTTCGCAATGAGAGCTCTAAAAAGAGAAATGCTAAAACACCTAAGAACTACAGATTATGCATTGGATAATAGTGTTAATAACTTTATTTGGGCAAGAGGAAAAGCAGAAAGTCCAACAAAAGTAGAAGTAACTATTGTTGGAGATAAAAGTTTAAGGGTATTTTTGGCGGATTCAAAAGAATTAAAAGATTTTTTAGAAAAAGGTGAAGAAAAAAAAGAAGTAAAAAAAGAAACAAAGCCTGATAAAAAAGAAGAACCAAAAAAAGAAGTAAAAAAAGAAAAAACTAAAGAAGTAAAAACAGTAGAAAAAAATTATAAAAAAGAATTAAAAGGAATAAAAGAAAAACAAAAAGTTTAAGAGTTTTCTTTCTCTTAACTTTATTATATTTATGCACTTGCTTGTCAACAAAGCAATTTTAAAAAACAAAATTGACTTCTTGGGTATAAAAAGTGGTTTTTATGCATATTAAAAAAACGAATTTTAAATCATTTTCAAGCATAGGTATTTTTTGCGCCGTGTCTGACAAAATAGCATTAATTCCTATTGATGCTTCTGCAAAGTTTGAAGAGCTTGTAAAAGATGTCTTTGAAGTGGAAACAATAAAGGCAACAATAGGTGAGTCAAATTTGCTGGGTGTTCTTTCAAAGATATATAATAAAAAAGTAGTGATTTCAAAAATAACTACTGATAAAGAACTAGCTTTTTTTGAAGATATTGGGTTGAATACCTTAAAGCTTAATAGTTATCATGCTGTGGGGAATATGATTGCAGTAAATAAAAATAATTTATTATTGAGTAAAATGATTAATGATGATGGTAAAAAGGAAATATCTGCTTTTATGGGTTTAGATTATGACTCTTTTAATTTATGCAATACTGAATTAGTGGGGTCTGTTGTAGCAGCAACTAATATGGCTTTTGTTTGTGGAGCAAGTATAAAAGAAACTGAATTTGAAAAAGTAAAAAATTTGTTTAAGGTTGATGGAAATGTAGGGACCATAAATTATGGGGAATCATTTGTATCTAGTGGCTTGTTAGTTAATTCTAAAGGTTTAATGGTTGGAGAAGACACAACTGGTTATGAGTTAATGAGACTTGATGAAATCTTTAGAGAGTGAAATTATTTTTATTTTGGAGGTATTTTTATGGCAGAAAAAACAGAAAATGTTAAACAGGAAGTAAAAAAAATTCAAATGACTCCCGAAATGGCAAAAAATATAATTGGGATGAGTAGAAAAAATTTGAATTCAGTATTATCTAGAAAAGCACAAGTAGAACAATTTTTAATTGGTTTAGATGGTACTTTAGCAAATATTGATGCTTTAAAAGGAAATAAAGAAGAACAGGGAATGATAAATTTAGGAAATGGAGTTTATGTTTCTTTGAAATTCCCTGAAAAAATAAATAATGCTTTATTTGTAATAGGTAATGATATAATGATTGAAAAAGAATTTACTGACATTACAAAAACATTAACGGAAAGAAAAATAAAATTGCAAAAAGAATATGAAATACTTATTAGACAAGAAGCAGAACTTACTGATAATCTAAATAAATTGTATTTCTATATGAACAATATTAGTAAAAAACAAGAAAAAGTAGAATAGTGGTCTGTAATGTTTAAATTACTCAAGTCCGCTTTTACAAAAGTAGCAGACGCTCTTAAATCAAAAAAAGATGACTTGGAAAAAGCATTAATTGCGGAAGAAGATCAGAATCAAGAAAAAACAGAAGAAGTAAAGCAAAAAGAATTTCAAAAAGAAGTAAAAAAACAAGAAAAAATAATTCTTGTTGATCCTTCTTTAAAAGCCAAATTAAAATCTCTACTTAAAGAAAAATTCTATTTATCTGAAACCGACCTGAAAGAAATAAAAGAAAAATTTGAGCTTGCTTTATTGCAAAGCGATTTTTCAGTAGAAATAATTGATAATATTCTAAATCTTTTTTTGGATAAATTAAGGGACGGAATTGAAAAAGGGAAAAATATTGATGTTCAATTAAAAGAAAAGTTTTTAGAAACTATTTTTGAAATGGTTGTAAAGAATACTGACTTGTTATTTTCTTTTGAAAATAAACCTGTGAAAATAATGTTTATTGGGCCAAATGGCTGTGGAAAAACAACTACAATTGCAAAATTAGCAAAACTTATTTTAAATAAAAATAAATCTGTCTTGCTTTCTGCAAGTGATACTTTTAGGGCTGCATCTATTGAGCAATTAAGAGAGCACGCAAATAATTTAAAAGTACCAATAGTAGCAGGAAATTATGGTAGTGATCCGTCTGCAGTTGCTTTTGATGCAATTACTTTGGCAAAAAATAAAAATATAGATTATGTTTTAATTGATACTGCTGGAAGACAAGAAACTAATTCTTCTTTAATGAAAGAATTAGAAAAAATGAAAAGAGTAATAAAACCAGACTTAATTGTATATGTTGCAGAAAGTGTGACTGGGCAGGCAGTAGTAAATCAAGTAAAAGAATTTGAAAAAGAAATTGGGATACAGGCATTTATTCTTACAAAAGCAGATATTGATACTAAGGGTGGTACTGCTTTCTCATTAAATATTTATTTTAAAAAACCAATATTATTTTTGGGAACTGGGCAAGGATATGAGGATTTAGTATTATTTGAGAAAGAAAATATTGGAAACCTTTTTGAATAATATGTAAGTAAGAGTTGATTAGATGTTAATTGTTTTTAGATATGGACACAGGGCTTTTAGGGATATAAGAGTAACAACTCATTGTGCCTTGGTGTCTCGTGCTTTTGGTGCAGATAAACTGGTTTATTATGGCCAAAGGGATAACTCTTTTGAAGAATCTATAAAAAGAACCACTGCTGAATGGGGTGGTAATTTTTCAGTAGAATATGCAGAAGATTTTATTGCTTATTTATTGCAAAAAAAAGAAGAAGGATTCAAAATAGTTCACTTAACTATGTTTGGTATAAATCTTCCTAATTTTGAAAAACAATTTAAAGCCTTGAAAAAAGAAAATGTAGTTGTTTTTGCAGGGGCTGAAAAAGTACCTGGAGATGTTTATAAAATTGCAGATTATAATGTTGCAGTGGGAAACCAACCGCATTCAGAGATTGCTGCTTTGGCAGTATTTTTAGATAGGCTACAACAAGGGAAAGAGCTAAAGAAAACCTACAAGGACGCAAAGATGAAGATAAAAAAAGGCTTTAGAAATACTTTAAAAGAATAAAGGAAGCCTAAGCTTCCCGCAATTTTCTATATACTGTTATATGAGAGATTCCCAGGATGTTTGCTATATCCCTCATACTGAAACCATCAGAGTATAGAGAATAAATAAGATCTATTTTTGAATTAGTTTCTGCTGTGATGCCAATAATACGATTTAGCTCCTTCTGTTGAAAAATACTTGGAAATTAAATCCTTGTTACTCATATAGCATCACCTCTGAGAATAAAGGGGCTACAAAGGTTTTTAAAAGGTTGTAACATCTGTTACGGGGTTTTATATGCTTTTTTGAAAATAATGGTAATATGGATGAAATAGAACTTACAAAGGATTTATTAAAAATAAACTCGGTTTCGGGGAATGAGAAGGAGATTGGAGAATACATTGTAAAACTGTTAAAACCTTACTTTAAAATAAAAACACAACAAATTGATGATTCTTTTAATATTTTTGCTTATAATAATGATAACCCTAAACTTATCCTTACAACACACATTGATACTGTTATGCCTTTCTTTGATTTCTATGAAGATAAAGAGTATTTATTTGGGCGAGGAGCCTGTGATACAAAAGGGCTGATGGCTTCTATGCTTTCTGCAGGAATAGAGGCTTCAAAGGAAGGGTTACTGGATTTTGGGCTTATTTTTGATGTGAGAGAGGAAACAGATTTTGGGGGTATTAAAGAAGCAATAAAATTTGCAAACCCTGAGTTTGTAGTTGTGGGAGAACCAACTAATTTTGATTTTGTGGTAGGTCAGAAAGGGCTGCTTGAATTAAAGGTAATTGCTAGAGGTAAGGCAGCCCACAGTGCAGTTCCAGAAAATGGAGTTTCAGCAATAGAAAAACTATTAACCTTCTTAAATAAACTTAAAGCAATAAAATTTCCATGTAATGGCGTCCTTGGTAAAACAACATTAAACATAGGGAAAATAACAGGTGGTACCGCAGCAAATATTGTTCCTGATTATGCTGAGGCGGAACTTTCTTTTAGACTTGCCTGTGATAGCAAATTTATTTTGGGGGAATTGCAAAGAATATCACGAGAAGTAGAATTAAAAATTTACAGCTGTTATGAATCTGTTTGTACCTCTACTGATTTTTTGAAAGATTTTAATAATAAAAAAACTACTTTGCCGTACTTTACAGAACTGGGTTTTTGGAATAAATCTAGGGGGTTTGTTTTTGGGCCTGGAGATGCAAAATATGCTCACTCAGCAGACGAGAGGATTAGAAAGGAAGATGTAATAAAAGGAAAAAAAGAGTATCTGGATTTAATAAAAAAATTAAGTAAAAAATAAAAAATAAGAAGAAGAAATTTATCTTTTCCTCTTAATTACTGTTGCCTTTTTGGTTGGTTTTGGCAAAGGCATAATGTGGTGTCCAAACCTGTAAAGCATTATTCCTAATATGAATACAATTATCCAACCGAATAAGTACATTATTGGTTTTAATGCCAATTGAATCATTTGGTTACTTGTGAAGTAAACTTGATTAGGATAAAGTACTAATCCTGTTTCAGCTGATGCAGCGTCTTTACAATCTACAATGTAATTTTGTCCTAAATCAGAATAACAACTATCTAAATGCTGTGATACATTCCATGTTTGAACTAAATACCCTATACTTACTAAAATCCCTAATATGCCTATGAAAAAAATAAAAGCACCTATAAGTTTTAATCCGTGTGTTTTCTTTCCCACTCTAAGAACTCTCTGCATGTTTATTAGCCCCCTATAAATATATTTTTCAATATATATTGTGCTCTAAGGTTTTTATAGCTTTCTACATT
>CAYZSS010000019.1:15012-17691 GCA_964480435.1 uncultured archaeon | reverse complement strand
AAGAAAGAGATACTAGTTAGATGAAAATCTATCTCTCATTGGAGGTCTACTACCGCCTCTAAAGCCGCCACCAGAGCTACTGCTACTACTGCTACTTCGGCCACCACTGCTGAATCCACCTCTGCTTCCGCCTCTGCCACTTCGGCCACCGCTTCTGCCTCTAAATCCAGAGTTTTGTCTTGGTTTTTCATCCCTTCTTGGTTTGTATTCAAAATCATCTACTTTTTTCTTAAACTCTAATCTTGATTTTATCATTCCTTTAACTAACATTAATTCTCTAGCTAAAAGCCAATACATAGTTGCTAAACTTCTTCTTCCTCTGTTATTACAAGGAACTATAAAGTCAACATACTCTGTTTTGTTTTGAGTTGTACACAAAGCAACTACAGGGACATTTATTTCCTTTGCTTCTTTTATTGCCTGATAATCCAAATCCGGTTCTGCAACAAAAACAATGTGTGGCTCTATAAAATCTTTTATATTTGTATTTGTAAATGTTCCAGGAATAAATCTTCCAATTTTTGATTTAAATCCAAAAATACTAGCAAATACAGTTATTGGTTTAGTAGCATAAATTCTTCTACCTATTATTGCTACTTTTTCAGGGTCATAATCCTTAAGCATATTTGCTGCCATCTTTATTCTTTCGCTTATATCTTCAATAGATAATACTTTTAATCCATCTCTTTTATTGCTATATATAAATTTCTTCATTCCATGAGATTTATATTTAGTACCAATATGTATTCCACTCTTCAAAAACTCTTCAGGACTAAGTAACAATTCTTTTGACATTTTTCATCACCTTTATTATTAATATTTATTCGTATAAGTCATTATAAAGCATTACTAATTCATTTATTTTTGATATTCTTTCTCCGCCTTTTAATGACTCTTTAATATATGGTATTTTCCATCCTAAATCTAACTGAGAGATTATTGTATCTGTTGTCTCTCCAGACCTATGTGATATCACAGGTTTTATTCCACTCTTTATTGCCAAATCAACTACCTTTTTTGTTTTTGTAATACAACCGATTTGGTTTGGTTTAATTATAATCCCATTAGCAGATTTATTTTTTATCCCTTCTTTTAATCTACTTTCATTTGTTACAAATAAATCATCACCACAGATGATTCTATCTTTCCCATATTTTGCAGTTAATTCACTAAACAAATCAAATGAATCTTCATTAAATGGATCTTCAATATAAAATAAATTATATTTTTCTATAATTTTTGAAACTAAATCAAAATACTTTCTTTCAGAATATTTACTATTTCCAAAAACATATTTTCCATTTTTGAAATAACTATTTGCTGCCATATCCACTCCAACAGAAAAATTTGTTGGCATTGTCACTTTTGCAATATCTAGTGCTTTTTTATAATTTACTTTAAATGAATATGCACCTTCATCATTCTTTCCAAAAAATATTTTTTTATCTTTTAAATATTTTTCAACATTCTTATAAAACTGAATGTTACTTTCTAATTTACCAATAAAATCTTTATTCTTACTTATTCCCAATATTTCTTGTATTGGTATTTTATTTGCAGAGTGTAATCCACCACCAATTGTGTTTGCAAATATTGTAGGAAAATCCTCTTTCTTAGGATTTTTATTATATAACTCATAAACTTGCTTGCCTTTATTATGTGCCAACAATTTTAAGTTTAAAATGGACAAAGATAAAGACACACCAGAACCGGATTTTGAGAAGTTTTCTCCACATAATTCTTCTAGTTCATTATCAAAATCTTTTTGATTTATTCCAAAATCAATTTTAGAAAGTACTTTCTTCTTTGCAAATTGTATTGCTTTATCAACACCATCTGGAGCAACCACTACTTCATAAGTCCCAACACTTTTCCCTGCAGGAGCCTGAGCTTTTATTCCATCAGCTAAGGCTAAAACAGTCTCGCTTGTTCTAGAGTCATAAACTTTGTATAGTTTAACTTCCATCGGCTTCACTTTTGATATTCCATTAATTCATCAATAAATTCAACAGATGATAAATACATTCTCCTACAGCAAGGTCTATCGATTTGTAATTCATTAAAAACATCTAATACTGGTTTTCTTTTTGCTAATTCCTTAAATTTTTCATAGTCATCAGCAACTATTTTTCCACAACTAAAACACCTTACTGGAACCATCATAGTAATCACATCTTATATACAAAATAATAAGAGGAATTCTACCTCTTTGATCTTTGTTTCTTAGCTCTCGCACCTCTACCTAATTGTTTCTTAGCTTCTTTTCTTCTAGCATCATCAATTAGCAAGGTTTTATCATATTTCATAAATAATTCTTTTAATTGTTGATCTTCAAAAAATCCTACTAAACCTTTAGCGATACAACCTCTTGCTGCAATTGTTTGGCTCATATAACCACCACCAACTACTGATATAAGAATATTTACTTTACCCAATAGTTCTGGTTTATAACTCTCAACCAATTTCAAAGGTTCGTGTAAAAAATAATTTATATGTTTATTATCCACAACATCAATTGGAATTTTATTTACTGTTATTCTTCCATGTCCAGATTCAATTTTTCCAATAGCAATTGCTGTTTTCCTTTTTGATTTCACTAATAAATACTTTTTAGCTTCTTTCTTTTTTCTAACTTTTTTTGTTGTTTTTGCAGATGCTACTTTACCAGTTGATTCTACA
>CAYZSS010000019.1:1227-14912 GCA_964480435.1 uncultured archaeon | reverse complement strand
TTAGGAGTCACTGCTTTCTTTGGCAATTCTTTTTTAACTACTGCTTTAGAAACTTCCTTTTTAGGAGTCAAAACTTTACCTGTTGCTTTTACTTCAGGTTTCTTTTGACTTTCGGCTTTAGTTACTGTCTTTTTAAGTTCTTCTTTTTGTGCTATTGCTTTCTTTACTACTTTTACTTCTTTAGCCACCATTAATATCACCATTTAGATCCTAAAAACTTAGATACTTCAGCAATAGTCAAATGTTTCCTTACAGGGTTTGCCATAGCCTTATCTAATTTTGTAAACTTTACTGTTGTTTCAGGATTTCCAATATATACTCTTAATCTTCTATAAGCATCAATTCCTGTTGCTTTCTTTCTTTTTATCATACCTCTAATAGTTCTTCTTACTATTCCGTGTGGTGTTTTTGGGTATTTTGGTCCATGTAAAGGGTTTCCTTTTGCACCATAATCTTGTTTTTCTTGATATTTCTCAAAAATCATTTTTTTATTGCCAGTTATTACTGCTTTTTCAGCATTGTAGATATTTACGTTGTTACCACTACGAAGTTCTTTAGCAATATAGGTTGCTCCTCTTCCAAGAACAACATTTTCAAAATCATAATTCAATGTTTCTTGTTTTTTATCTATAACAACTTTTTTCTTTATTTCTTTACTCATTTCAAACACCCTTATTTAACTAATATTACATTCTTTGGAACATCATTAATTAATTCTGACATAACCTTTACTGTTATTCCCATTGTTTCTAATTTTTTCGCAGCTAAATCAGAATAACTATAAGCATAAATACTTACTTTTTTTGTTATATTTCCAGTACCAAGAAGTTTTCCACAAACAACAAATGTTGCTTTATCATTCTTCTTTGCAAGTCTATCTATTTTAGATAAATTTACTGACGCTCTATGCCTTGATGGAACATTTAAATCATCAGCTACAGCTTTAAAATAACCTTTTTTTGTTTTCTTTGATGCTTTTTCTAAACTAATAATTGTTTTCTTTATATTTATATCTAAATCTTTTCTCATATTTATCAACTCATTCTTACTTTTAATTCATTAAACATTATTTATTCTGTGCGACAGCACCCGTGTTTTCTTTGCAAGGCCAATAAAGCTTTTTTGGAAAATTACATCTTACTGTAGCTTTCTTTTACAAAAGAAAGCTTAGTGTGGGAGGTGGGACTCGGACCCACGAAAGCACTAAGCTACAGGATCTTAAGTCCTGCCCGTTTGACCACTTCGGTACCCCCACCTGGGATTTTAAAAAATCCTAAGTTGGCAAAACTGGGCCAAGTCTTCGCTAATGCTCGACAGCCCTTGTAATTGATAATAATATCAATTTTTTAATATTATTTTAGCTTTGCTGAAATTTTCTTGAAATATTCTTTTAGATAATTATCAACATCTATTACAATATCTTCTAAATCTTTATTTTTAAATAATTCCAAGTATAAATAAAAACTATCATCTAATATTTTTACTTCTATTCCTGCTTCTTCAAGACAATATTTACAAAAATCATATTGCACATGGTCTGAAATATACATTTTATTTCCTTCTTTCTTAAGAGCACCATCAGCAATCATTTTTTCTATTTCTTTTGGCACTTTATCTTTTATCAACACTTCCGCAAGTTCTCTATAATAAACAAGAGCCGGTTGCCATTTTACATGATCTTTTCCATACCCTTTTGCCATTTTTAGTTCTACTTCTATTTCATCATCTTTTTTTAATTTTGTTAAAGCAATATTTTTATATAATATTTCAACATCATTTGACTGGATATCACCGCTATAAACTATTCCGCCTTTTTTCTTTATATATCCTTTAGATGTATCTGAAATATCCCCTTTTACAGGTACTAATCCAATTCTGTTTGCCAATTGTTCATCAGGCATAATACTATCATTTTTATAAAAAACAACTTCATCAACTGCCATAGTAGGTACTTCGGACATTATTGATCTTCTTAGAAAGTTCATAAAGTTATAGTCTACTCCTTTAACCAAGAAGCAATACTTTTCTTTTTCCTTATCCACATAAACTAATTCTAACTTCATAAAAATACCTTCTATCTTATAGCCTACTAAATTTCATGGTATACCATACTTTATGCTATTATTAATTATCTCTTTTCTTTAGATCTATATTTCTTTTTTCTTCTACAACTATCGTGTGGCATTGGAGTTACATTCTCAATTTCCAATATTTGTAATCCACCTCTTGTTAAAGAAGTTATTGCTGCTTCTGCTCCTGGTCCAGGGTTCTTAGCTTTTATTCCACCAGGTGCTCTTACTTTTATAATTATACTACTTACTCCTTTTCCTCTTAGCACATCAACTATTTGCTCTGCAGCCTTCATTGCTGTGTATGGACTACCTTCTTTGTGTTGAGCCTTAGTTATCATTCCACCAGATATTCTTGCAATAGTTTCTGAGCCAGTAATATCTGTTGCTAATAATATTATGTTATTATGTGATGCAAAAACATTTACAATTGCTTTGTTAATCATTCAACCACCTTTTCTTTTTCGCTCATTTCTACTGCTTGTGCAACTGCCTCTGCTTGCATTCTTGGTTTTTTAAGTACAACTTCTAATACTTTTGGTTTTTTTCCTTTATAATAACCGATTTTTGCTTCATCTTCCAAAGTGATTAAACTATTTGGAGCATTAATTTTTCTGCCGTTTATTTCGATATGTCCGTGGACAATAAATTGTCTAGCTTGTTTTAGTGAGTTAGCCATTCCTTTTCTGAATACCAACATAGTTAATCTTCTTTCTAAAAAATCTTCTACTTTTAGACTTAATATACTATCTATAGTTGCTTCTTCAGTTAACAAACCATATTTTTTAATAGAATCAATTAAGATTTTCTTTTCTATATCTAATTGATCACTAGGAAGCGCCAAAATTGCTCTGGCTGATTTTCTTTTATTTCTTAATAAAGTTTTAAACTGCCATAATTCTTTCTTATTTGATAGGCCGTAATTTTTAAGTACCTCTCTTTCCTCAGGAATTCTTACTTTATCGAATCTTTTCCTTGGAACACTGTATTTTTTTGATAGTTTTCTTGGATCTCCCATACTTTATCACCACAAATATTATCTCTTAACAACTCCAACTGCTTTTCTTCTATGTCTAAATCCAGATTTAGTTCTTTGTCCTCTTACTGGAAGACCTCTTACTCTTCTTAAGGCTTTTCTGTGCTTTATTTTCCCTAATCTGTCTAGTTCTTCTTTATCATTAAATAATAATTCTGACCCCAATAAATGTTTCTGACTACCATCCCAAATATCAACAGGTTTATTTACAAACCATTTAGGGATTTTGTACTTTACCGGATCTTTAATAATATCCTCTAAGATTAAAATCTGTTCATCAGTTAATTTACCAATTTGTGTACTTGGCTCAACCTTTGTTTTATTCTCAAAGATTCTAGCAATAAGTGCATTATATCTAATACCCATACCCTTTATATCTCCAAGAGATCTAGATATTGGAACACTTGCTGAAACATCAGTATCAACTATTCTTACAATACCTTCGCTACCAGCCTGCTTTACTTTTCTTTCGTCCTTTCTATCATCTCTTTTTGGTTCTCTATCTTGTTTCTTTTCTTTATTATCGTTATTCCCTTTATTTTTTTTAACATTCTTTGAGTCAGTTTTAGCCATTTAATCACCTAAATATTATATTTTTACTTTGTTCAAATCATCAACTGTTTTTACTACCTTATCTAAAGGCCAAAGATGAAGTATATTTATCTTTCTTTTTTTCATCTTTACTCCTTCAATTTCAACAAGATTTGATTTATTATCAACCTTACTTATTAGTACTAGTTTTCCAAAATCTAATCCTCTTTTAATTATACAAACTCTGCCCGCTTCTATTATTGCTACCATAAATTACACCCTTATTTTTTCATTTTATTCAAGTATTTTTCTATAACTCCAATAATACCGTCTTGTTTAATATTATCTGTGTTTATTACCAAATCATAAATCCCATAATCTTTTATATTTATTCCAAAAGTATTCACAAAAAATTCTTTTGATTCACCATCATCTTTTTCAATTATTTTTTTTGCATCATCTATACTTACTTTTCTAGTTTCAACTAAATATCTTACTTTGCTTTCTGCGGTTGCTTTAAGGAAAATCCTCACATCCGGATCCTTTATTTTCCATACTGAAATCATACCTTTATAGATGGTATCATTTTTTGGGGTATTAAAAAAACCCTCTTCCTTATTTGAATTATCTTCTATGCTTTCATATCTTAAACCATATCTCAAAGCAATTGCCTTACAGATAGGTTCTATATCCTCGTAACTATTACTTGCAATAGTAATGATCATTCACTCCACCTATATATATCTAAATATTATACTAATTTAAACCAACCCTCTTTATAGCTTGGGATACAAACTTTTTCATTGTCAGATTCAAATCATCTTCTTTTTTTACTCCTAATTTTACTTTAATTGCGTTTTCAAATACTAAAGACCTACAATTTGAGCATAAAACACCACCAAAAATAATTTCTGGTCTTCTTTCAGTTTTTGATAATTTAGGGCTATTACTTGCTGAAGAAATTTTTGCTTTACACATTCCACAGCTCACCTTTGTTTTATCTGTTCTAATGAACCTTATTACTGTTTTTCCTCCAGGAGTTCTTACTTTTTTCTTCTTCATAAATCTTTCGCTTGGTCTCATTTCTATCCCTCAATTATTTTCTTTTTATCTAATATACTAAATATCCCGCTATAGTAAAATCCTGATACTAAAGCAACTAAAATATACCATACCAACGCAGGGCTTAATCCCAAAAATTTTCCTACAGGAAAATCCATTAATAAATAATATGCCTGAACAAAGATTAAAACAATAATCCCAATCATGAACAAGTATATCATATTGCTCATATTTCCTTTCATCATTGATAATGATACATCCATTATCTCTTTTTGTATTTTATCCATTTTTTCTTTTGTTTTTGGATCTGAAGCATTCTTCATAAGTTCTTTCATTTCTTTTTGTTTCTCTTTTACTTCTTTTTGTTTCTCTTTTATGTGGTATTTTCTTTCGGTTTTTCTTTTAAGCAAAAAACTTATAGCCGAAACTAATATTCCTAATGCTCCTACTACAAAAACCTGCCACATATCTATCACTTACCAATTACTTTACCCAACATAGGTAATAACTGAGGAGCTTGCTCCTTTATTAATTCTTCATAAAGTCTATACAAAATATCAACTGTTAACAATATTCCCATTCCTGTTCCTACTGCACCGGTAATATCTGCAAATCCGGCCAACAGCCCCACAAATATTGACCCCAATATCGTTATTGTCGGAATATATCTATCCAATACCCCTTTTACTACTCTTGGGTCTCTTCTAAATCCCGGCAAGTACATTCCACTTTTTTGCAACTGTTCTGCCAAAGAACCTGAATCTTGTCCAGCCATCTGAACCCACAAAATCCCAAAAAGCACACAGAATCCAACTAATACAGCAATATACAAAAGGGCAAATCCTAAGTTAGTTAGAATATAACCCCATTCTACTCCTCCACCCATTAGTTGGTTAAGAACATCAATAATAATATTTCTTGTTGGATTTACAATTTTATCAACTACACTAAATATTGACGCAAAAAAACCTGTTTTTCCACTTGAAATCCATTGTGAAAGCAAGTGTATATTTGCAAATAATGCAGCTGCCAAAATTACAGGCATATTGCTTACATAAAAGAACTTAACTGGGTATTTTCCCATAGTTCCTCTTTGCCCCACCGACAATGGTATGTTTACATGAACACCTTCAAAGTAAACAACTATTCCAAATATTATTAATGCAAATATAATCGGCAGCAGATTATTTATAAAACTCCATAAAAATCCATTTGAACTAATATTATGGAAAAATGACCATAATAATCCATCAGCAGATGCAAAATTTATTGCCGCATGTCCAATTGTTAAACCAGCACCCTGCGTAAAAGGGTTAAACACCCTAATCAGAATTGATTCTGCAACTCCTGCCGCAATGAATAGGGATATCCCCGATCCAAACCCATAATTTTTGATTAATTCATCTAAATATAATAATATTATCGAACCTATTGCGACCTGCAATAAAACCCAAATAAACATTCCTGCATCTGGAGCTAATAACCCCATTTTTACATAAATAAATGCTTCAAAGAAAGACAAAATAATTGCTAACAATTTTTGCCAACTACTAAATCTTGCTCTTTGAGCTGGATCGCTAAAATCCATATTAATTATTTTACTTCCAACTAATAACTGTAATATAATTGATGCTACTACAATTGGACCAATTCCAACACTAATTATTGTTCCAATTTTACTTGCTAAAAGATATTGTATCTGTTCTAATCCTATTTTTGCAGTGGAGCTTAGTCCATATATTGGTATCATACCAAGTACAAAGAATACAACCAAAACCAGAAGAGTCCATTTAAGCCTAGTTGTAAGTGAAGGCTTTTCTTTTGCTGGAGCAATTTCAGGTATAAACCTAAAAACAGAATCCATTAGACTCATTCTAATGTTCCTCCTTTATTTTCAACTTTACCTTTTACTGTTTCTGTTGCTTTTACATTCTTCAAAATAAATTTAAATTTTGGTTCAGATCTGCCAATAATTTTTGAGTATTTTTTGAATACCTTATTTTCTGAAAAATCAATTTCTATTCCTTTTTCCAAATCTGTTTTCTTAATTTTGTTATTTTCCAAAAGGTTTTCAACATACTCATTTAGTTTACATATACTTACTGCTAATTCAGTAGTTGCTGGTTTTAATTTAAATTCTTTTTCTTCATCAAAATATTTACTAAATTTATGTCTAAAAGCTCCAGCTCTACCGGTTCCACCTCTACATCCAGATCCTCTTCTGTTTTTTGTGTCACCTGCACCTCTAGTTCTTGTACCTAAATATCTTCTTTTTTTACTTTGTTTTCTTATTACCATAAAACCACTTCTCTACATTTTACTAGATTATAATTTATATCATTTTATTTAATAGAACATTAATTTCTTTTCCTCTTGGTCCCAAGTCTCCTCCATGACCAAAAGCTAATTTTATTGATTTTAAACCTTTAGATGCTGGGCTTAATCTAAATACTTTTTTTATTCCCAGTTCTTGAGCTTTTTTAGGATCTGTCTCATAAAGAGATACTATCCCATCTATATTTACTTTTTTCTCTTTTAAAAATACATCAGTTATTTTCTTGTTACCTTCTAATCTTCCTCTTTTTACTACCATTGCTTTCAATGTGTCTTTATCAATTTCACCGTAGGCAATATAATCTTTTACTTTTTTTAATTGCCCTTTAGTATACATATTATCTATTAATAGAACACAATGATTTACTCTAGTAAGCCCCATTATTTGCAAAGCATAGTTTACTTCACCATTCTTTTTGGAACTTCCTCTTAATCTTATAATTGCAATTAAACTCATTTTACCACCTATTTGTTTTTGATAAAGCATCAATAGCTGCCTTAACAAAGTTCAATGTTGTTGCTGTGCTTCCAAAGCCCTTACCCCAAACATCCTTTATATTACACATATCAAATACATCTTTAATTGCATCCGCAACCACAAGCCCAGTTCCTTTTGGAGATGGTTTTAATTCAACAGTTACACCACCACATCTTCCTGATACTTTAAAAGGAATACTATGTCCTGTTCCACAATTACATTCCCAAGCACCACAACCGTGATTAACTTTTATTATATTTAATCTTGCGTTCTTTGCTGCTTTAGCAATTGCTGTTAATTTATCTGGGTCTTTTTCTGTACCTATTCCAATATAGCCCATTTTATCTCCAATTAGCACTGTTGCACGATAAGAATACTTTCTTCCAGACATTCTAACATAGGATGTCTTTTTTATATCTACTACTTTTTCAGTAAGTTCTAAGAAAAAATCTATTATCTGAGGCTCTAAAATTTTATATCCTTTAACCAAGATTTCATCCAAAGACTTTATTTCTTCAGATTTTACTTTTTTTCCTAAATCTGTTTTAGGAGCCCAATCCGCCATAGAGTATCTCGCAAGTAACTGTTTCTTAATAACCATTTCCCTGATTTCATCTGGTTTTTCCACTGTACCGGGCTTTTTTTCCTCTACTTTTTTAACATTTTTTCTTGCTAATTTGTATCTATCAACCATGGACTACGCCTCTTTAAAATTTCAATCCGTCTATTTTTGTTATATAACCTGCTAATTCTTTTTCATCTTTTCCATTAAGTATAATTTCTTTTGTTGGTAAAATTGATTCTTCATGTGGGATATTTAATCCAGAATCAACTAACCCTTTTAATACTCCAAAAAGCTTTCCTTTATCATGAACTTTTTGCATACCTAAATCCAAGATTGCATCTTTTCCTAATTTCTTAGCAATTATTTGTTTTCCAAAATAATAACCTGCTAAATAACCACACAATCTACTTTTATAACTCTTTGTTTTTATTCCTATTTCAGATAGTTTGCTTGAAGAAAGTGTAGATTTAATATTATCCCCTACTGCGTTATGTAGAACATATTGCAATATGACTCTTGTATTTGTTAATCTCACCACAATTCTAGGTGTTTTTGACTTGAGTAAAGCATACCTTTTCTCGTAGTTTGTTTTCATTTCTTTTCTTCTTCTGTAATCAAACTTTTTCATTTTTTCACCTTACTTACGTACAACTTTATGTGGCTCTTACTTCTAAAAAATCCACCCTTTATTTTCAGATAAAGTTCTTTATACAATTTAGCATCAATTTCACTGTTTGCTTTCATTTCGCAAATATATTTTCTTTGAGCTCTTACCTTAGTCATCCATGCGTCTTTTGGATTTGTTCTTGCTGTTTTTACTCCTTTTCTTCTTCCTTGCCCAACTCTTCTTCCTTTTTTCTTTTTTATTGCAAGTATTCGTGCAGATCCTCTACTTTTTCCACCTTTAAGTTTTTTAACAGATCCATTAGTTACAAGTTCTTTAAGATCATCCTTTGTTATTGCTTTTTTCACACTTTCGGTAGCAGTAGGAGAAATCCACAATCTAGATTTACCCACATTCATAATTTTTGAAAGTTGTTCTTTGAAAGATTTCATCTTCATTATAATCACCAATTAATATACCAACATATCCAATTTCAATTCAAAACTTTAATTCCTTTTTTTTCTGCTTCTGCTTTAATAATAATTCTTTTTTTCTTGCCCACTGTAGATCTTATTCTTGCTGCGTGGGATTCCTTATTAATTTTCTTTAGATCATTAATATTACCAACTAATACTTCTCTGTATCCACTTGGGTGTACTCCTCTTATTTCTTTAGGATTTCCATAACCAATAGTTACTCTAGTTCCATCTCCTTTTTCCCACTTTATATCAATTCCTCTTGGAACTCTCCACTTATTGAATTTTTCTACTGATTTGCTTCTTATGCTTCTTACCCCAAATCTTCCTCTAAATACAGGGTGTTTTCTCTTTTTTGCTAATAATTTTTTTAGCTTTGCAACTATACTGTCTTTTTTCAAATCCTTTTTTACTGCAATTCTTTTCGCAGCTTTAATAGGAGCCAAAGCTTTACCTATTGCTTGTGCTTTTGATGTTATTTGACTTCTTTTTTTTGCTACTTTTTCTACAGGTTTAACAGTATTATTTTTTTTAGTATCACTCATTCTGAACACCTTTTTTTACTAGATAAATTCCATCTTGGAATATTCTTCTATCTTTAGATCTTACTTTTGCTTTATTTTCAATATTTGCTGCAATTTGTCCTGCAGTATCTTTATCCGGAGAAGAAATAGTAATTTCTTTTCCTTTTATTTCTACTTTTGCATCTCCAACAATCTTTATTTTTATTTGTTTTTTTTGCCCTGCAAAGTTTGAAACTATAAAATATCCATCCTTAACTGCTACACTCATAGGAAAGTGTGAATATACAATGCTTAAACTATAAACAAAAGGATTACAAATACCAGAAAGCATATTCTTTATGTGTTTTGCCAAAGTATTAATTTGGGCTTTTGCTATCTTTTTTTCATCCTTTGTTTTCAAAACAATATCTTTACCATTTATGGCCACATCAATTATTTTTATTGGATTTTTCTTTGTTATTTTTCCTTCAGGGCCAGTTACAACAAAAATATTATCTTTGTATTCCAAATTAACATTTTCCGGTACTTTAATATTTACTTCCATTTTATTCACCTATTTCAATATAATTTTAGTATATGAATGCAATTAATTTTCCACCAATACCTTGTTTCTTTGCTTCTCTGTGAGTCATAAGACCTTTAGGAGTTGATACTATCAAATAGCCTATGTTCTTTGAAGGCAAATATCTTTTTTCAAATCTCTCAAAATCTCCTACTTGTACAGAATATCTTGGTTTTACTGCTTTACATACAGTTATTGCACCTTTAAGACGAACATCTAAAACTCCGCCTCTTGGATCTTCTTTTAGATCAAATCCATCAATATAACTTAAGTCTCGCAAAAGACTACAGGTTGCAACTATTAATTTGCTCGCTGGTTTTATGGAACAAACTTTTTTTGCAACAAAGTCTGCATTTTTTATATTAATTATCGCATCTGAAAATACATCAACACTCATTATTAACACCTTTTTTGTAAAGTCATTTTTGTTTTTTATTTAAACATCCTTAATTATATTTTGTAAATCCTAATTTAATTGCATTATCTTTGAAACATCTTCTGCAAACATAAAGATTATATTTTCTTACTAAACCTCTATTGGTTCCACAAATCTTACATACAACTTTTCTTTTATCAATCATATAACATCAACCCCGTAGGTTTTGTTAACATAATCTATTGCTTGATCTTTGTTAACCCTGTGTTTACCACCTACATTTGATCTAAAAAGCATTCTATCTTTTACTCTATAACCTTTTCTTTTTAGGTTTACCATTACATCAAAACCCAACAAACCTAATTTTGGATCATATTTCATTCCAGCAATATCAATATATTCTTTTACACCTAAAGCAAAATTACCATTTTTATCAAAACATCTAGATTTTATTTGGTTTTTGTATGCTTTGAAAACCCTAGCCAATACTTCTTCAGCTATTTTTCCTCTTAAAGTTACCTTCGCACCAATTGCAAGACCAGGTTTTATTCCCCATTTAGGAAGCCTAGATTTTGCTTTTGTTTCTACTGGTTTCATATTAGTTAACCTTAATAAAATTTCTTTAGCATTCTGTAGTTTACCTACATTATCACCTACGCACATGTGCACTACTATTTTATCCACTTTGATATCAAGCATTGCATTTGTACTTTTATCTTGCTTAACTGCTTTTTCTTTAGACATTTTTACCACACCCAAAAATATTATTGTAATAAATAATCAAACTCATCAGGTAAAATAAACACATAATCTCTAAGACTTCTTAGTTCTTTTTTCTTAGTTTTTACAACAATTTCGGATTTTCTTGTTTCATCTCCAGCTGTAATTGATTTTATGTTTCCTACTTCACCAATGTGAGTTCCTTCTGTAAATATTACTCTTACTCCTTCACTAAATTCAAAATGATCTTTTATTTTTTCTGCATTAAAATCATATGATATTACATCATTTAGTTTATACTTTCCCTTGCCAGCAGGTATATTAAATCCATTATCTAATGAAAGCATTATTTTTTTGCCAGCTAGTGTTGTTTTTCCAACAATCTTACTCAATCTTAAATTTGGCTTATTATAATCTATTTCAATAATATCCAATTGTCTATTCTTATTTGGAATAAGACTATATTTCTTTTTAGCATCAACCAAATCTAAAATATCAAACAACCCTAAAGGAAGTTTGTAATCCTTTATTTTTTTTCCGTTTAGTAAAATGTTTTTTTCAAATAATATTTTTTTTACTTCTCTAATATTATCTCCTAATTTTAGCATGTCTCTCAAAACTACAGCAATGGATAACCCTTTTTCAGTTTTCTTTGATCCTGGAGCTGGCTTCACTAAAAATTCATCTGTTTTTTTCAAAACATGTCTTGGCCCACTGTAAGCTATTCTTTTAAGTTTATTCTTTCCACCTTTATTTGCCATCTTTTGACACCTTCTTTACTACCTTTTTAGGAGCCAAATCTTTTCCAGTTGCTTTTACTTGACTCTTTTTAGCATCTACTTTTTTTGCTACTTTAGGAACGCTCTTTTTCGCTTCCTTTTTTACTTTTACTTTTTTTACTGCTTTTACTTTTTCTTTAAATCTTTTATTATCATTAATATTTAATGTTTTTATTACCAAATTTGATGGATTCATTCTTACGTAAATTTCTTTACCATCCACTTTTTTAATTTTCATATTTTCAACATTTACAAATCCTTTTTTTATGTTTACTTTAACTACTTTTCCTTCTTTTCCTTTAAACTTTCCAACCATGATTTTTACTACATCATCTTTTCTGATTTGGACAGCTCTTTTGTTATATTTTTTTCTTAATTCAGTAGATAAATGAACATGAACGCTCTTCTGTTTTTCATGCAAAGGAGCAATTATCTGTCTTTTTCTTTCTTTTCCTGGCTTCATTATAAATCACCTAAATATAATATTTCTCATTTATACTATCATAGACGCCTTACTTACAATCTTAGGCCATCTACTTCCAATCTCTTTGGGAACTGCACCTTTTATTTCAGTACCTTTTGGAACCCCATCTTTATCCACTATTACAACTGCATTATCTTCAAACTTTAATTTTAATCCATTTGCTCTAGTTAATCCACTCTTTGTCCTTATTACTACGGCTCTAAAGATTTTCTTTTTTACTTCTGGTTTACCTTTAGATACAACTACATTTATTGCATCCCCAATTCCAGCTGATGGGATTCTTCTTTTTCTTGTTTTTATACTTGCACTAATTAAATATACTTCTTTTGCACCTGTGTTATCTGCACAAGTCATATGTGTTTTCAATGCTGTTGATTTCTGTGACTTGGATGGCATTGCCTTCATTCGGAATCACCTTTAACTTTAGATACAATTACAAAGTTCTTTGTTTTACTTATTTTTCTTGTTTCTCCAATTTTTACAATATCATCAACATTAACTTTAATATCGTCGGGAACGTGAACAGCAATTCTTGATCTTACTTTTCTATATCTTTCATATTTTGCCACAAAGTGGACAATTTCTCTTTCAACTACAGCAGTTTTACTGCTTTTCATTCTAATTACTTTTCCGATCAAAAATGTTCCTCTTGGAATATATTTTGTTTCCATTTTAAGTCCCCCAACATGCCTTTATTCTTTCTTCAGGTCTATAATTTATTTTATCTCCATCAACATAAATTTTTTCTTTTTCATTCATAAGCATAAATTTTTTTCCTTTTTTTCCTACTCTCTTTAATCCATTTTTAGTTTCTATTACAAAAGTGTTTTTGGTTTCATTATACACTTTTCCTTTTAGTCCTCTTTGAGATTCATCTCCAGATTCAATAATTTCAATATCTAATCCAAGATATTCCATAACTTCTGGATGTCCCATAGAATCACTAATTTTTTATATTCTTTGCAGAAAATCCTTTCTTTACTAAAAAAGACCTAACTTTTTTAGTGTGCTTCCCTTGAAGCTCAATAATATTATCTTTTACTGTACCACCACAGGCCAGTTCTTTCTTTAATTCTCTAAGCATT
>CAYZSS010000019.1:0-1127 GCA_964480435.1 uncultured archaeon | reverse complement strand
TTTTAGTATTTTTTATTTGGTTCTTTTTATCATCTTTAGTACCAAGTTTTAACTTCAGTCTTTCTTCCATAAGCTTATCTTTCAGAACAATAAGCTCTTTATCCAACTCAGCATAACTCATCTTTACATAATCTTTTGTTTTTTTCATTAAGAACCACTCTCATTTATTTCTTTTGCTCTTTTTCTAAAACAGCAACTTCTTTTTTCTCTTGCTCATCCATATCTGAATAAAGAGCATTTACTTTCTCAAGTATTTCTTTTTTACCAATCTTATCAGGGAATACTGTTCCAGGCGGTATTAATTTTAAAGTTACCCCAATTGCACCTGATTTTGTATAAGCAGCACCAGATCCAACTCTTACCTTAGATACTTGGTCACCAACTTTCTTCATATATCCATATGGTACTCTATATTTCTGCTTTCTTCCACCTTTGGACATTAATTTTCCTTTTACTAATAATTCAAAACCTTCCAAATCTGATGCAGTAAGCTCTCTAACTGCCCTATACACTACAGATCTCCAGGAAAAGTTTCTTTCTAATCCGTTAATAATAGTGTTAACAATATTTTGAGCATTATATTGAGCATTTTCTATTGGTTTTATTTCTAAAACCGGATTTTTTATTTCATATTTTGTTTCTAATATTTGTGTTAATCTTTTAACATTCTTTCCACTATATCCAATTGCCAAACCAGGTTTAGCAACCGTAAGTATAATCTTTGTTGCCATTGGAGTCTTCACAACTTCAACATTACTAAATCCAGCTTTTACCAAATTCTTCTTAAAGAAGTCTTCTAATTGTATTTTCTTATAAGCTTGCTGAATGAAATTTTTCTCTATCATGATTACCACGCCATTTTATCTAATAGTTTAATTCTTCTTAAGTTCCTCTTTTTTTGTAGTTTCTTTTTTAGGTACTTCTTTTGTTTCTACTTTAGTATCTTTTTCTTTTATAACTTCCTTTTTTGTAGTTTCTACCTTTACTTCTTTTTTTACTTCTACTTTAACATCTTCTTTTTTTACTTCTTTTTCTGCTTTTGCTTCTACTTTAGGAGCTTCCTTCTTAGCATCCTTTGGCTTTAGTTTATGTCTTTGTCTTAATAATACTTCAATATGTGCTGATTT
>CAYZSS010000018.1:0-17707 GCA_964480435.1 uncultured archaeon | reverse complement strand
CCTTTTTTTAATAATTTCTTTATAGAAGAAAATTATCTTTGTGTTTAACTGATGCCCCGGCCGGGAATTGAACCCAGGTCGAAAGAGTGAGAGTCTTTCGTGATAGCCACTACACTACCGGGGCCCTGCCCTTTTTCTTTTTCGAAAGAAAAAGTGTGAGTGGCCCAAAAAGAAAAGAGCTTCGCATACTTTTTATTTAAGTCGAAGACTTAGTGGATGTCGTAGACATCCAAACTTTTGCCCACTCAGGATTTTGGAAAAATCCCAGAGTGCCGGAGGCAGGACTTGAACCTGCGAAGGCACTAAGCCAACAGATCTTGAGTCTGTCCCGTTTGACCGCTTCGGTACCCCGGCAATATTTTATTTTTGCCTCTTTTTATAGTATTAGACTATATAATATAACTATATCTAATCAAAATATATATAAACAAAATCTTTTGTGGGGATGGCGGAACGGCTAACGCACTGGTCTCGAAAACCAGGTCCTCTGGACTTGTGGGTTCAAATCCCACTCTCCACTTTAGGTGCCATTTTAATGGCACGTGAAGCCAGAAGGGCTTCGTACAATTTGGTTCAAACCTTTGGAAGTGAAACGTTCCGAAAAAGGTTTGGTTTAAATCCCACTCTCCACTTCTATGCCTTTCTTTGTTTGCAAATAAAGAAAAGCCTAAGCAATAAGGTATTTTGTAAAGTAAAATCCTTAAGGCCTTCAAACTTTTTTGAGAAAAACAAAAAAGCTGTGTTGGTTCCGCCAAAGAAAGAAACAATGATTTTTTTGCTATTTTTAAAAATCAGTTTTTTTAATTTATTTTTGAAAAAGTCTGAGGAGTGAGTCCGCGGGGATTCGGACCCCGGACACCAAGGTTAAGAGCCTTGTGCTCTACCAAGCTGAGCTACGGACCCCCACTTTTTTCTTTTTTGAAAGAAAGAAAAACGCAATTTGCAAAAAAGAAAGCTTAGAGCGCCCTGAGGAGGATTCGAACCTCCGACCTTCCGGTTAACAGCCGGACGCACCACCACTGTGCTATCAGAGCATATTTGCCCACTTTTATAATACTATATTCTAGTAAGGTTTTTAAATTAAAGCTGATTAAAATCAGTTTTTATATTTTTTTTAAAATAAAGAACAATTGGCGGTAGCAACTTTGATAAAAATAAACTGGTCCAACATCTTGCTTGGCCAGGTGGCTCAAAGCAAATCAACTAAAAACTACCGTTGCTACCTTCCAGTCCTGGCGGGTTCACTTCTAATCAATTTCTTTGAGTCTGGCTTTCATTGCAAAAATATTGGGGCTTATTTTTATTTAGGTCACACCCACCAACCATAACCCAGGCATATGGCAGACTTCCTGTATAGGGGACTGCTAACCCCCTGGCTTAGTTCTAATAAATAAAGTTATGACAAATAATATATTTGTTTGCATAATCTGGGTGACTTTGTGAGTTTACCAGTAAAAACCCATTTGTTGCGATGTCTTTCGCAATATACATAACAAAACAAAAAACAAAAAAAACAAGTATACATAAAATCAAAAAAATAAATGACATATACATAAAAAAATACCTTTATAAATGTCTTAAGCGTATGTAATATAGAAATAATATTTATTTCAGAAATGAAAAAAGAGGGATTGGAGGGGAAAGAATGAAAAGTATGGTAAAAAACTCAGTTGGAGCAGGAATGAGAGAAAAAACTATGTCTGCTGATGATAGTGAAGACTTTGGAGCACCAAAGATAATGGTAATAGGTGCTGGTGGAGCTGGATGTAATAGTATTAGTAGAATCGCTGAAATGGGTGTTGGTGGAGCACAATTGGTAGCTATTAACACAGATAAACAACAATTAGCTTTGTTAAGCGATGATTTAGTAAAAATCCTAATTGGAAAAAGCGTTACTAGAGGTTTAGGTGCTGGTGGATATCCTGAAGTTGGTGCAAAAGCTGCTGAAGTAAGTAGACCTGCTTTAGAAGAAGTATTAAGAGGAGTGGACATGTTGTTCATAACTGCTGGTATGGGTGGTGGAACAGGAACAGGTGCAGCTCCAGTTGTTGCTGAAATTGCTAAACAACAAGGTGCAATTGTGGTAGCTATTGTAACTTATCCGTTTAGAATGGAAAGAGCAAGAATAATTAAAGCTGAAGAAGGAATAAACAGACTAAAGGATGTTTGTGACACTGTAGTTGTAATTGACAACAACAGATTAGTTGAATTGGTGCCTAACTTACCAATGCAAGAAGCTTTCAAAGTAGCTGATGAAGTAATTGCAAGAACTGTTTCAGGTATAACAGAAACAATAACTCAACCATCATTAGTAAACTTAGATTATGCTGATGTAAGAGCTGTTATGGGAAACAAAGGATTGTCTGTAATTGCTGTTGGTGAAAGTAAGAGTGTAGATAAAGTAAAGGAAGTTGTTGAAGACACTTTGAAGAACGCTTTACTAGATGTTGATATGTCTGGTGCAAGTGGTGCATTAATCCACATAACAGGTGGACCTGAATTAACTTTAGGTGAAGCAACTCAAGTTGGTGAAAAACTAACTGAGAAGATAGATCCTAATGCAACAGTAATTTGGGGTGCAAGAGTAGACCCAACTTTTGAAAACAAGATTGAAGTAATTGCAATCTTCACTGGGGTACACTCTCCATACATAAAATCATCTGGACCAAAACCACAATCTAAAGATGATGAGTTCGGATTAGATTACCTTTAAAGGAATTAATTTCCTTTCTTTTTTTTATTTTTTATTTGTTATGTAATTTCTTAAAATTAGGCTGTATATTTTGATAACATTATTAAATAGGTAATTTATTAAACAACAAAACTTACATAAAAAAGGGTGTTTTATTATGATTGAAAAACTTGTTTTGCCTTTTGAAAATGTTATTCGCTACGAGTCGTTTATATTGGTAGGGGTGCTTATGACAGCCGGTACATTGTTGAAGCTTTTGGGGGTTATAGATATTTCTTCTGATTGGTTTTGGCTTTTGGCTGGTGTTGGTTTGACAGTAGAAGGAACAATTTCTATGATTAAGCAAAGAAGGTTTGATAGAAAATTCAAAGTAATAGATCGTAATGGTGTAGAACTAAATGGAAATAAGCTTTGAATAAATCAAATTATTCTGAATTCAGGCCCATCTGCAAATTTGCTTTTTTAGAATATCTTCTAATTCCACTAATTCTTTGTTATATTTGTGCAATTCTTTATAATTGTCTGAAATAAGTCTTGAATAATAAAGTAACTTATCTGATACTGCTTTTGATATCTTCTTGACTTTGGTAGTTTCCCATATTTCATTATTAACCCAATCTAACTTGTCTAGATCTATCCATTTAGCCTTGTATTTTCCAGTAAGTTTTCGGTTTTTTATAATTAAAACTTCCCATTTGCCGTCAATTTTCTTGCCCTTTGGCATTTCTTTTATCTCTTTTAGAACCTGTTTCATAATCCTGTGCCCTTTAGTTGTATTATCAAATGAGAGCCATTCTTTTTTTTTTAATTTTACGGATATAAAATAATTATCCTTAGTTTTTGAATTTGATGGGTTGGGATCTAGTTCTATAATCATATTAAAACCACCTATTTAACTTAGGCTGGGCTTTTTCCTCTTTCTTATTTTCATATAGTTTCTTTAAAGTGTTCTCTATTCTCTCTGAACTGAAAGCATACTTTTCTACAAGTAGTTCCCGAATTTTGTCAAAGTCAGGGATCTTGTTTTCTATGTCTTTTTCTGTTACTTTCTTGTATTCTGGCTTTTCAAATATTGAATATATTCTTTTGTAATCATAATCTGGAGTATAATCCAGCTCTTTATAGATGTCCTCTAATGAATTGTGCTTAGTTACAAGCTTTAATGCTGTTTTTGGCCCTATCTTGGGAACCTTATCATTAAAGTCATTTCCAATTAAGATGGCAATCCAAATAAGTTTCTCTTGGTTAAAATTTAGTGCCTTTAAGCTTTCTTCTAGATTAATCTGCTCGGGGCTTATTGGTAAAGAGTAGCTTTTTCCATTTACTTTCTTTTTTCCGCTAATAGTTACATTTCTGTAAAGGTTTCTCCCTCCAAATAGCATAACATCAAAGTCTTGGCTTATGCTCCCATCTGTTAAACCTTTCTTATCCATCAAAGCAATTTGTGCTTCTCCATCATGTGGGGCATCAATACAAGGTATCCCAAAAGCAGAAAGTAGTTCTTTGCTCTCTTCGACCATTTCTTTGTTTATTCGCATGGATTGTCTTCCGAACTTTCTGGCATTTTCATAATCCTCAGATTCTACCGCTTCTCTGTGTTTTTCTTTTGCAATATTTCTTATTTCATTTCTTTTTTCTATTGTGCCAATTTTCTCAATTATGGGTTTTCCATCAAAAACAAATATTGGGTTTATGCCATATTCTAAAATGCTTGTCATTCTGTAAAATAGTCCAACTATGTGGCTGGTTATCTGTCCGTCCTCGTTATGTAATGGGTTGCCCTGCTGGTCTCTTATTGATGATAAAAATTGATATATTATATTGTAGCCATCAAAACCAAGCTTTTTGTTTGCAAGGTCATTTAGCCTGATTTCATTTTTTATAAGCAAAGCCCCAAGATCACAACCCATCTTTATCATACTCCTTGTTTATAATGTTATAAATTTTTTTGGCTTTCTTTTCACCAAGTTTATCTATTTTTTGCAAAGATTCCTCGCTTGCATTAAATACTTTCTTTACGCTTTTATAGTTTTCTAATAATCGTCTTGCTAGAGTTGGACCTACAAAAGGAAGCCCTTCCATAATACTTCTCTGTAAAATATGGTCCTCAACCCCTTTCTTAATCTTTCTAAGATGTAGTTCATTCTCTTTCTTTGTTTGTTCTTTTTTTGCAACAAGTACAATGAATTCTGCAACTTCTCTTGGGGTTCTTATGAAGAAAATAGGTATTTTAAAATCCATGCTTAGGGATAATATGCTCCCCAGAACAGCATTTTTGTTTATATTTCTGCTTTCATAATCTAATGGTCCTTCTACTACGATTATAGGTTTTTCATAGGCCATGAGCTTTGTGGCTTGGGAAAATAATCTGCCATCAATAATGGAATTTAAGAAATCATCGGACTTCTTTCGTTCAATAATTGTTTCTTCCCCAACCAAATAGTCCCCAATGTCTAAGGTATCTGTTTCTATATCTACTTCTTCTTTATTAAAATAATTTAAGACTTCTGCGTGTCTCTCTCTGTGGTCTACAATTATTGTTGGTTTAAGTTTTTTTTTTGAATTTATTGTTGTGTTAATAAGGGTGGTTTGCTTAATTTCCTTTGGTTTAACAAATTCATTTATTTTGTCACTTATTGTTTCTTTTTTGTTTATTTTATCAATGGTGCTTTCCATTTTTTGCTCTTTTCTCTGGGAAGCCCAATAGAAAACCTCATCTTTGGTGTCTTTTGTTATTAGTATGTAAATTTTTCCATCTTTGAAACGCCCAGTTCTTCCCTTCCTTTGAATCATCCTTATCTCGGAAGGCACTGGCTCAAAAAATATTATTGTATCTACTGCAGGTAAATCTAATCCTTCTTCTGCAACAGAAGTTGCAAGTAAAACATTATATTTTCCTTCTTTGAAATCGTCTATGATTTGCTTTTGCTCTTTTTGGTTAAGCCCTTTGTCGCCTTCTTTGTTTGCCTGACCAACAAAACGTTTTACGTTTATAACAGGGTTTCCTTGCAAAACTTTTTCGAGATGTTTTACCGAATCTCTATAATGATTAAAAACAATGATTTTTTGATTTGGGTCATTACTTAGCTCAAGTAGAATTAGTTCAATCAATTTTTGCAATTTTGGGTGGTTTATATCAGCCAGGTTATACCCCTCTGTTAGGTATATTGCTTTTTGTATATTTTCATCTTTTAAGATCATGCCTGCGGATTTTGTTCCATCTGTTTTTAACCTAGTAAAATATTCCTTTAATGGTTGAATCCCTTGGGTTTCTAAAAGCAATGAAGCGTGGCTGATTTTCATTAATGCTGATAGGTACATTAGGACTTGATAGTCTTTTTGTTCTTTTTTTTCAATTGCTGAAGCCTTTTTTTGTAAGAGAAGTATTTCGCTTTGTGTGCTCTTGGATCTTAATGCAAATCCCAATCTTTGGATATGGGACACTATTTGAGAATTATATCTGTTTAATATGCTCTGTATTAACTTTAGTTCCTCTGGAAGCTCTACTTTAACCCAGTTTACAGTAATATTATTAGTGTGGGCAGAAATATCTGAATCGGTTTTTCTTTTTAGTTCGATATCTTCTAAACGCAAGTTTTCTAAAATATTCTTTATTTTGTGTTTATCATTTCCAGGGGATGCAGTTAATCCTAATACCCTACAGGTTGTCTTTTTTGCGATATCAACATAAGCATAGTTTCCTGCTGCTTTGTGTGCTTCATCAAATATAATTAAATCAAACAGTTCTAGTTCTTTGTTGGAATTTTTTAATGTTTGAGGTGTTGCACAAACAACATCTGAGCTTTCTATGATTGATAACCGTTTCTTTTTTGAAGTTGCGCCGGTAACAAGTCCTATGCTTTTATTAACAAAAAAATTAGTTAAAGATTCATAATGCTGGATAACCAATGGTTTTGTGGGGGCCAGGAAAAGAACCTTTTTATTTTCCTTAAGTAAGGTTTCGGCGATTATGAATACAGCAATAATGGTTTTTCCCATTCCTGTTGGAAGAACAATAAGTAAATTTTTATTTAGTGCTTTTTCTGCAAGTGTTAGCTGGTATTGTCTAATTTTGATGGTATTTTCTTTAAGGAGAGGGTGGTTATAATAATCGCTTTCCACATATTTTTCAAGCATAGATATAATATATCATAAAAGGCTAATAAAGGTATTGTGTACCTTATCTTGCTTAGGATCTTTTTGGTATTTTTTTATAGTCTAAAATGCTTGGGATGCGTCTAAAAGGGAGTAATACTTCTTTTATTTTTCGTGAATACAAGAAGAATATAAACATAAGAGCTCCAATGATTAGGTAAACATAGTTTGCGGGTAAGAATAATAATCCTATTGCTGGCAAAACTTTACCTATAATTCCCCCTATATCTACAGCTGTGGAGAATAGAGGGTAATATTTTTCTTCATCTTGGTTTTTTACATATTTAAAGAAAAAAGAGTCTTGTATTGGTTCAATGCACGCTGCGAAAAAACTTGCAAAAGCTAATATTGTTAGCTCAACATAAATGTTGTTCAAAAAGAATAAGATTATCGCAGTTATAGCAAGAAGTAAAAATCCACGTTCAAAGAAAAATTTGTACCCTTTTGTATCTGCTAACTGTCCAATTTTATACTCTGATATAATAAGTGGAATAACTGCAATTGTAAAAAATATACTGATTACTGCAGCATTTAATCCATTATTAATTATGAATAGCGGTACATAAATATAAACTAAAGACCACCAAACTTGTAAGCCGGCGGACATAACATAAGACTCTCTTAGTTTTTTTTCTTTTAAATAATACTTTATATTCAAAAGAATGTGTTTATCAAGGATTTCTCTTTTTTTTACTTTTTCTTCAGTTTTTATTACTGAAAATAAAAATAACGAAATTGCATAAAACAAAGCAACAAATAAGAATACTGTTTGCATACCAAATTCAAGTAAAAAGAATCCTGCAACCAAAGGACCAACTAACCATGCCACATTTAAAATTGTGTAAAGAAGCCCTATTTGTTTATTAAGTGTATCATTAGTCGTGTTATCTCTAAAACAAATATCTAAAGCAGATACCCTTATGGTGGCTGCAATAGTAATTATAAAACTTATTATTAAAAAAAAATATAAGTTTTGGTAGAAAAATATTGTGGCATACCCTACTGACCCAACAAGTAAACTGCTAATTACTAGTTTTCTTAATGATACTTTTTCAATAACTGGGACAATTAAAATTGATGCAATAAGGGAAATTGCTAAGAAAAATGCTGATATAAAACCAATAGTGGAATCAGATAAACTGAATCCAAAAAGATAAATTACCCAAATAGTATTTGTTGCTGCTAAAGCCAGGGATATAAAAAATCTTACAAAAGCTAATCTTGTACTGGTATTTACTCTTGTTCCTGTGTGGCTTTGTGTTAACATAATATATGGACTGCTTATAGATTTATATTAAGTCTGTTAATTTACAAATGAACCTAGTGGCCTTACAGGGATTTGAACCCTGGTCGAGGGCTCCGCAAGCCCTTATGCTATCCAACTGCACCATAAGGTCAATAATATATACTTTTGTAACGTAATATAATTAAGGTTTTTGTATTTTTAACGATTGGGAGTGATATTAATGGTTTATAAAATAGAACAAGATCATAAAAATTGTATTGGCTGTGGAGCTTGTACAGCAATTTGCCCTAAGTACTGGGTTATGGATGGGATTAAGGCAAAACCTGTAAAAGTAGAATTTGATGATAAAGATTTAAAATGCAACAAAGAGGCAGCAGAATCTTGCCCAGCAAATGTAATTCATATACTTAAAGATGGGAAAAAAATAATCTAAAGATTATTTTTAGCCCCTGAAACTTTTTGCTTCCGCAAAAAGATTTCTTGGTAAGAAGATAATTTAACTAATGATTTTTATGTTAGAACAAATTTTTGAAGATACTAAAAAGATCTCCAATCCTGAAAAAGCAAAACAGTTAATGAAATTTTTTAAAACAGGAAAAGGGGAATATGGAGAAGGGGATTTATTTTTAGGAATACAAGTGCCAGAAATAAGAAAAATTGCAAAGAAATATTTGGAAATCTCTTTTTTTGATTTAACAAAACTTATTTCAGATAAGTATCATGAACACCGGCTTTTGGCATTATTATTTCTTGTACAGAAATATAAAAAAATAAAAACAACTAAAGAAAAAAAAGAAATAATAGATTTTTATTTGAAAAATACAAAATATATAAATAACTGGGATTTAGTGGATCTTTCTGCGCCTTATTTGACAGGAGATTATTTTTTAGAAAAAGACAAAAAAATTCTTTATGATTTTGTAAAATCAAAAAATATTTGGGAAAAAAGAATTGCAATAATTTCTACTTATTGTTTTATAAAAAACAATAATTTTGAAGATACATTAAGGATGTCTTTGCTTCTTTTAACAGATAAACATGATTTAATACATAAGGCAGTAGGCTGGATGTTGAGAGAAGTAGGAAAAAAAAATAAAAAAGTAGAAACTGAGTTTTTAAACCAATATTATAAACAGATGCCAAGAACAATGTTAAGATATGCTATTGAAAAATTCCCTGAAAAAGAAAGGCAATTTTATTTAAAATCATAAATAAATAATTAAGATGTTAAGAATAATATTCTTATTTTTGTGAGTTTACATTTCTTTAATGTAATTTACTATCTCTTCTTCTTTTTTCATTATTCCGATATTTGTTCTTGTTTTACTGGCATCTTTTATGTTGTGAAAAAATTGCATTGCTTTTTGTTTTAGATCATTTGGGTTTTCTAGTTTATATTTTTTATAAAGTTTATAATATTCAAAAAATATTTTTTTTTGATTTGGCTCTTTATTAGAAAAAAGCCATGGGTTTTTCATCCCTTCTCTGCCAATCATAAAGCCGTCACAAAAATTATTTTTGATTTTTTCTTTACCCTCTTTTACTGTTTTTATGTCTCCATTTCCAATTATAAAATTTTCAAAGTTTTCGTTAATTTCTTTAATTATATTCCAATTTGCATTTCCCGCATATCTTTGTGGTTCTGTTCTGCCATGTACTATAATAACATCAACTAATGGTGCGATTTTTTTTACTAATTCTAATGTTTCTTTTTCAGAATGTAATGTTCTTATTTTTATTGATTTTATTCCATCAAATTTTTGGATTGAATTTAATATTTCAATTAATTTGTCTTGATTTTTTAATAGCTTACTTCCTGCTCCAATTCTTGTAATCTTTGGCATTGGGCATCCGGCATTAATATCAATCCAGTTTATTTTTTCAAATTGGCTTATTCTCTCAATGGCTTTTGGAAACTCTTCGGGTTTTGCACCAAAAAGTTGTATTCCGACTTTCTTTTCTTTCTTGAAATCTAAATATTTAGCAATATTTTTGTCTTTTGTTTGTAAAACAAGGGTGGTGTTGATAAGGGGGGCAAAAGTGAACTCGGCACCATATTTCTTACAAAGCTCTCTAAATGGTCTGTTAGTATATTCTGAAATTGGTGCAAGGTATATTTTTTTAAGCATAAAACGAATAAATTGGTATTAACTTTAAAAACCTTATGATATGATAACAAAATAATGCAAAACAAAAAATGTTATTTTGACGACTCTGGGAACTTTGTCATGGCCTCAGTGGGGAATGAAATCTCAGCAGTCCTGTTTGGGGTAGATTCCGAGATTATAAACAATACAGATTTTCTTTTCAAAACCTTAAAAGAAGGGCTAGAAAAAGAAAAATTTGGTATTCTGGGATATAAAGACCACAAATTTGAGCCACAAGGCTACACAGTTACCTTTATTTTAAGTGAATCTCACCTTGCTGTACATACTTATCCTGAATTCAATTCTATAGCTTTCCAGATATACTCTTGTAGAGGACCAGAGGATGGCATTCTAACTTATAATTATTTTGTAGAAAAGTTAAAACCCAGCAAAGTAGTAAAAAAAGATTTTAGAGTAGTAGTTGATCCTGATTATAATAAATAAAAGCTTCTTTTTTTTTATCTTTGACTGCTTTTTTGTATGTGAGTATGTACAAAGAACCTTCTTGCAAAGAATAACATCTCACGCATTGTTTTTGGCTTTGAAATTTATTTATTACCAGTAAAATATATATGCTTTTTTAATATTAAGTTAAATATGTTAAGAGAAAGGAATGTTAGTTATGCAAGGACTAAGGAAGGGAGATTAGAGTATCTTGATACTTTAAGACACCCTGAATCTCAAGGAGATTTTTTTAGAACTGCAAAATTATTCCGAAAAAGAACTGCGGTTAAGGGAAGAAATTCAAAAATATATTATAGAACTGTGTCTCCAGAAGAATTTAGTATTATAAAAGAGCTTGCAAGAAATGGGATAAGAGTAGAAACTCCTCTAAATAAAAAATATACCCACCAAAGAGTAGCATTTAGGGATGAGGGAATAAGTTTAGAAACTGCATGGGGTATATTTCCTACTTTTGAAATAAGAAAAAGAGTAAGTTCGTTAATTTTAACAGATTTACCTGGATTTTTTGCTAAAATGCATTCTCTTGGTATTGCACATAACCATCCACATAATGGTAATATTGTTTTAGGAAATAAAGGTCTAACTCTTATTGATTTTTCTTTAGCAGAAAGAGTTGGAAGAGTGTTTCATCAAACAAAAGATGGGCTAGAACCTCGTGTAAGTATTGATTGGAATGACCCAAAAAAAGTGTTTAATTTATTTAAGGAAGATTATGGGTATTTGCATGATTATATTCGTCCATATCTAGGAGGGAAATGGCTTGATTTTGTTATAGCGTTAGTTAATAAGTATCCTATGCCTAATGATGCTGTTCGTGGCAGATTATTGACTCTGATATTAAAACCTTAGGAATTTTTTATAATCTTACTTCTTATTCAATTCCTTGAGTAATCCTTTTATATCTAAACCATACATCTTTGCTACTTGTCCTAAGGTTAAAGAATTAGCTTCGGAGCTTGCGTGTGGGCAAGAAATGCAGGGAACCCCAAACTTTCCAAGAATCTTTTGGGTTTTCATATCTTTCGGAAGTTTTGCTAAAGTAGTTTTTTCTGTAAACTTATAGGGTGTCAAATTATTTCCCGAATCTTTTTTTGTTGATGTTTTTTGTCCTTTGTTTATGTCTTTTATTTTATCCTTGTCTTTTTGTTTTTCTTTGTACTCTTTTAATGCTTTTTGTAGGGCTTCTATTGCCATCATACTGCAATGATATTTTATTGGTGGAAGTCCTTTTAATTTTTCAATTATTTCTTTGAATTTTAATTTCTCTGCTTGTTCTATCGTCTTGCCCATTGCTAAATCACAAAGCATGTCTGATGCTGCAATTGCTGAAACACAACCATAGGTTTCAAATTTAATATCTTTTATTCTATTTTTGTCTATTTTTACATAGACTTTTATTATGTCCCCGCATTTTAAGTTTCCGACTTCTCCAACAATATCAGGGTGTTTTATTTCTCCTGCGTGTTTTGGATTCTTAAATCTTTTCAATACCTCTTTTGAGTACATAGCCATCACCATATAAGTGTTAAAATTTTTCCTGTTTTTCTTACTTGTTTTTATAAATGGGGGATATTTTTCTTAACTTTTTTACTACCTCGTCTGTTGTATTAATAACATAATCTAGCTCTTCTTTTGTGTTGTATTTGCTTACACTTAATCGTAAAGAACTATTTGCGTCTTCGTATCCTAATCCAATTGCCATAAGTACTGAGCTTGGTTCTAAACTCTTTGATGAGCAAGCACTTCCAGTTGAACTGCAAACGTTTTTCTGGTCTAAATATCCTCCTAATGCCTCTCCTTCAATGCCTCTAAAAGAAAAATTAATATTATTGTATAATCTTTTATCTCCTTTTGGTCCGTTTAATTTGGAATCAGGTATTTTTAATAATCCATCTATTAAGTAATCTCTTAGTTTTGTTACTTCTTTTGAAATCTTGCTGTTACTATTTATTTCTACTGCTTTTCCAAATCCTACAATTCCTGGCACATTTTCTGTTGCTGCTCTTTTTTTGAATTCCTGCTGGCCACCATGAATTACTGGGGTCAGCTTAATATCTTTAGAAATATATAATGCTCCTATCCCTTTTGGTCCATGTATTTTGTGTGCATTTATACTTGCAAGTGAGATATTATATTTTTTTAAATTAATTTCAGTTTTTGTAAAACTTTGACATGCATCTATGTGTAAAGGGACATCAACATTTTTGCAAAGTTTTCCAATTTTTTCTAAATCTTGTATTGTTCCTATTTCATTATTTCCATGTATTATGCTAACTAATAATGTGTCTTTTGTAATCGCTTTTTCTAATTGGTTTAAATCAATAAATCCTTCTTTGTCAACATTAATATAAGTTATTTTATATCCTCTTGTTTCTAACCAATCTAACTGGCTTGTAATTGATTTGTGTTCTATTCTCGTAGTAATTATGTGCTTTTTTTCAGAGTTAAAAGCCAACCCTTTAATTGCCATATTATTTGATTCGCTTCCAGAGGCCGTAAAGATAATATTTTCAAAATCCGTATTAAGAGATTTTGCAATTTTTTCTCTTGATTCATCCACTGCTTCTTTTGCATCAAACCCATATGAATGTAATGATGACGGATTCCCATAATGTGTAGTGTAATATGGTAGCATTTCAGCTAGTACTTTATCATCAATTCTAGTTGTTGCGGCATTATCTAAGTAAACTGATTTAAATCTCATTATAACCATCTCTGTTATGCTTGTTTTTTTGTATATATTTCAATAATATCATCTTTATTAAGAATGTATTCCCTTGATGCTATCTGTCCAGGGAATTTTACGTTTTTGCCCCAGATCTTTGCAAACTTGAAATTTGAAACTATATCTTTGTGTAATCTATTACAGATGTGACCAATAGTTTCATCTTTATCTGCAATCAAAAGTTGTTTTGTTTTTTCTCCAGGTTTTCTGGTGTACACAATTATTTTTTCTGTTTCATCAAGAATTATTTGTTTTATTTTTTCAATATCTTCTTTTTCTAATAAATAAAAATCATTTACTAATACCGTTTTTATTCCATTGTAGGCTGTGATTTCAAAATTCTTTATTGTATCTCCTCTAATGAATAAAACTGTAGGAACATATCTTGTATTTAAAATTTGTATTAACTCTTCAGGAGATACCTTTTCTACAATTTTTATGTGATTATTATTATAGTGTCTTTTTACATAATTTGCAGTCATTTCAACTGTTTTTTCATCACCAATAATATTTTCTGTTCCTTCAAATGATACTCTTTTTGTTGTTTTTATTACTATTACTCTTTTTTCACTACCTTTTGGTAATACTTTCCCTTTTTTTAATTCTCCAAAAACAAAGTCAAATTCTTTCTGCAAATCTTCTTTATTAGTTATTTTCATTGTAACAATAATCAGGTCTCCATTTCGAATAATTCCTAATTTTTCTCTTCCTCTTGCCTTTCCATCAGCAGTTCCATTAACAATTGCCGGGAGCTCAACTAGTTGGATGTTCTCTTCTTCATAAGCAATCATTCCGATTTCTGGCTCAATAGTAGTAAAATCATAATTGGCAATTTCAGGGGTTGCGTTGGTAAGCTTCGCAAGTAAGGTGCTTTTCCCTGAATTAGTTTTTCCTATAAGTATAACTTGTGCTGCTCCGTCTTTTTTTAGAACAAATGCACTACCTGTATTTTTTTTTGAGGTCTGTATTTTTACTTTTTCCTTCATTTTTTTGATTTTTCCAGCAATTTCCGCTCTTAGCTTCTCTGCCCCTTTGTGAGTAGGCCATTTTGAACGCATTAATTCTAAGGCTTTTAATCGTTCTTCGTCTGTTACAGAGTTATCATATTGTGCCTGTGCTGCAATAAAGTCTGGGTGTACATTTGTTGGCATAAAACAACCTCTAATATATAATAACTATGCAAGGGGTTTTAAAGTTTTTAGTTATGAAAAAAGCTATTTGGTTATTCCCCAAAGGTGTAGGTCAATAAACTTGTTTCCTTTTTTTGTGTATTTCTTTCTAATTCCCTCTAGTTTAAACCCAGCTTTCTCCATTGCTCTGCCTGAAGCTGGATTGTCTGAGTCGTTATCTGCCTGGATTCTGTATAGTTTTAATTCCTTAAGTCCAAATTCAATTACTAGTTTTATTGCTTCTGTTGCAACCCCTTTATTCCAGAACTTTCTTCCAACAAAAAAACCGATGTTGTAGCAACCCTTATCACCGTTGGGCTCTTCTAAACCTATACTTCCTGCGATTTCTTTGTCTGCCAAAATAGTAAAAGCATACGACTTTTTTGTTTTCCATCCTTTTTGTCCATCCTTAACATCTTTTTGCATTCGGCTTAGAGGACAGGGATAAGGGTACCCAGAAATCTGTTTTAAAACAGCTTTATCATTAATTAGTTCTTGTAATGCTTTTGCATCACTTAACTTAGGTTTTCTAATCTCTACTTTCATGATATAATAAATAGATAAAATAATATAATTCTTCTTCTCTATAATTTAACTATGGCTAAACCAAAAACACTATTTCATGGAAGTAATAGTGAAATTGAAACTGGCTTTTTAGAATCAAGTAAACCAAATGATAAAGCATCTAAATCTAATTCTCAAAATGGGGTTTATGCTACTGATATTTTTGATTGTGCCAAAGGAATGTCTTTAACAGGTGAGCAGTGGGCTTTTGTTAAGGATTATACTGAAAAAGATTTTAAAGTTATTTTTGTGGATGAACCTCCAACACCAAAAAAGAAAAGGTTTGTTTATGAAGTATCATCTGAGACTTTTAAAGAAGATCCAAAAGGCAGTCATCAATGGGTTTCTAAAGAAAAAGTAAAGATCTTAAATATAACTAAATACAGTACAGAAGACCTAAAACAGTACTGGAGAATGGCTACAAAAGAAGAAAAAGAAGAACATAAAAGATTGCATAATAAAAAATAGATTTAAATACTATTTACTTAATAAGTATAATATGGTCTTTGATACTTCAATTTTAATCTGGATAATTCCTTTAATTGTTTGGGAAGTAATCTGGAAAGGTATTGCTTTATGGAAATCCGGAAGAAATAACCAACTAACCTGGTTTATTGTTATTCTTGTGCTAAATACTGTTGGAATTTTGCCAATTATTTATCTGAAGTTTTTTCAAAAGAAATAATTACTTGTGTGCGAAATAAGCCACAAGTGGTTTTAAAGAATCTATTTTTACAAAACCATAACCTTCAAAGAAATAATTTGTTTCTTTTAATTCTTTATCTTCAATTAATGCTTTGATTTTATTTCCTTCTTGATTAATTATTGTTATTTCTTTTACTGCTTTTGCAAAAGGTAGAATTGATAATCCTTTTTTTATTTCATTTCCACAAACTTCAAACTTCTCTTTTTTGTAAATTACGTTGCAAAAATGTCTTAACCTATATTCTGTATTTTCTTTTAAATTTTCAGTATTCAAATAAATTTTTTCTCCATTTACCTCAAATTCTTTTACTTCATCAAAGCAGGCTACTTTTTCTACATCTACTAACTCTTTTCTGTTCATGCTCTCTAATACAGTCCATTGAGCTGTTGCTTCGGTTTTTGATAGTCCCATTTTTTCAATAAAATTAATAATTGCATTTGGAATAAATCCTCTTTTCTTTAATGCTACCAAAGTTGTTAATCTAGGATCATCCCAGCTCATTTCTCCCTTTTCTACTAGTTCTCTTATTTCTCTGCCAGATGCTTTAACTCCGGAAATATTTACTCTCGCATATTCATAAATATAAGGCATTTTGAATCCAGCTAGTTCTGCTACTTTTTCTTGTACTGGTTTCCAAGGTTCAAACTCTTTTGATCTAAATCTATGTGTAACTCCGTTGTAATGATCTAAGAAAGTATTTTGCCAAACATATGATGGCCAAAGTTTGTATTTATCACCCTGTAATGGGTGTGTGTCAACTATAATTCTCATAATTACTGGATCTCTCATTTCAGCTCTTTTATCTTTCATATCTAGTTTCAATCTAACTGATTTCTTTCCAGGTTCATATTTTCCTTTTATTAAGTCCGCAAATTCTTCCAAATTTTTTTCAACTGTTTTTTTTCTACAGCCACATTCTTTTTTTGTTTGTCTATTTAATTTAACTGTACCTGCAAAACAATCGCAAACATAAACCTGCCCGTTTTGTATGAATTTTCTTGCTTCATCATAAAGTTGCTCAATATAATCGCTTGCATTTACTACTTTGTCTGGAATTATTCCGGCCCATTTTAATCCGGAAAGAATTGCATCATAGTACTCTTTTTTTATTATTGTTGGGTTTGTGTCTTCAAATCTAATAATGAATTTTCCGTCATGCATTTTTGCAAAGTGATAATTAATATAAGACGCATATGCGTGTCCAATATGTGGGTATTTTGATGGGTCGGGGGGATAAGCAGTTACTACTTCTCCAGTTATTTCCATTTTGGGATATTCTAATTTTTTCTCCCTTTTTTCTTTTTCCTTTGTTTCAACAGTGTAATTTTGCTTAACTTGTTCAGGGCTTAAATTATTCATATACTCTGTAATATCTGTACACAATTCTTGTGAGATCTTTATATTTTTTACAAATAGTTCTTTTAACTCTGGGTTTCCCATGCAAACCTTAAAAATTTTGTTTGGGTCTTGTTTTTCAGAAAAAGCCAATAAATACTGGGCAACCAGGTTTTCAATGCTTTTTACTGATTTGTTCAGATCTTCAGCATTTATTTTAAATTCTTTAGTATATTTATTGTTATCTAAGACCATAATAACAAAAATTAGACTATAACCTTTTAAAATATATTGTATAAATAAGATATAATAAAATCCTAGTTTTAGGGTTATTTTACATTTTTACGAATGTATTTATCAAAATCGGGTTTGCTTGATTATACTTAAGCGAAGTTTTTGGCGAACGTAGGCTTTTTTTGAAAAAGCCTCGGGCCCCGGTAGTGTAGTGGTTATCACGTTGGCCTTTCAAGCCGACGACCCGGGTTCGATTCCCGGTCGGGGCA
>CAYZSS010000017.1:0-17901 GCA_964480435.1 uncultured archaeon | reverse complement strand
TATTTTCTATATTTTTTGTTTTTATCTTTATAGGCATGGGTTTTTCCGCTTGCCCTTCAGACTATACAATTGATGTTCAGGATGGTACCTATTTATATAAATGCATTAGCCCCACACAAGCACAAGGCTGTGAAGTGGCGACTGGAGCAATAGCCAACGTTTTTAATATTTCAGCAGTAAGCAACCTTGCACAGAAAAACATTCTAGAAACTGCTTGTAATAGTAGCAAGACAATTACACCTACCCCAAGTAGTAAAGTAAGTACAAGCCCATCAGATTCAACTACTTTTGATGTACAGAATTCCTGTTTCTGTAATGGCATTGGTCAAAATCAATTAAAAGATATTTTATGTAATGTTGAAATGACTGCTTTTTATTTTTTTAAAACAAGATTAAATTGTAGTACGGGAGAGGGTGGATCTTCTCCAGGAAGCTTTAGTGGAGGAAGCGGATCTTCTCCAGGAAGTGCAAGTGGAGGGAGTAGTTCAGGGGGACATACAAGCAGTTCAGGAAGTAAAAAAACTAAATCAGATTGTACTAATTCCAGTGAATGTGCAGATCCTTTGGTTTGTGCAACTTATGAAGTAAAAAAAGACGCGGCAGGAAAAGACTACAATAGTTATATTGGAATAAAGTTTAGCGACACTAAATTAAAGAGCGGACAGGTTGCATATTGTTCTACTTTATCTGCCAGTTTTAAAGGAGATAAATGTGATTATGATAAAGAGTGTCCTTGGACCCAAACTAGTTCTCAATTAGGATATTGTAATACAACTACAAAAAAATGTGTAAAAACAGCAATTAATTCTCTTGCTTGTGATCCTGCTACGGGAAACACACAGTTTTATAGCACCTGTAAAACATTTTTAGAAGACGGAAAACCATTTGATTTGCTAGGGGCTGTTTGTGACTCAAATACAAGCAAATGTGCTCCAGCCGGTTTCAGTGCAGGAGGAGCAAACTGTTTAAATGCAAATGAGTGTAAGAGCGGAGTTTGTAAAAATAATATTTGTGCAACTTGTTCAACATCTAAAGATTGTGACGCAGGAAAATATTGTGATACTGGGGCTTGTAAAGAAAAAATAAAAAGCCCAAATGAGTGTACCACCAATGAGCAGTGCGCCAGTAATGTATGTGATTCAAAGACAAAGACTTGCTTAGGGCTTGCGGGGGATAGTTGTGTTAACAATAGTAACTGTTCAGGAGACCTTGTTTGTGATGGGCAGACAAAGACCTGTAAAAAGAGCGGAGATATTGCTTGTAAAGCAGAAAAGAATGTTGTCTCATTTTGTCCAACAGGGTCTTATTCTTGTTTCAGAAATAATATTTATGTAGTAACTGGCTGGGGAAATGACTGTAAGCAGAAGAAGGCTCTCGATGATGGTGCAGAATGTAACTCTTCGCCTCTGTGTAAAAATGTATGTATCTATAATAACCAATTAATTGCTTCCGAGTATATTGATGATAAATTAAACAATTGGGTTTTCAAAAAAACTGGGTGGGAAGTAACAACCTCTTCTTTAACAGGAAAGTGTGGTTTACTTACAGCTGGAGGGTATTGTCAAGAGATGGCCCAATGTCAAAGTGGTTTAGTTTGTAATAGTGGTGTTTGTTCTATGCCTTCCGCAACTACAACTGGATTATTATTATTAACACTTTGCACTTACAATGAGCAGTGTAAATCTAATTATTGTTCTGATATCGGCGGAAAGACAGTCTGTGCTACTTCAACAACAGATAATTTATATTTGTACACTACCCAAGCATATGCAAATTCAAAAGGTCTATTAGTGAAAAACACAGAGAGAGCATATGATTTAAATTGGGTTAGGTATAGCAACGGGTTTTATGCTCCGAACTGTAAGGCCAATACAATAGCTAGTAAGACTGGAGACGATTTATGCAATTATATGTTTGGAGCTGCTTTCCCTTACTGTCTTTCAAACGGAAGCTGTAGCAGTAAAACAGAAGCACAAGATAAACAAACAAAAGCAAAGGCTACACTTGATGCATTAAAAAAAGTCAAAATAAGCTATAACTTATCAATGATATGCAGCAGTATGGTATCTTTAGGATTTATAGGCCTTGGCGACATAGACGGAGATAAGGAAGTACCTGTTTGTAATTCCAGTGTAACCGACCTAAGCAAGTGTACGGTATCTATAGAAAAGACAGATAGTTTTAATTGTGGCTTATTTAGTACCGGGCAAAGAATACTTAAAAAAGCAGGCATTAAATTTAATGGTTGGTCAGAGTATTTCTTCGAAAACCCCTCGGGAAGTATAACAAGTGAAAATTGGGGAAAACAGTTTACACCGGGGGAGACAAAGTCAAATATTATAGATACAGGCGGAATTACTTGCTGGATTTCTGGAATGTCACAAAATTCCATTAATAATAGAACACAAATAAGATTTGGAATAAGCATTACTTGTAAAGAGTAATAATCTTTTTCCCTTTTTTATTCTGCGAAACTTTGTTAGACAGAAAGGCTTTTACTTTGTAGACTAATTTAGCCTTAGGGTGCATTACATTAAGAGCCATTTCCAAAGAGGGATATAAGTAATACCCTCTTCAACTTTTTCTAAGTCTTTTGTTATTATTACTTTCTTTGTTTTCTTAAATTCTTTTTCAAATTCATTTAGACCTTTTATTTCCCGTTCAGTTATTTCATTTGTGTAAGTAACATTTATGGCTTCTAAAGTTGCATCTTTATTTTTTATTACAAAATCAACTTCATTATTGTTTTTCCAATAATATATTTCTTTTTCTTGTTTTTTTAATTCAATAAACACAATATTTTCTACTAATCTACCTAAATCTTTAGAATTTTTTAATGCCACTACATTTCTTAGCCCCCCATCAACACAATAAACTTTTTTAGGATTTAGCTGCTGCTTTTTTGCAGAATAACTAAACATTTGCAGAAAATACATAAAATTTATATCTTCCAAATAAGACAAATACTCCATAAGAGTATCTTTTCCTACTGGCATCTCTTTCGAAATGGCCTTATGATATGCGGTTATACTAAATAAGTTTGAGAGATTGGTTAAGAGGTATTTACTAAGGCTTTTTAACAAAGTGGTGTTTCTTATTGCAAATCTTTCAACTAAATCTTTATAAATAAACATATCAAAATAATTGCTTAATATTTTATTTTTTAATCTTTTCTGTTCCAATACTACTTCTGGAAATCCCCCAAATTCCAGATATTCTTCCAAAGCATTTTTTACTTTGAATCTCTGTGAAGAATACTCATAGTTTTTAGTTAGATCAATTTTTTTAAATATTAAAAACTCTTTAAAACTAAGCGGAAATAAGTGGTAGGCGAGGCTTCTTCCTCGCAATGCAGTTGCTATTTCCTTACTTAATAATTTTGAGCTTGAGCCAGTAACAAATATTTTTGATTTTTTGGTATCATCTAATCGCCTAATAAAACTTTCCCAGTTTTTTATATTTTGTATTTCATCAAAGAAAAAATAAATTGTCTTTTCTTTATTATCAGGATAAAGTTCATAATATGCCTCTAACAAATCATTTAAATCTGCAAGTTCCAACGGATATAGGCGGTCATCTTCAAAATTAATATAAATTATTTGATCTTTTTTTATTTTTTTTTCTTCAATAAGATTTTTTATTAAATTATAAAAATAGCTTGTTTTTCCCGCCCTTCTTGAACCAACAAGAGCAATTATTTTTTTTGTTGACGGCAACTGTAGGCTACGCGCATATGTATCTAAAAGTGGACTTTCATGAAATTCTTTAATAATAAATTTAAAAACATCTTTCTTCATAGTAACATATATAAGGCTACTTATTTATAAAACTATCCTTCTATGGGCTACCACCAAGCCCATTTAAACTTTTCGCTTACTTTTGTTAACTCCAAGGTTAACTTTAGCGAATAGCACTTCGCAAACCCCCCCGCCTCTTAGTTAAAATATAAAACAGAGAGAAACTGCACAAAAGGGGGATCACACCAGTAAAGGTTTCCCTCTCAAAAGGAAACTATCACCAAAAACTAGCCTTGCATGGAAGACTGAACCAGGTAGCAAAAATTGGGTTTTTTGTACAGTAAATAAGAATAAACATTTAAATCCCTTTCCTTCTTTTATTTATTAGACTAAAATATAATATTGGGTGTGATATTAATGTTAAAGTTTAGAAATATACTGACTAATGGTGTTACTAGCTACTTTAAACACTTTCATGTTGTAATTGGATATGCAATAGGGCTATTTATTACTTTATTACTAAATAATTATGCTTTTTCTATAATAAATAATAATGTAACCTTTGTTTACACCAAAGGGTATGGCTTTGGAATCTATTTACTTATTTTGCTTGCAATAATTGTTTCCAGCTTGGTTTATGCTCTATTTACCTCAATACTTGTATTTGTTGTAAGAAGGGATTTATTCCAGGGTGTAAAGAAAATGGAAATGTCAAAACACATAATACAATCCGGAGTAAAAATATTTACTTTAATTTTATCACTTAATATTTTATTCTTTATTTTGTACTTTTTAGTTTCGAAAACAGTAGTGGCATTCATTATGCCTTTAGTATATTTAATTGCTTCAATTTTTATCTTCTATACCCCCCAGTCTATAATAATTGATGAAGAGGGGTTGCGATTTGGATTACGTCACAATTATAATTTTATAAAAAAACACAAACTAACTACTTTCTTAATATATATTGTTTTTATAATTCTAATATTTATTGTTGGTTTAATAGGGACCTATATCGGGGGAACCGCTGGAGCAGTAGTTGGATTAATCATTAATACAATAATATTAGTACCAGCTCTAGAAATAACAAAAACCATAATTTATCTTACTAAATTTGATATTTTTGATTCTTATTTAAAAAGATAAAAGCCTTTTTTTACTTTTTTTCTTCCTTATCTTCTTTTTTATTTGCTGCTCTTTCTTCCTTTTGTCTGGCATACTCTTTCTGGGTTGGGCAATTTTGGTTCAAACAAAATTCGTGTTTTCTTCTACCTTTCCTAAGCTCTATCTTTGGAGCATTACAGACAGGACACTTCCCTTTATAGATATACATATCCTTTTGAGGCAGAGAGTAGGTTATTTTACAGTTGGGATAGTTACTACACCCTAAGAAGCTTTTGCCCACCCTGGACTTCATTTTACGCAGGCTACCGCCACAAAGACAAGGCCCAAAAGCATCAAACTTATTTATGCCAATAACCAATCTCTTTGCTATTAGTGCCTTATTTAGTATTAATTCATCAACAATTTTCAACAAAACATCTCTGGAATCATTCACTACTTGTTCCTTAGTTTTTTCTTTATTCTCTATTGCTGTCATTTCCATTTCAAGAGTTGCGGTTGTTTCAGGAACTACTATTTCTTTTGCATATTCGCTTAGGGCAGATATAACTGCCTTAGCAATCTCAGTAGAAAGAATTTGCTTTATTCCATCAATATAATTTCTAGAGTATAATTTTTCTATTATTGTTGGTCTTGTACTTTTTGTTCCAATGTTCAGATCTTCCATAAGTTTCAACAGAGTACCTTGGGAATATCTTGGAGGAGGCTTTGTTTCTTTAGCAAGAATTTTTTTATCAAGAACTGGAACTTCTTCCCCAATTTCTAAAGATGGAATTGAAGTTTCTGTTACTTTTCTATAAGGATAAAAATCAAGCCAGCCGGATTTTAATATTTCTAATCCGTCAGATACAAACAAATATTCAGGAGTAGAGAATACTACTTTAGTTGCGTTTGCTTCTGCATCTTCTGCAAGAGTTGCAAAGAATCTATCAACAACTAATTTGTATATTTTCCATTCATATTTGGAAGTTTTATCTTCTTCTAATAAGCCAACTGGGTGTATTGGGGGGTGATCTTTTGTTTCTACCCCTTCAGAAGGGACTATTTTATCTTGTTTTCTTAGTTTCGCTACTTCTTTTTTAAATCCCGGTTCTAGGTCCTGTAAAATTTTAAAAATATCTACCCCTACATATTTTCTATTGTCTGTTCTAGGGTAACTTAAATATCCATTCATGTAAAGGTTTTCTGCAATATTGATTGCTTTTTCAGCAGAAAATCCAAGCTTTGTTGCTTCTCTTAAAAAATCAGTTGTATTAAATGGAGCGGGCCTGGGAATTTTTCTTTTTTTCTTATCAAGCGATTTCACAGTAACCTTGTCTTTAACTGTATCAAATATTTTTTCTGCTATTTCATTGCTTTCTATTCTTTCTTTTTCATATAAGGCAGTAAATTCTTCGCCCTTTTTCAAAAGCAATTCTATTTGCCAGTATTTCTCTGACTTAAAGCCCTCAATTTCTAAATCTTTTTCAACAATCTTTGCAAGGGTTGGGCTTTGAACCCTACCTGCTGATAAAAAATCAGGCCCCATTCTTTTAATAATAATAGATAAATACCTAGTAAGTACTGCACCCCAGATTAAATCAATTTCTCTTCTTGCGTCTGCTGCATCAGCTAAACTGTAATTTAATTCTTGCAGGTTATCAAAAGATTTTCCAAGCTCATCAGAAGTTATTGCTGAAAAATACGCCCTTTTTATTTCTATATTGCTATTTCCTTCTTGCAAGTAATTAACAGCCTCTTTTCCTATTGATTCTCCTTCTCTATCTGCATCTGTTGCAATTATTACTTTTTCTGCGCCAACTGCAAATTTTTTCAACAAATGAGCAATATCTTTCTCTTTCATTAAATATTTTATTTCAGGGTTTGTTACAAGCAATCTAATATCTGTTCCAAGCCATCTAGCATATTTGGGAGGAAATGCAACATCTGAAATATGTCCTTTTAATGGAATTAGAGTTACTTCTCCTAATTTTTTATCTGAAAATTCAAAATATGGTGCTTTGTTATATACTTTAGAGGAAAAGTTTTTTTTAGAAAGAATTTCAGATATTTTTTTTCCAGCAATTGGTTTCTCAGAAATTATTATTGTTTTCATAAAGTCACACCTTATATTTTATGAGCCTGAAACATTTTGCCTTTTTAGCAAAAAGTTTTCTTGTTCATAAAGTCACACCAGTATATTTTTTAAAAAGTATAAATAAAATTTGCTAGTGCCTATAATACACTTGCAAACTTGACAGTGGTAATGAATCTTTTTCATATTCTTTACCTGTTATAATTAATATTTTAAAATCAATTACCCCTTCTAGCTTTGTTAAAACATTATCCAACAATTCTATTTGCGACATGTCTGGAACAAGATAGAAAAAGGTTATATTAAAATCACCTGTTGTTCTATAAATTGTTTTTACAAAATCTTCTGATTTTAGTGATGCCATTATTTTTTTATAAAAATAATTATTTGCTTTTAATAGGATTAAAAACATCCCTTGGAATCCAACTACATCATAACCTATATCCAAAGATATTTGCTTAATTATTTTTTTAGATATTAGTCTTTCAAATCTTTTTTTTACTGCTACGTCGCTTATTCCAATCTCTTTAGCAATGTTACTAAAGGACGCTCTACCATCTTTTATAAGTATTTGTAGTATCTTAAAATCGTATTGATCAAGAACTGCCATTTTTTCACCTTTATTAAAAAAGGAAGGTATATTTATTTAAGTATTCTGTATTCAAACCACTTAACTTTCTTATTGTTTATAGCCTCTTTTAGGCTCTTTTCCATATTATTTAGACCAGAAGTGTTAGTTTTTACCTCTACAAACACAACTTCCTCTATTTTTCCAGAATCCATCCCTTTAAAAACCACGAAATCAATGGGTTTTCCAAAAAACTTTATCTCAGATGGTTTATATGGAAAGTTTGGCAGATATGGAGCTAACTGTTCATTTAATAACCCAGAAATAACAGACCTTGATCTTTTTATTGCATCTTTTCTGTTATCTTTTATAAGAGTATAGATTTCTTTTTCATATTTTGATATTTGGATTTTCATCAACACAAAACCGATGATTATTCCAATTACCAACGCACAAAAAACCAATAAAATAAATAAAAAATCCATATCAATCACCTAAAATCTTGGAGACATAATCCCCATCTAATTTATAACCTAATTTATAATAATATTCTCTTACTCCAATTCCAGAAATAACTGAAATTTTGTTGTATTTTGTTTTTGCTAAATCTTCTGCCATAGCTAACAATATTTTTCCTATTCCTTTATGCTGCCCTAAACTATTTTTATTTTTTGTACCTACAGAAGTCATATTACCATAAACATGCAATTCTCTTACTATTGCTGAATTTTTTAAATTTTCTATAATTGGTTTGTATGGAAATCTTAATCTTATAAAACCAAACAATGTTTTTCTATCAGGCGATTCAGCAGAAATAAAATATTCTGTTCCTTTGCTTGCTTTATATTTTTGAGAAAAGTATTTTACATCAGAGTCAATAAGTTTTGATTTTCCAAATTCCCTTGCTCTTATTTCTTTTATTTTTGACGGGTCTAATTTCTTTAGTACAATATCTCTAAAATTGCTTTTTTTAGGGCCTGCTTCTATTTTTGTTGAGGGGATATCCCTCTGGACTCTCATAACCCTTACCCAATAAGGGATTTTACTGTAAATTTTTGTAAGATAATCTTCAAACAATTCATTTGTGTATGGCTCGTATTTTTTTGATTTCCAAAGTTTGTGTAATTCAGTGCCTTTTATAACGAGACAAGGGTAGATTTTTAGCATATCAGGCGCAAAATCAGAAGCAAATAATTTTTTAAAATCAGCTAAATCTTTTTTGTAATTGCTACCATAAAGCCCGGGCATTATGTGGTATAAAACTTTGAAGCCTGCATCTTTTAATCTTTGAGTAGTAAGAATAATATCTTTTACTGTATGTCCTCTATTATTTAGTTTTAATATTTTATTATCAAGATGTTGAACGCCTAATTCAATTCTTGTGCCCCCAAGATAAAGCATCTGTTTTATTTGCTCACTTGTTGCGCAATCGGGTCTAGTTTCAAAGGTAACACCTATTGGTCTATATTTATATGTCTCCATTTTTTTCTTTGCTAAATCAAAAGTTTTTGACTTTTTATCTTCAAAAGAAATCCCATCAAAAATACCTTTCATAAACTTTTTTTGAACCAAAAAATCCTGTGCAGGAAATGTGCCACCCATAACAATTATTTCTAATTTAGATACCTGGTGACCCACATTTAATAATTGTGATAATCTGTTCTCTGTTTGCCTATAGGGATCATAATGATTTTGTTTTGCCCTCATCGCAGCAGGCTCAAAGCCAGTATAACTCTGTGGCAATTTTTCGGTCACCCCGCCTGGACAAAAAACACATCTTCCGTGAGGGCATTTTGAGGGGGGGGACATTACAGCTATAACATTTACCCCTGCATTAACTCTTATATTTTTTATTTGTAAAATTTGTTTTATTTTTTCTTTATCTTTTTTTGAGCAGTATTCTAAAGTTTCTGAATTAAGTGGAAGTTGCTTTAGCTTATATTTTTTACAAATTTTCATTTTAATAGAATTTAGTTCAAGCTGAGTAACTTTGTCTTTAGATTTTAAAACTTTGATTAACTCTTTAGAGTAAGCTTTTATATTCTGCATAATAAATAAAAAATAGAAAAAGGATTTATTCTTTTAGTACAATTGTGACAAATAATTTAGTATTGCATAAAACGGAGACAAAGAGTTGTTGATTATTGGATATGCAAAATACTGAAATTTTTCTTCTTCATTATGGGTTGTGATTATTTTTAATTTTTTATTAAGACTAAAAAGATTTATTCCTTTTTGATTCTCACAACAAAAATCTATATCATAATCCCCTATATTATTTGCAATAAAGACATTACTTAATTCTTTGGTTTCCCGCGGTTTAAGTTCCACCTTTTTATATAATATCCAAGAATCAGCTAAATTAGACTTAAATATACAACTTACTGCCCCATCACTTGGGTTTTCGACTATTACTTTGAAATCTTTTTCATTATGCAAACTAAACTCGTTTCCTACAAAGAAAAGTTGTGCCCTAATAAGCGATTTTGAAACCATTACGTAGGCGTCAATAGTTCTTTTCCCATTATTAGTGGTAATATCAAAATTAAGTTTATAGTTTCCTGGCAGGGCTGCATCTTTAACATTTAATGAAATATCGATAAATGGATTCCCATAGTTTATATTCCCTACAGAGAAAGCTGTGTTATCATAGCCTAAGGCAACGTTAGTAATACTCTCTTTATCATATGTTGATAACAAAGAGATTTCTAAAACCTGTCCAGGCATTATTTCAGCAAAAGAGCTTATTTCTCCTGATTCTATATCGTAATCCACTGGTTTAACAAAGCCAATAGAGTAGGAAAAACCAATTAACATAATTACCGTCAGCAAAAACAACTTTTTGAACATAAACCCACATCCAATATTTATGTTGCCTGTTTTGATTTCTCATTTCAGAAATCACAAACTTGAACATTTAACCACCTTTTAGGTATATAATATAACATAAAAAATGTTATATACCTTTGCTATCTACTAAATAACATGGATTCCAGATTTGAAATGTGTAAGAAAAGCAACCTATCTAAATTTTCTGTAGCTTTAGAGAAAGGTTATGTAGACAAGCAACTTATACCGTTTCTTAAAAAAATTAATAAAAAAGAGAATATTTATACGTCCAGTTGCTGTGCGGGAAGAATAATGGTTATTGGCCTCGACCAAGAAGAAACGAAAAAACCCAAACTATTTGTTTTCAAGAAGCACAACAAGGTATCAATTAAAGAAATAAAGAACGCGTTACTTAATAATAAATTTGAAGAACTTTGGCTTAAACAAGAACCCTTTATATTTCATTTTGGAGTAAGAGATTTAGAAACCGCAAAAAAAATGTTAAAAATAAAAACTGATTCGGGCATTAGAAGAGGAGGTATTTTTTACATTAAAGACAATAAATATCTTATAGAGCTAGTTGGATCCCAATATTTAAGCTTACCCATAAAAATAAATGAAAATCAAATATTAGATGATAAACAATTAGCTATTATGATAGCTAAAGCAAATAAAAAATTAGAAAAAAATTATATTGATTTAAAAAATTTTTGTAAGGCAATATTAAAAATTTAAATGCTACTTTTTTTGCCTCTTTTCTTTTGTCTTGACATATACCCAGAAATTTTATTTCTATTTGTTTTTGTTATTGGAAGATCAAGCTCTTTAACTTTTTTCTTGTTGTTTTCAAAATCAGCAGTAATATTTTCTCCAAGTGCCTCTATCATTACATCAGCTTTTGACTTTAATGGTTTTAACATTGATTTACCCATAATTATACACCTCTACTCTCTTGTGCCATCCAATTTGTATTTTACTACCTTTAAAGGTATTTTCTTTTCCGCGTATTCTTTTAATGCTACTTCATAAGGAGTATCCTTAATTTCTGCATTTACTTGTGGCGGAGCATTATCTGAGATCTGTAATGACCGCGTAGATAGTAATCTTGTCTTTTCAAATTTTGATTGTTCCAAAGCATCACCTATATAAATAAGTATAATATTATCTATTATACCCATTGCTTTTATATACGTTTCTGAAGAAAAATACTAAAAAAGGGATAAAAATGGAGTATAATTTTATTGAATATGTACAAAAATACCCTAAACAGTATGCTATTGCTAAATCAAAATTATGTATAAACTTGCTTTCTTTTTTATCGAAGTCCGGGGCCACAATTAAAGAGATTTTGGCGTCAGATTCATTTCATAGAATCGAATTAGCCGATCTAGAATTACTATTGAATATGCTTGTAAGCATAAAATTGCTAAATAAGACAAAAATAAATAATAAAGAAATATACTACGCCGGTGAGTTTACTAATCTGTTTTTAGAAGAATACAAAAGCACTAAGAAAAATTATGATATTTAGATTGAATAATGTAACACTAGTATTAAAGAGCCTAAACCTTCAAGAATTTTTCCTGCGTCGTTTTTTGAATCAATAAGATGGATTCTTGCTCCTTGCCCTGTTAACTTTAAAAAATATGGTTTTATTTTTAAAAAGTTTTTATTGAAATAATCTGTTGAAACTATTAACTCCGATATGGCAGTTATTTGGTTTTCTAATATATTTTCAATATCTTTTTCACCATAAACAATATTGCTTTTGTCTTTGGTTATTTTGTGCAATACAAAATTCATTTTTTCTATATCTTGGGATATTTTAAAATCTTGCAGAACATTAGATAAGGCCTTGCTTTTAATTAATTCTAATAGGCCATTCGTTCCAACCCCATTTAAACCAACAATAGTATTTTTTGATTTTAATCCTTTTTCTTTTAGATATAACAACACTTTTTCTTTTTCAAATCCAGGGCCTGCACAAACCAATAAGTCATATTTTTGATTTTTTAGAGTGTCATAAATTTCCTTAAAATAAGTTTTATCTTCATCTACTGCATAACGTTTTCCTTTGTTCTTAGAATTAGCTCTGGCTATCACATTATAATTACTATAATTGATTTCTGCGATTGTTGCAGATTCATCATCTAAAACAATAGCTAATATTTTTGGACCCAGGGTGCTGTTTTTTGAAGACTCTAGAAAGTCTCTTTCATACCCTAAAAAAGCAGTCTTTTCAATTTTAACTTGGTCTCCTGGCTCTATATCAAGAGTGTGGTATGATCCAACGTCCACAAATTCAATAGGGGTTCCGTCAGTAATTTGGCCAGTAAACTTAACATGTCCAGTCTCAAAGTCAAGTTCTTTTTTTTCTAATTTTATTTTTACAAAAACAGTTTTTTTTTCGCTATCTTTTGAGTTATCCACTCTAAAACGTCTAGTAGTCTTTGCAGAAATTAGATCATCGTTTTGTACGATATTGTATACAATCCAAAGGTCATCTAGGTTTTCAGGAGTTAGTATAATTTTTACTTCTTTTTGTAAAATAGAATATCTCATATATGAATTTTAAAGAGATTATTTTTTAACAGTATCCCTAGAAAATATAAATATGCAAAAAAAGAGAATTGCCATTATTGATTATAAAAAATGTAGAAAAGAAAGTTGCGGATTTGCCTGCTATAACATCTGTCCGGTAATCAGGATGGGTAAAGAGGCAATTTATTATGATGATAATGATAAAAAAGTACATATTTCTGAGGACCTATGTAGTGGGTGTGGAATCTGCCCAAAAAAGTGCCCATTCAATGCAATAGATATAATCAATTTGTCAATTGATTTAAATGACCCAACACACCAATATGGGAAAAATAAGTTTAGATTATTTAGATTGCCCTTCATTAGAAATAGCAACTCTGTAGGGTTAATAGGAAAAAATGGAACTGGTAAATCAACAATATTAAATATTTACTCAGGAAATATTGTCCCAAACTTAGGTAATTACGAAGAGGGGGGTAATTACGAAAAAATTATTAATTATTATAAAGGAAAAGAACTGCAACAGACCTTTATTGATATTGCGGAAAAAAAGATGAAGGTAGCATATAAACCACAAAATATCAACGGAATAAAAGAAACAGTTACTGGAAAAGTTATAGACTTATTGAAAAAAGTAGACGAAAGGAACAAACTTGAAGAAGTCGTAAAATTATTAAAAATGCAAAATATGATTAATAAAGAAGTTTCAACTCTTTCGGGTGGAGAATTACAAAAAGTAGCTATTGCCGCAACAATTATAAAAAAGGCAAGTATATACTTTTATGATGAACCTTCTTCATTTTTAGATATAAAACAAAGATTTATTTTTGCAAATTTAATTAACGAATTAAAGGATACAAACTTGATTGTAGAACATGACTTAGCTTTACTGGATTATCTTTGTGATTATTTGCATATCTTATTTGGAAAAGCCCACGCCTATGGGGTTGTATCAAGCATAAAAAGCACAAACCAGGCAATAAACGAATTTCTAGATGGTTTTATTAGCGATGAAAACTTAAGGTTCCGAGATTATGAAATAAATTTTTATTACCGAGATGAACAAGCAAAAAAAACTAATTTATTTTTTAGCTACCCCAAAATGACAAAAACATTCACAGATTTTTCCCTAGAAGCAGAATCAGGTGATATCTATGAGGGGGAAATTGTGGGAATAATAGGGGAAAATGGCATAGGAAAAACAACTTTTATAAAATTGCTTACTGGCGATGAATATTCTGATGACAAAAACAACAGTACTTTAAACAAAACAATGGCATATAAACCACAAGACATTTATTCAGAACATATAAAAGTAAAAGATTTTTTTAAAAATACAAATACTGAACTTCTTATGTCAGAAATTTGGTTTAAATTAAAAATAAATGAAATTGAGGATCTTTATCTTGATGAATTAAATACAGGTACCTTACAAAAAATATGGATTGCAAAAATACTCGCTACTAATGCCGATCTTTATCTTTTAGATGAACCATCTGCTTTTTTAGATGTTGAAGAAAAGTTAAATATCGCAAAAATAGTACAAAGTATTATCGCAAAAAGAAAAAAAGCAGCATTTATTGTTGACCATGATATTTTGTTTATAGATTTCATTTCTGATAAACTACTTGTATTTGATGGAGAACCAGGAAAAAATGGTTTTTGCACAAAACCTAAAGAAAAAAAAGCAGGCATGAATGAATTTTTAAAAATTTTAAATATTACTTATAGAAAAGATGCAAAATCAGGCAGGCCGAGAGTAAATAAATTTGATTCTGCAAAAGATAAAGAACAAAAAAGAAGTAGTAATTACTATATTTACTAGTTATGTATAATCACATATCGCTTTTTAAAAAAAATGTAGCTAGTTTCTAGTATGGCTGCGAAGATTTTAAATCTGGGGAGTGTTCAAAATTATTTGAAAAACGTAGATACCGCAGCAAGTCAATTAATAAATATTTGGGGAAAATACCCTGATACTACTTCAGATGATTTTTTTACACAACATTTAGATTGCAAAATTACAGTAATAAGATCCATACTAAATAAACTACATTTTTATGGAATAGTAAATTATGATAAAATAAAAAATGAAAATTCCGGCTGGTTTACTTTTAAGTGGCATATGGATTACGAAAAATTAGCTAAACTTGTTTTAATAAACAACCTGGATAAACTTGATAGCTTAAAAATCAGTTGCAAAAAGTATGAAGAATACCAAATGTTTACTTGTACAAATAAATGCAAGGATTTTGAATTTGAAGTTGCAGCACATTATAATTTCTATTGCCCGATGTGTAACGAAAATTTAAATGTTTTAGATCAAGCAAAAAAACAAAGCGAAATTAAAGAACTAATAGCAAATATAGAAAATGAAAATGCAATTTTATCCAGTTTCATTAGGGAAAGGAATAAAAAGTAAAGCTATCTAATAGATATAACTTAGCGGGGTAGGGCAGCCTGGAGTGCCCGCCGGGCTCATAACCCGGAGGTCGTTGGTTCAAATCCAACCCCCGCTACTTCTTTTTAAATGATTAACAACTTAACTGAGTAATTACGGTAATAACGGTAATTACTGTAGTTACCGGCCTATTTTTGTTGTATTTTATTTAATTTTTTAATGTGCTTTTACACAATTTGTTGGACATATTACTTTTGTTTGATTTTTGTTGCTTTTAGTTACCAAAAGTTAACTTTTTATTAAAAAATAAGAGTAAGTGCAGGTATTTTTAAAAGTAATTACATGAAAAACCTCACATAATTAACTATGTTTTTTGCTGTTTTTCTAATAAATCCGTTTATTTTCGCAATATCATCTCAAAATAAGGTAATAACGGTAATTACTGTCGGTAATTACAGTAATTATTATAAATACTCCCGTGTAATTATTGTAATAACCGTAATTACCAGTGATCAATGATGGGTTTATTTAATAAATTAAGAAATTTTTTTGGGAAAAAAGAAACAAAGTTACAACTTGAAGAGGAAAACAAGCCAATTCTAGAAAATAAACAGAAAAACATAATAACTAATTTGCCTGTTAAACTTGTACATAACGAACCTGAAGAAGAAGAAGAAGATGACTCTGTTGTAGACGATTTATGGAATTATATAGATCCTTTAAAAAATACTCAGGCCTATCATGTAATTAGTGTTATTGGCTTCGAAGAATGGGTTGATATGCAAACAGTAAAAGACAGAATAAAACAACTATTTTTTATTGAATATAAAAACGAAAAAAGTTTATATCCTTATATAAAAACACTTGTTGACATCGGATTATTAGAGACAAACTCTATTGGCGGAAAGAGACAATGGAAAAAAAGAGAGATTCTTATATCTATAAATAAGGATAGAGCGGTAATTACTTCAAAAAATAAATCAGGTTTAAAAGTAACAAAGTAGATTTACCCTTTATATTTAATATAAAAGCCGACCAACTTGTCAAACTTTTTAACTAATCCACTTCTTTTAAAGGCAATATCGTACCATTTACCGCTTTGTATAAGGACTATTATAGGCTCATACTGCTTTAGAAACATCTTATCCATGTGCTTACCCATAGACAACTCTTCCAGGATGTCAATTAGCAATTTATAGTTCCCCTGGTTATCAAGAGAGTATGTATTTCTTAATTGATTCTCAACTGATTTAGTTACTTTTGCATCATCTACAGTTATATCTACTACACTGTAGCTTGCTGTCCAATTTCCCTTACTTTGCCAGTTATGGGCTGGATTTTTTCCTGTTTTAAAAAAATTAATAAGATAAGAAAACCCTTCTTTCGTAACTATAATTTCATTTTTACCTTCTTTTATGAAAGCAAACTTACTCAAAACCCCTGGTCTATGATAAATGTATTTTTTACCTGTTTGTTTACAAACCACTTGAGTGTATCCATATATGGCCCTAAAAAGCTTTTGATATAAATAAGAAGAATGCTTTACTTCATCTAAAACTTTGATTTTATATCTTACTAAAAAAGCATCTACCATTGTCACACCCTATTGTTCTAGTATTATCTATTATATTATATTTGTAAATAGTTATGTATATTAAGAATAATAAGGTTTATAATTTAATCTTTTTTAAAACTTAAAAATAGGAAAAAATAAGCTTGAGATAAGGTAAAAATATTTTACCTATAACTCACTAGTGCCCCTGCTCTTATATTACTTTTTTTTTTATCGTCGGATACTCCGCTAATTTCTTCCATTTTTCTATTTTTTGAAGCTACAATTATAATATCTTTTACTGCTAAAACGTTCTTATAAGGAATACTTTTCTCAGTAATAATTTTTTTTGCTTGTTGCTTTGTCTTTACTTTTAAAGGCTCAGTAGTTATAGTTTCTAATTTACCTGTTTCTAGGTTAACAACTATATCATATACCTTACCTTTATAATCTCCATTATCTGTGTATATATCTCTTCCAAACAATTCTGATAATCTTAACATTTTTATTCCCCCTACCATATAGTATAAATTAATTTTTTAATTGACTAAAGGAACTAATCCCTTACATATTATAGAAAATAATACTTATATAAATACTTTTCTATCGTGAAGCTGGTTTGTATAAAAAGAAGTTTAAAAGAAGTTTAATTTTGAAAGTTAATGCTGGAACAATGGGGGGTGGGTAATCTATTTTGAATACCTTAAGGAAACATTTAAATATAACCTAGCTTTTTATTTAATTGTTATAATTAATACTGAGAAGAGAGGGTGATGTTAATGTATAAATACACAATAGCTAAACAATTGGCTTCAAAAAGAGTAATAACTGGACGAGGCGAGGAAGTAGGAAAATTAATAGATGTTCTTGTTAACGAGGTAAGCGGAGATATAGAATACTTGTTAGTTGAAGTAGATATTCAGTCAAGAGTAATAAAAAGCTTAAATTTAGGAAATGAAAGAGTAATAAAAATACCATATAGTGCAGTTGGCGCAGTTAGTGATGTTTTTATAGTTGATGAGAAGCAACTTGCTGCAGATCCTGAGGAATAAAAAATATAATTTTTTTATTCTTTAG
>CAYZSS010000016.1:6553-18382 GCA_964480435.1 uncultured archaeon | reverse complement strand
AAGGCCTATTTAGAAAACTTAAAAGACTTTAAAGGATCATCTGGATTGATTAGCATAAATGAACTACATGATGGAATTAGAACCTACTCTTTAAGAATGGTAAAAGAGGGGAAATTATTAGATTATGATAACCAGTAATTATTGTATTTTATGGGGGTATGAAAATGAAATATTTGTATGTGATATTAGGGCTGTTGTGTGTAACTCTGCTTTTTTGTGGGTGTGTAGGAAGTCCAACTGGTGATAATTTGACTAGTGGTGAAGTAAAAGCAGGAGAAACATATTCAGCAAGTACAACTTTAAGTGATTGGAAAAATATAGTTAATGCTATTGAAAGTGGAAAAACAGTTAAATGTGAATATCTAGTAAATAACCAAACAATTACTATGTATTTGTCACAGAGTAAGAGTTTTATGCAGTTCTATGGTTTAACTGGCACAGGTGCAATGAATGCACAAACAGAATTTAAAGATAATAAAACAACAACTTACCTTTGGCAAGAAACAGGCTCAGTAATACCAAATGAATATATTGCAATGTATAAACAATATGGGATAGATATTCCAGCTGGAAAAAAGGTAGGAACAAAGAATACTACTCCCTCTACTGCAGATATTTGGAAAAGCACATGGGATTATGACCCTAACTCAGCATATAGTTCAAGCGAGGCTCAATTCAACATGTCTTGGAAGTGTGTTACTGTAAGTTATGCATTTAGTTTACCAAATGATGTATACTTCTTAGATCAGCAAGAGTTAGATAAGCAATTTGGTGGAGAATAATATTTATTGGGATAAGTATAAATAGTTTAAAAAACAAAATATAAAATATAATGGATATTTAATTGTATAGAAACGGAGGCATTATTGTGGATAATAAAATACTTGGTTGGTCTATTGCTATTGTTGCAATAGCCATTGTAATTGTGCTTATTGCTGTATTCTCTGGTACAAAAGGAGAAGAAACAATAAAGATTGGGGTAGTTGCTCCTATGAGTGGTGCTCTGGGTATGTATGGTAACTCTTCAGCGGCGGCTCTAGAATATGCAGCAGAAAAAATGGGTAACGAAATTGATGGAAAGAAGATTGAATTTATTCCAGAAGATGGAAAATGTGACGCCGCAGAAGCAAGCAAAGTATTTAATAAATTAGTAAATGTGGATGGTGTAAAATATATTATGGGTGGCTTTTGTAGTGGTGAAACTTTAACTGGTGCCCCTGTTGTTGAGGCAGCTAAAGTAATTTTAATTAGTCCTGCATCATCATCTCCTGATGTTAGGTCTGCGGGAGAATATGTATTTACTTTATATCCTTTAGATGATTTTGGAAGTAATTTTAGTGCTGACTTTATTTACAATACTTTAGGTGTAAGAAAAGTTGCAATAATTTATGGTCTGAATGATTACACAAAAGGGATGAAAGATTACTTTACAAAAAGCTTTGAAGCTCTAGGTGGAAAAGTAGTAATTGCTGAATCCAATGAAGCTAATGCAACAGATTTTAAAGTGCAATTAACAAAAGTTGCGGCAACAGATGCTGAATTATTATTTATTGCTGATTACCCTGCAGAATTAGGTAATGTTCTAACTCAAACTTCAACTATGGGCTTAAATATTACTCTTTATGTTCAAGAGCAATTAACTCCTGCATTTGTGGCTGATCATAAAGATTTAGTTGAAGGTGTTTATGGTTCTAGAGTTGTTACGGTCTTAGAGGACTCTAACTTTGAGACAGTGATAAAAGCTAAATCTGGATTAACTGAAATCGATGCTTTGTATAGTAGCATAGCATATGATGGTTTATTTATGCTAAAACAAGCTATTGAGAAGGTAGGTAACGACCCAGAGAAGGTTAAAGATGCTTTAGTTGGAATGGAATACTCTGGAATAAGCGGGACAATAAAATTAGATAAAGATGGAGTTCCAGAAAAAGCTAATTTTAAAATAGAAAAAGTAGTAAATGGTGAATTAGTAGAACAAAAATAAACTAATTCCTTTTTCTTTTTCTTTTATATTTCCTAACTCTTTTTATTATTAATTCTACTATATTTATTTTTGTTTAAGGTGATTTTGTGATAAATGCAAAAACAAAGAAGTATATTGAAGATTTGCTTAAGAAAGCAGATGTGAAAATTAATGGTAAAAGAGATTGGGATATTCAGGTCCACAATGAACTGCTTTATAATCGAGTTCTTGCTGAAGGAATTCTAGGATTAGGCGAAGCCTATATGGATGGCTGGTGGGATTGTAAAAAACTTGATGTTTTTATTGAAAAAGTACTAAGTGCAAGATTAGATAAACAAGTAAAAGGTTCTGCACATGTATTTTGGTCTTTACTTTGGGCAAAAATAAATAATATGCAAACTAAAGTCAAAGCAAAAAAGGTTGGAGAGCAACATTACGATGTTGGAAATGATCTTTACAAAGCTATGCTGGACAAAAGAATGGTTTATACTTGTGGATATTGGAAGAATGCAAAAACTCTAGATAAAGCCCAAGAAGATAAGCTGGATTTAGTTTGTAAAAAAGTAAAACTAAAACCAGGAATGAAAGTTTTGGATATTGGTTGTGGTTGGGGAAGCTTTGCAAAGTATGCTGCTGAAAAATACAAAGTAAAAGTAGTAGGAATAACAATTTCAAAAGAACAAGTTAAGCTTGCAAAAGAATTATGCAAAGGTTTGGATGTAGAAATAAGATTACAAGATTATCGTGATGTAGATGAAAAATTTGATGCCATAGCATCTTTAGGAATGTTCGAACATGTAGGTTATAAAAACTATCGTGAGTACATGAAAGTAGTAAAAAAATGTCTTAAAGATGACGGGTTATTTTTGTTGCACACAATTGCAGGAAATACTTCTGTAGTAAGTACAAACCCTTGGCTGGCAAAGTATATCTTCCCGAATTCCATGTTGCCATCTGCAAAACAAATTACAAGTGCAACAGAGAGTTTGTTTATTCTTCAAGATTGGCAAAACTTTGGTTTGGACTATGATAAAACTCTTATGGAGTGGTATAATAACTTTGTTAAGGCTTGGCCTAAACTAAAGAAGAACTATAATAATAGATTCTTCAGAATGTGGACTTATTATTTGCTAATTTGTGCTGGTTCTTTTAGAACAAATAGCTTAGCTCAAAATCAATTATGGCAAATAGTATTTTCTAAGAAAGGCCTAGATAAAGTGTATGAGGGTACAAGGTAAAACTTGTTCTCTTTTTAACTTCTCTGAAAAAATACCTTTATATAACTATATAACCTATTTTTTATGTTTTTTTTGGGGTAACTATGTTTAATTACTTTGCAACTGTGTTAGTTTTTTTCATTTACAACCTTTTAACTGCAGTAGCTGCTAACCTAACTATTGGTTATCTTGGGCTATTTAACCTAGGATTAATTGCTTTTGTTGGTATTGGAGCCTACTCTTATGCTTTAGTAACAAAAGCAGGACTTGGATTCTGGCCTGCTGCTCTTTTGGCAATAGTACTTCCTGGGCTTTTCGCTATTGCTTTACAACTTATTACTAAAAAACTTAAAGGGGATTACTTTGGAATTGCAACTCTAGGATTTACCTATGTTGTTTTTGCAATCTTAATTAACTCTGAATTTTCTAATGGTGCTTTTGGGATTGCTGGAATTGCAAAACCTGTTTTGTTTGGATATGTTTTTAACACACCTGGAGAATTTTTGCTTTTCTCTACAATAGTTCTTCTAATCGTTTTAGCAATAGTATGGAAATTAGTTCATTCTAGATTTGGAAAATTAATGGAAGCCATAAGGGATGATGAAGTTTCTGTTAAGGTGTTGGGAAAGAACACAAATGCTGTAAAGTACAAAGTTCTTTTCTTTGCTGGTGCAATTTGTGGATTAGCTGGACTAATTTTTGCAAGTTTTATTACTTTTATTGATCCTTATTCTTTCTTGTTACAACCTCTAATTGTAATTCTTACTATTGCAATCCTTGGTGGGTTAGCATCTTTCTGGGGCCCTATCTTAGGGGCTGCAATTATTACAACTATTCCAGAGGTTCTAAGATTTGTTGGGCTACCATCATCAATTCTTGGACCTGCAAGAATCTTAATTTATGCAATTATTTTAATCGCAGTTTTAATCTATTGGCCAAAAGGAGTATTTGGCAGAATAAAGTATGATACGTGAGATTATGGATTACAAGGAATCAGAAGTAATAGAATTAAAGAAGACTTTAACACAATTAAAAGAAGGTATTATTTCTATTTCAGCAATTCTTAACAAACACAATAAAGGTAAGTTAATTTTTGGAATTAATGGTGCAGGTAAAGTTATTGGTTTAATAATAACAGAAAAAACCTTGCGAGATGTTGAAAAATCTATTTTAGACCATATTGAACCAAAAATTTATCCCAAAATAGAAAAAAAGATAATTGATAATAAAGAAATTATTGAAATAGAATTTCAAGGAGAAAAAAGCCCTTACTCTGCTTACGGGCGATATTATCTTAGGGTTGCAGATTCAGATGAACAAATGACTACTGCAGAGTTACAAAGGTATTTTAATGACATTAATTCAAGTAAATGGGATAATTTAGTTTGCCCAGGTGTAAATTTAAAAGATATCTCTGAGAAGAAAGTAATTGAATTTTGTAAACTGGCTGGCTTGGTTTATGACTCAAAAATAAATGTTTTAAATAAATTAAATTTATTAAAAAATGAAAAACCACTGAATGCGTGTGTTGTCTTTTTTGCAGATAATCCCGAAGAATATATTCAAAATGCCAAGTTGAGATGTGCTACATTTGCTACAACAGATACAGCAAGCCCAATTGACATGCAGGAATTTACAGGGGATTTGTTTGAGTTGATAACAAAAGCAGAAACATATATTTTAAGTCATATAAATATTGGTATGCGTTTAGATGGAATGCGCAGAATTGATGTTCCTGAAATTGATAAAGATGCATTTAGGGAAGCAATAATTAATGCTTTTTGCCATAGAGATTATACTCTTTATGATTCAATTAATATTGCTGTTTTTAGGGATAGAATTGAGATTAGAAACCCGGGTAATTTGCATAAGGGGCTTACTTTAAAAGAAATAATAACACGAAATGTATCTGAAAGACGAAATGAATTAATTGCAGATATATTCCATAAAGTTCATTTTGTTGAGCGTTGGGGTACAGGCATAAAGAAAATACTTACTAAAGAGCCAACTACTAAATTTGAATTAATTAAAGATTTTGAATTTAGATCTATATTTAGAAGAACAGAAGAAAAAGCTTCAGAAACTACCTTGGACACTAGAGAGAAAACTACCCAGAAAACTACCCAGAAAACTACCCAGAAAACTACCCAGAAAATGCTTCAGTTAATTTCTGAGAGTCCCCAAATTACAAGAAAAGAATTGTCTGAAAGGTTAAATATTAGTGCAAATGGAGTCAAATTCCATTTAAATAATTTAAAGCAAAAAGGTATTTTAGAAAGAATAGGTCCAGATAAAGGTGGACATTGGAAAGTAATTAAAAAGTAAAATATATTTATTTAGTTGGATAGAGGAGCTGTGATTGTATGAATAAATTTTTGAGTTATGGTATTGGATTAGTTGTGGTTTTGTTAATTGTTTTTCTTATAGTAATCTCTTTTTGTGGAGTAAATAATTCAAAAATAATTAAAGTCGGAGCTATCTTGCCTTTATCTGGAAACAATGCATATATTGGAGAGGATTTAAAAAAAGGAATTGAATTAGCAATTCAGGATAGTAATGATCCAATTGTTTTAGAAATAATTTATGAAGACTGTGCAGGTAGTCCAGTTCAAGCAGTTAATGCATATAATCTTTTAAAACAAAAAGGAGTTAGTATGGTTGTTACTGCAATGAGTAATATTACTTTGGCTATTGCTCCTTTAGCAGAATCTGATAAAATGCCTGTATTTACTATTGCAGTAGCTACTTCTATATTAAATTCAGGAGATTATGTGTTTGTAAATAATTTTATTGGTGAAGAAGATATAAATTATTTATTGCAATATATATCAAACAAGTTTGATTATAACAACTTAGCTATTATTGCTTCTGAAGCAGAATTTGGCAAACAATATTTGGGTATTTTGGAGAAAGGGTGGAAAGCCGAAGGAAAGAAAGTAGTATTAAAAGAAGTTTACCCATTAAATAATGTTGATTTTGCAACAATAATATTAAAATTAAAAGATGCAAATCCTGATGTAGTTTATATGATAGGGTATGCTTCTGAGTTATCAGAAATATTAATCGAATTAAAAAAACAAGATGTAAATTTGCCTGTGTTTAGTTATTGGGGAGCACAAGAGCAAACAATAATAAATGCAGCTAAGATTGCAGCAGAAGGATTAATTGTAACATCATCACCATTTGACGAAAAAACAGAGCCGATTTTTTTTAAGATGTTTAATGAAAAATATGGGTATAATCCTAATTATCGTGCTGGATTAGCTTATGACATAATTAAAATGTATTATTATGTGGGTAATATTTGTGGTTCTAATAAAGAATGTATAAAAACAGAACTATATAAAATAAAAGATTTTAATGGTGTCACTGGATTAACAACTATTGTTAGTGATGGTGGTACATTAAAACCATTTGCAATATGGCAAGTTAAAGATGGGCAGTTCGTAAAGTATGAGTGATGATATGGAAAGTATATTAGAAGTAAAGGGAGTAACAAAAGCATTTGGTGGAGTGAAAGCCCTGAATAATGCTTCTCTTACTGTAACTTCTGGAAAAATAACTGCTCTTATCGGGCCTAATGGAAGTGGAAAATCTACTCTCTTTGAAATAATCTCTGGATTACAAAAACAAGATCATGGAAAAATTTATTTCATGAATAAAGAAATAACTGGATTAAGTGCATATAGGATTGCGAACCAAGGAATTGCAAGAACTTTTCAGCAGGTAAGACTATTTAAGAATTTGGAATTAGCTGACCATATTGAGTTTGCATTGAACAATGATGATACTAATTTTTTTAAGAATCTTTTTACAAAAACAAAACTTAAAGAGGAACAACTAAGAATTGCCTTAGATAGGGTTGGACTAGATAAAAGAGCAGATACTTTAGCACATAATTTAAGTTATGGCCAAAGAAAACTTTTGGATTTGGCTGTTGCTTTAGCAAAACCACATGAACTTTTAATGTTGGACGAGCCAGTGGCAGGTGTAACTCCAAAGTTGAGAACAGAGATAAAAAAAATCCTATTAGAAGAAAAGAAAGAAGGCAAATCAATTCTGTTAATTGAGCACGATATGGAATTTGTAATGGATATTGCTGATGTTGTTTATGTGCTGGCACAAGGAGAAATAATTGCAAAAGGACCTCCAAGCCAAGTAAAGAAGAACAAAGCAGTATTGGAAGCATATTTAGGTGAATAAATGTTGAGTATACATAACCTTAATTCAGGATACGAAGAACTAAAAGTTCTTAAAAATATTACTCTTCAGTTTAAACCAGGGGAGTTTGTTTCTATTATTGGTCCAAATGGTGCTGGTAAGTCTACTGTCCTGAAAAGTATATTTAATATTGCTACTGTGGAAAAAGGATCAAGTATTAAATTTGAGAATAAAGAGCTTGTGGGATTAAAACCTTACGAACTTATCTTTGAAGGAATTGCATATGTTCCACAAGGAAGAATAAACTTCCCAGAAATGACAGTGGAAGAGAACTTGCTTATTGGGAACTACCACTTGAAAGATAAAAAAATAATTCAACAGAACCTAGAAGTAGTTTACAAATTCTTTCCTGAGTTACACAAGTTTAAGAAAAAACTATCTTATGCTTTAAGTGGTGGGCAACAACAAATGCTTGCAATAGGAAGAGCAATGATGCTATCTCCAAAAGTATTGCTTCTGGACGAACCATCTTTAGGTTTAAGCCCAAAATTAATCAAAGACACTTTCACAAAAATCAAAGAGATTGCAAAGTCTGGTGTTCTTGTTTTGATGGTTGAGCAGAATGCAAAGAAGGCAATGGAGTTCACAGATAAAACTGTAGTTCTAGAGAATGGAGAGTTAAAGTTATTTGGAAAAAGCTCGGACCTGCTTAAAGATAAGAAATTAGAGAAAGTATTCTTTGGTGGATGAAAAAGACGGTTATTTTAACTCTTTTACTTCAAACTCAAAACCATCTGCATCCCCATACTGATCAAAAGATATATTTGCTCTTGTTAGATTGAATTCTTTTGTGTTTAGCCAATAATTTTTTATACATTCATTGCTCTCTCCACACTCTTTAAGCCCTAATTCTAGCAAAAGAGCAGAGTCATACCCTAATGCTGATAAGGTATCTGCCTCTTTATCAGTATCTGCTTTGTATTCTTTCCAAAAAGAAGTTAATTGTAACCGCTTTGGTTCCGCAAAGATAATTTTTTCTTTGCTGTATATACTATTCAAAACTCCTTCTGTTTGTAAGGCTGCTCCATATGGTAAGATGTATCCTTTATATCCTAATTTCTTTAATTGGTTTATTAGTAAGACTGTTATTTCTGGTTGGGCGGGAATGTAAATTGCTTCTGGATTTTTATCTAAAACCTTGGTAATCGTGGTTGTGAAGTCTTTATTTTGTGTTAACACACTTTCTTGAATAAGTATGTTTTTGTTATTTTCTTTAATTATCTCAATAAATTTGTTATTTAATGATTTACTGGAAATGTAATCAGAAACATAAATTGTTGCAAAGTTTTTTAGTATTAATTTGTTGATAGCATAGTTTGCAATTACTTTAGTTTCATAAAAATCAGATGGCCAAATCCTAAAAACTAAATCCCCTTGTCTAGGAACAGAATCTTCAGTAGCTCCGCTGGCAAGATATAAAACTCTATTCTGCTGTGTTATTGGAATCACGGCTAAAGCAACTGAAGAACAAGCACTTCCAGTAATTATTTTTACCTTGTCTGTATCAATCAACTTGTTAAATGCGATAACTCCTTGTTTTGCATCACATTGGTCATCTTCATAAATTATTTCTATTATTTTGCCATTTATTCCTCCGGAGTTATTAATCTGTTTAACTTTATAATCAAAACCCTCTTTAATTGATATTCCCCATGCTGCTGCATCTCCAGAGAGGGGTGTAGTAAAACCAATCTTTATTGTGTTTTTATTTGTTAAGCCAAATAAACCGGTAGTTGAAACCGTAGTTATTGCAACAATAACCAAAATTATTAATGCGCTACTTATGACAAAAATTCTAGTTTTGCTCTCCATAGTATCTGCTCCCTAAAAAGTGATTCCTCTTTTGAGTTAATATATAGAAACTACTGGGGGCGGGAATTATTTATAACCTTTTTTGGTTTTTTAGAAAAAAAGAAACCTTTTTAATTATTTTTATGCTTGTATTCTTTAAAATGGACAAGAAAGATCGTAAAATAGTATATGAATTAACAAAAAATGCGAGAGTTGACACAAAAAAACTTGCAAAATCAGTTGGGCTAAGTGAATCATCTATTTATTATCGGATAAAAAAACTCTATGATGATAAAATTATTATTGGATCATATGTTGTAGTTGATTATTCTAAATTAGGCTACTGTGGGTATAGGATTTATATTACCCTTACAAATATAGATAAAGAGAAAGAGAAAGAAATGATTCAATGGTTAATAAATAATGATAAAGTTGCAATTGTTGGTAAAGGAGTTACTGGAATTGATCTTGGTATACAGAGTTGGTTGAAGTCAAGTAAGGAATTTGATGTTCTCGTATCTGATATTAAGAAAAAATTTGGGCAATATATTGGGTCTTTTAGAATTGATTTGTATCTTAAGACTTATTTTTTTAACAGAAACTACCTTATTGATGAAAACAAAGACCGCTCTTTTTTCTGTACTGGGCACGAAGGAATAGTGGATTATGATAATATGGATCTAACATTATTGGAATTTCTTTCAGAAGACGCAAGAATTACAAAAAAGGAAATAGCAAAAAGGCTAAATCTGTCATTAAAGACAGTAAATAATAGATTAAAAAATCTAGAAAAAAATAAGGTAATTATGGGATATTCAATAAATATAAATAGGTCAAAGTTGGGGTATGAATACTACAAATTGGGGCTTACTCTTAATTCTAATGTAGATTATGAAAAATTATTATCCGTTGCCGCGAACTTGGATAATGTTGTTTATGTTGATTATTCTCTTAGTGACTTTGACTTTGAACCAAATGTAGAAGTAAGAAATTATCAAGAATTAAATACAATAATTGATAACTTTAAACAAGAGTTTGGTGGTTTGAAATCTATATTTGTGTACTCCTTAGAAAAATATTATAAACTTAAATTTATTTAACTTATTCTTTTCCAATTTTAAGTGCTTTTTTATTTATGATTGCATCTGCAATTTTTTTTCTTGCAGAAATAAGTAGTCTATGAAAAGTAGGCTGGGAAATACCCATCATTTCAGCAGAGGTGTTTTGATCCATTTCTTCTAGATCTCTTAACCTTACTGCTTCAAATTCATCATCATTTAACTGAATTATTTCTAGATTTCTTCCCATTATGCTATTAGGTTTAAATAATTCTTGTGATGGATTTCCCCTAATTCTTCTACACTTTCTTGGTCTTGGCATAATAATCCTCTTTATTTGCGAGACCCTAAAACAATTTGCTTCTTCCAAATTGCTTTTTTGGTCTTGGCATATGCATACACCCCAATACTTATTTACTTAGTTTGTGGCTCTTCTTCTTAGGCCTCTTCCTTGTCCTAATCTTTGTGGGCTTACTTCAGAGTTGTCATTTTTACCACATTTTCCTAGACCTATTCCTGTCTTTGAACCTTTTCCTTCTGGTCCTGTTCCATCTTTATTTGGCATATTTATTACCTCCTTTTTGTAGTTAGTAATGAATATATATTCATAAAAGTATATAAGGGTTGCCTTGCTGTGCTCTTTTTACCTGCTTATCTGCAGTAAGGTTTATAATCCTTTTTGTGTCTATTGTATGTATACTGTGTGTATTTGAGGTGTATATTGTGTCTGAAGTAATATCTGCAAGAGTATTATTGACTGATTATTCGAATAGGGTTTTAGGAGTAATAAAAGCAAAATATAATTTGAAAGATAAAAGTGAAGCCCTTAATAAATTTATTGATATCTATGGAACAAATGAAGTTGAACCTGAATTAAAAGAAGAATACCTTGAAAAGTTAAAAACTCTTGAAAAACAAAAGGGAATACCTTTTAAGAGCATAGGAGAACTTAGAAAAATAATTGAGGGCTAAAATGTATTCCTATGAAATTCTTCCTTGTCTTAAAGACGGTCTTATCAAATTATCAAAAAAGAATAAACCGCTGTATGAACAAGTAATGACAAAAATTGAAGAAATTATAACTACGGAAGAGGTAAAGCATTATAAAAATTTAAGATATGATATGAAAGATAGAAAAAGAGTTCATATTGGACATTTTGTACTTGTTTTTAAATTTATTAAAGAAAAAAATAAAATTGAGTTTGTTGACTTTGATCATCATGATAATATTTATAAATAATTTATTATTCTTTCAAATACCCTTCTTTTCTCAGGAAATCATAAGCAACAGTTCTTGCTTCTTTTAATTGGTAAAGATTATGGGCATCGCTGTTAACCATAATTAGTTTTGCCTTTTCTAACATTTTTCTTAATATATCCAAATTAGATTTACCATTTAATAAATTAGAACCATTTAGTTCTAAAGGAATTTTGTGCTTATTTGCAAACTCTGTAAGTCTGTCAATATCTATGTGCTTAGATGTATCTATCTCTGACCAAGCATTCTGTTGTGGTTTAAGGTCTGGGTGTCCAATACATTTTATTTTATCTTTATTTTCTAGTATTGCTTTCTCAAATC
>CAYZSS010000016.1:4830-6453 GCA_964480435.1 uncultured archaeon | reverse complement strand
GGGTGTCCAATACATTTTATTTTATCTTTATTTTCTAGTATTGCTTTCTCAAATCCATCTGTTAATTTATCCCAGTTTCCTTTGTAAACTACTGTGTGTACTGAAAGAATAAGATAATCTTCAACTTTTCCGCCATATCCTCCGCAGATTGTTCCGTTTTCATCTAGAAGGTCTGCTTCTATCCCAAAATTTACATCCACATTATTTATTACATTTTTATAGTTGTGTAGATTCCATCTTGTTCCGCCAACATATACATCGTGATTTATTCTCCAAGTATCAATGGAGGCTTGAGAGTGATCAGTAATAGTAATTTTTTTTAATCCAAATCTTCCGGCATAATCCCCCATCTCGTCTACAGAGTTAAGTCCATCAGAGAAAGTAGATGTGTGCATGTGGTTGTCTTCAGTTATATCATTTACAATTTTAAAAGTCATAATATAATCACTAGGCGAAGCTTATTTATTCTTTAGCAAGCTTCCAAAGGAACTTAAAATAGTTTTTGAAGGTGTTGGCAATAAGGTTATTTTCTATTTTTATTAATACTGGCTTTTCTTTAGCTAGAATGATTAGAACTGTATTTCCTATTATTACTATGGTTGCCTCGGTTTCGATTTCTAAATATCTAAAATTAAGGCATTTGAACTTTGTCATGGGGTGGTCTCTATTTTTTTCTTGAGTAATTCCGTAATACTTATTATCTCCCTCATCTAAGAGTTTTGCAATCTTTGGGGCTTCATATAATAACTCATAACTTCTCCCTGTTGCGCCTAAAAAGTATCCTTCTTTACTTTTTATAAACTCATGAAATATTGCTCTAAGCCCTGCTTTTCCCTCATAAACTTCTATTTTTTGACTTGTTTTTTCTTCTGGGCTCATTGCTTTAATTTCTTTAATTGTGTCATTTATGAATGACTCTTTTTCCCTTATAGGATTTAATAGGCTTTCAGGGTCTGAAGCAGAAAAATATTTTTTGTCGGTTTTTATTATATGTGCTGCTAGTCCCTTTGATACTAGGTTGTTAAGTATACTGTAAGTAAAAGATCTATCTAAATCTGCTTTATTTGCTAAATCAGAAGCGGAAACTTCATTGTTTCTTAAGAGTAATAAGTAGATTTTTGCTTCATTTTTTGTTAATCCTATCTCTTGTAGTCTTGTTTCTAATCCTATCATAAATATAATCTAGAATCAATAGATTTAAATATGTTGTTGTGCCTGCTAACAACAAAAATAGATATATTAAATAAGCCCAAAGTTTATTATGGCGAAGATATTTTCTTTTGAAACTAAAGAATTGATAACTATTGGGCTTGTGGGTGCCCTAATGTTTGTATTGTGTTTTATTTTTGGTAGTATTCTAAATATTGCTACTGGAAACCCGGGCGCATCAGCGTTTATTACTCAAATAATTCAGGCAATCCTAATAACAATATTAGTTGTTATTTTTAGAAAACCAGGGGTAGCAACTTACATGTGGTTAATTTATGGGATTTTGGCAATACCTACAACTCTATGGGGTGGGCTGCCAGGAATCTATAAAGTAATTATGGCTTTGGTTACTGGAATATCATTTGATACTGTAGTATATTTGTTTAAATATAAAAAATGGTCTTTCTACTTGGG
>CAYZSS010000016.1:0-4730 GCA_964480435.1 uncultured archaeon | reverse complement strand
TTATTACTTTAAGAATGAGGAAATCCCTTGTCTTAAAAATATAACTTTAGAAATTCCGCAAGGCAAAATAATTTCTCTGGTTGGACCATCAGGAGGTGGCAAATCTACTTTTCTTTATTGCCTTTGTGGATTAATTCCTAAATGTTTTGGTGGGCTGTTAGAAGGAAAAATAAAATATAAAAACCAAGATATAATACAAAGTTCTTTGGAAGAATTAACAAAAGAAGCGCAAATAATGTTTCAAAATCCTGAAACCCAATTTTTCTCACAAACAGTTAGAGAAGAATTAAGATATGGGCTAGAAAGTAAAGGTCTTTCCTTAGATGAAATAGAAACAAGAATAGAAGGGGTTTTGGATTTTTTTGGAATAAAACATCTAGAAGAAAAAACAGTAGAGGAACTTAGTTCTGGAGAGAAACAATTAATTATTCTTGCTGCTTTGGTTGCATTAAAACCAAAGGTACTGATTCTGGATGAGCCTACAGCTAATTTGGATTATTCCAATTCTGCAAAATTAAAAAATTTACTAAAAAAACTAAATAAGGAATTGGATATGACAATAATAATCTCTGAACATAATTTAGATTTTGTTAAAGATCTTTCAGATAAAATATATTATTTTTCTAATGGTGCTGTGGAAGCTTATTCTAATCAATTTCAACTGAATTATGAAAATAACAAAAGTAATAGAAAAAATCATAATATTCCCTTACTTAAAGTTGAAAATTTGGAGTTTTGCTATAATAAATCAAAAAAAATAGGCCCTGTATCTTTTAATTTGAATAAAGGAGAAATCCTTGGATTGATTGGACCAAATGGATGTGGAAAAACAACTATTGCTAAATGTATTGCTGGACTGTACAAAATAAACAAAGGGAGTATTTATTATGGCGGAAAGAAACTATCTGCAAAAAAACTACTAAATCTAACTGAGATAGGGTATGTCTATCAAAACCCAGATTATTCCTTGTTTGAAAACTCAGTACTTGATGAACTTGTTTTTGGGCCTAAGAATATTGGGTTGACGGGTTTTATTGAAGATGCTAAAGAACTATTAAATGTTCTTAGTCTAGATGGTTGTGGTGAAAAAGACCCGCATAATCTAAGTATTGGACAAAAAAGAAGAGTAACTATTGCATCTATTTTATCAATGAATCCAAAATTATTAATTTTAGATGAGCCTGATACTGGGTTAGACAGAGTAAATTCCATTGCTTTGTGTAATTTTTTAAGAAAATTAAGTGGCTCTGGTTTGTCTATTGTTCTTATTAGCCATAATATACAACTGATAGAGTCTATTTGTGATCGGGTAATTAAACTAGGTTAGGTGATAATATGCAGATACAAACTTATTACAACACAAAATCAATACTGCATAAACTTAATCCCTTGGTAAAGATAATTTGCCTAGTTTTGATTTCAATACTGGTTCTTGTAAATAATAATATTTTCATCTTGTTTGCTTTGTTTTTATTTTTATTAATTTTGAATTTAGTTGCGAAGATTCCTTTTGGAGTATACTGGTTTTATCTTGTTTATTTTATTTTGTTTGGGATTTTTTCGATTGCCTTAGTGTTGTTGGCAAAATCTACTTTAATTATAGGGTTATTATTTGTTCTAAGGCTAATTATCTTGCTTGTGTTATCTCTGCTGTTTATTTTTACTACTTCAAATGAAGATTTAATTTGTGCTCTTCTAAAACTACATGTACCCTATTCTTTTGCGTTTTCCCTTAGCTTTGCACTGCGGTTTTTATCTTTAATAGTGAAAAATACTTCTGAAGTGATTAAAGCTCAAAAGCTTAGGGGCTACAATATTTCTCTGGCAAAAAGTAGAACTGGATTTGTTCCAATCTTTATTCCTAGCCTGCTTCTTTTGTTTAAGAATGCTTTTGATATGTCTTTAGCAGCAGAGGCGAGAGGATTTGACATAAAGAAATATAAAACTAAAAAGCTTCAGTGGCGTTTTGGAGACTTTATTGCCATAGGATTAATGATTTTATTTTCTATTTTTGCCTTTTAATTACTATCTGACCAATTATTAAAGTTATTAATGATATTGGTAATGGTAATATTGCTGTATCTTGTGAAAACATTCCAAAAACAAAAAGTAATACTAGTGATATAAGACCAAAAAGTAAACTAATGAATACTGCTTTGTTTTTTAAATTAAAAAATAAAGACCCAATTATCGTGGGGCTAACAATTAAAGAAACACTAACTAAAGCAAAAATAATTGTAATAATATTTGTAAAAAATATTGCAAATATACTGGCTAATGCAATTAGTATTACTAAACTATATTTTACTATTTTTTTTGTTTCTTCGTCTGATAGTTGTCTTGACCTTCCCCTAAAGTCTTTAGCAATACTTGTAGATAACATAAATAATTCTGTGTCAATAGTTGATGTAATCGCAGCAAGAATCATAAGAATTGCAACAATTAAAATGGATTGCGGTAAAATTTTAAACATTCCATAGGCAAAAGCCTCATTTGAAGTAATTGTAGAAAAACTTGTCTTTACTAATATTCCTATAATTGTTAAAATAAAACCAAAAACAAAAAATAATCCTGCGGCAATAATTGTTGAGTTTCTTGCAACTTTATTACTCTTTGCAGAAATTATTCTTTGCCAAATATCTGCTCCTGCAAACATTGAGAATAAACCCATTAATATGTAAATTATTATTTCTCCAAGGCCAATTGTGTTAAACTGAGGTAAGCTTGTTATAAGCACTTGATTGCAGCTCAATATAGCTACAATAATTATAATTAATATTATCATTATGATAGCTTGTAAGAGGTCTGTGTTTACTACTGCTTTATAGCCTCCAAGTAAGATATAAAGTAATGTGCCTAAGGCAATAATTGCTACTACCCAGCCATAACTAATATTTATAAGTGGTGAAAATAAACTTGCACCAGCAATAAATTGAGCCGTAAGCAAGGCAAAAAATCCAATAAATAGTAAGATTGATGATAAAATGGCACAGTTTTTTCCATATTTTTCGAATAAATAATCTGTTATGAGGTGAAAATTCTTTTTTTCAGAGTCTTTTCTAACATGTTTAGATGCAAAAGCTAGTAATATTAGCCCTAAAGCGATACCTAACCAAAACCATAATGCTGCATACCCTAGTTCAAAACCCATTGCAGTACCTGAAATTAATATGGCCCCCCCTGCTACTGCAAAAATAGAGGCAGTAGTTCTAAAAAACCCAATTTTATGAGAACCTATGAGGTATTCTGAGGTAGATTCTTTTTTGTGTGTAAGGTAACCTATTACTAAACAAATAACAAAATATGCAATTATAATCAAAATTCCTATGTTTGCCATAATAATTAAAGGAGTACACGTTGGATTTATTGGTGCGTGGCTTATATTTTCCCACATATTTAAAAGGTTGCTGTTTCTGTTATTACTATGGATCAGATATTTAGTAAGCTTGGTTTAGATAATAGTGAAATTAAGGTATACAGTTCTTTACTTACTTATGGCCGTAGCAAAGTTAATGATTTGGCAAAATATGCAAAAATAGATAGAAGATCATGCTATGATGTTTTAAACAGGCTAATAGGAAAAAATTTTGTAAGTAGTATTGAAATAAACAAGGTAAAATTTTTTGAAGGAATAAATCCAGATCTGATAATTTCTAATTTTAAAGATATTGTGGCAGAATTGGAAGCAGTTTTACCTAAATTACATGAAATTGGCAATAACAATAATGGTGAAACAAAAGTTACTCTTCTTAAAGGTTTGGATGGCCTAAAGATGGCATTAAATGATATTGTTAATGTTGGGCAGGATTATGTTGGAATGGGAGCAGCAATAAAATTCTTTGAATTATTGCCAGTACAAACTATTAAAATAATGAAACAGATTGAGGCAAAGGGTCTAAAAGAAAGAGGGATTTTTCCAAGGGATATACTTCAAAAACTAAAGAATCAGCCAAGAGACTTAAGTGCTTATGAAAAAGTAGAAGCTGGAGAATATAGATATTTAGATAATGAATATACTTTTCCTACTACATTTATCCAATATGGGGATAAAGTTTTATTATTTATTTGGCAATCTCCTTATTATGTAATAATGGTGGAAAACAAAGATATTGCTGAAAGTTACAAAAATTATTTTGAATTTTTTTGGAAATATGCAAAGGAACAAGCTTAAAAAATAAAAAAGAAAAGAATTATTCGAATTTGAATAAATCCATTGTTGCATCTGTTTGTGAACAAGTTCCTGCTAATTGAGCAAGGGTTTTCCAACCTTCAACTGTTTTGTCAAAAGGTTCATCCATTGGGAAACAAGCATGTGTTCCTTTCTCATCCTTTGTACAGTTCTGTTCTTTATCAATTATTTTATCTGTGAAAACTCCGTTTGCTCCTTTTGTATAAAGTCTTGCAGAATATTTTCCAATCCAATATTCTTGAGTAACTTCACCCATATCAATTTTACAATACAGTACTTTATCCTCTGTGTTTGTAGTGTTGTTTTGGGTTTCTTCTACTTGTGCTTGGTCTTCTAGATCTGCACTGTCTTCAGTTTGAGTTTGGTCTAAATCATCAACTGTATTGGTATTATCTTGGATTCCATTAAGACTATTTGTGTCTTGATTTGAGTCACTAGCTTTTACACAACCGCTAAATGCAATAGCAAAAATTAGTGCAAAAACTAAAACAGGTATTAATAATTTTTTATAATTCATTATATATCACTCCTTATATTTTAT
>CAYZSS010000015.1:5413-18389 GCA_964480435.1 uncultured archaeon | reverse complement strand
GGAATAGGCGGAAATTGGTGGCATGGGTTCTCTAATGATTCTGACAGATGTGAGAATGCAAATGATGATGCTTTCTGTGATGATGTCTATGAATTTGAATGTGGCTCTGATGATTATGTTGATTATTTGCCTTTAATTTTGCTTGACACTGTAACTAATAATAATACTGGTGATGGTAGCAGTAGCAGTAGTAGTGATGGTGGTAGTAGCAGTAGTGGTGGTGGTAGTGCTAGTGGTGATGACTCTTGTACTTCAAGTGCAGAATGTTTACCATTAGAATATTGTAATGCTAATGTTTGTACAACATTAGCTTGTACTAGTGGCAAGTATCCATCCAATCATACCTGTGTGGCTTGTATATATGATGCTCAGTGTGCTGCTGATAAAAAATGTTCATCTAATGTTTGTGTATCTTTGGGCTGTGGGACAAACGAAAAAGTAGAAAACCATAGATGTGTAGTACAATCTGGATCTGCTGGTTCTGGAACAAATAATAATAATAATGCTGCTGGTGATTTAGGAGTAACAGGGGAAGAAAATCAAGATGATAATACTACTGGTGACGCTACAAATGAAACAAAAGATCTATTGGCTTGGCTTAAGGATAATAAGTTAATTGCTGGTGTTGTTGGAGGTGTAGTAGCTCTTCTGATTATTATTTTAATAGTTGTTGTTACTCTTGTTTCCAAGAATAAGCCAAGTAGCTTGACAGTTCCTAAGGAGCAAATTCCTAAACCCGTAGAAAAAGCTCCGGAAGAAAGCCCCTCTGTAACTGAAGAATCTGAATCAAAGGTAGAGGAAACAGAAGAACCTGTGGTTGAAGATGAACCTAAAACTGAAGAACCAAAAGTAGAAGAGCCAAAACCTGAAGGGCCTAAGGACGATGACTCTGATATAGAAGATCTTCCTGATAATAAAGAATTTGATGAGGATGCCTGGAGCAGGTAGTTTTTTGAAAGGAATAAGGGGCATTTGGCAGATATCTTTTTAAAGATAACTCCTACATAATATTATTTGTAAACGGCCATAGAGGCAGAGAAACACCCGGTCCCATTCCGAACCCGGAAGTTAAGTTTGCCATCGGCGGTATGTACTGCGTAGACGCGCGGGAAAAGTTGCACGCTGTTTACACTTATTTTTACTACTTTTTTAATTTATTTTTTTATAAAGTTAAATATATATACTTCTTTTAACTTATTTTGTAGTGATTATTTATGCCTGTTAAACCACCTCCATTACCGAAAAGGAAGAAAGCACCTGAACCTATAAAAGAAAAAGAAAAAGAAAAAGAGGTGGAACCATATAAGCCACCTATTAGTAAGGCAGAAAGGGTGGAAAAATTAATTGGGCTTCTGCGTATGCACGGGGGATCTATGTCTCCAGATATACTTCTAAAAATACTTTCTGAATTTAAGGCAATGGAAGAACTGCCTCGACTTTTTAACCTGGCCCCAGTAAGTTTTTTTATTATAAAAGGAGTAAAAATAGAAGCATTAGAGGGTTTAGGAATACCTAAAGAACAAATAGAAAAAGGAATTATTGCAGCAAAAAATTGGGAAGAGATACACAAAAAATCATAATATATCCCAAATACCTTTTTCTGTATTTTGTAAAAATAGTGAAACCCGTATGCAAAATATGTGGTGCCACATAGAAATATAAATCTTCTGTTACTAAATATAACTAGTGATGTTTATGGCAAGTTTGGATTTATACTTAAAATACCAAACAGGCCCCAATATAAGGAGTGATATTTGTGGCTAATGTTACCTTTTCCTTACCAAATGAAGTTTATGATGTAATGAAGAAATATAATGAAATAAGATGGAGTGTAGTTGTTCAGAAAGCAATAAAGCAGTATGTTGCTAAACTGGAAAAAGGCGAAAACTTTTTAGATAAAATAGCAGTTGAAAAGTTTTTTAGTGAAGGGGAAGAAGCAGATGCAATCTTTAAACTATGATGTTGGAGGCATTTTTGTTGCAAAAAACCCCTGTTCTGATTTGAGTGCCTTAAAAACAAGACCAGTAGTAATAATAAGCCCAAATAACTACAACAATTTATTTGAAGATGTAGTTTTGTTAGGCATAACTACAAAGGAAAAAGATTCAAACATTTCTTTAAAAATAACAAATTCTGAATTATTAGATGCTAGTTTAAAACAAAACAGTTATATTCGAGTAGACAAACCTTTACAGCTAAGCAAAGAAATGTTACAATATAAAATAACTTCTTTGACCCCTGAGGCACTTATTAACTTAAAACAAAAGATAAAAGAATTTTATGAATTATAATTTTTCTAGAAACTCTTTCTCGGAATCATGAAGCTTTCCTGGAATTATTAGGCAAGAAATACTGCTAGTAGGGTATTTCTTTTTTGCTATTCTTTCCGCTGTGCAATATTCTACACTTTGGTTCTTGCCCATTGCATTTGAGATAACTATTACTTTGTCTAGTTTTTGGCCTTTCTCTTTGGCAATCTCTAAAAGAATCTGGGCAGCCTCGCTTGGACTCATGAAATAGTTCTCTTCTCTTTTAATATCTAATAGTAGAACTGTGTGAAGTCCGATCTTCTGGTTTTCTAGGAAATAGTCGAAAAAGCTTGTTGGATTGTAGTTCTTCTCAGGTCTTACTATGCTTACGGTTCTTCCGAACTTATATTCTTGTAACCCAGTAAGCATGGGAATTACGGAAAGAATGCTTATTCCAGGAATTAATTTTACTTTAATTCCTTTAGCTTGAGCTTCGGAGAGAATCTCTTGATGGGTAGTTGCTGAAGTAATATTTCCAATTATACATAGTGCTACATTTTCCTTAGGAAAGTTCAAAAAAGGTCTTTCTTCTTCAGTTTCTGTTCTTTTTAATGGAATTACTGTTTTTCCAATAGTTTTCTCAAGGTCATTAAGGGTTCCTTCAGAATACTTACTGGTGTAATCTTCCAAGTACACCTTTTTGCAAGCTTTTAAGGCCTCTAGCCCTTCTAAAGTTAGTTCTTTAGGGTTTAGCCCTAGTCCGATTAAATACAACATAAAATCACATCCTTTTTATGTTCCTGTTTTGATTTCTGATTTTTTGAAGAAATCATAAACTTGAGCATATTTTCACCTTAAATCATCATAAATTTAGCCCTATACTGAATAAATCCCTTATTCCTGTTGCAAAGCCAATAATACTGATTAAAATTCTTGTAAAGTTAAGTATATTCTTGTTTTTAACTGTAATTGACTTTTCTATAAGAATTATGATTACAAATGAAAGAATAATTTTTAGAATAGGGAAAGCAATAACCCCTATATTTATTATAACCCAGTTGCTTAGGACGTGTTTTTCTCCAAATCCAAAAAATGCAATTGCAAAATAAGTTGCAAAGCCATCAAAAATCTGGCTGAATAATAGAGTTAAATTTAGTTTTTCCTTTAGGTATTCTGGTTTAAAATAGTATAATAAAATAAAGAATATGCCGGAAACTACAATTATTGCTAGCAAGGTCAAAGCAAAATGTATTGGTTTAGTAAGTAAAAGTAAATAAGGTATTAAAAGTGCCAAACAAAAAAATAAACCAATATTTCTGAAATAGTTTAGGGCCTTCTCTTTGTTTAATTTCCAACAAATAATAAGAATCAGGAAAGTACCAACAAACATGACTATATAGATTCCAGGAGTTATAAACCAAAAACCTAATGATAAAGGGCTAGTTGCCTTATCTATAAGATGTACTGCAGAATAAGGCTCCTCGGCAATCCTGAGTAAGGCGCCTACAATTACATAGGGTAGAATTGCAGTAAATAATTTAAAATTTATTAGCTCTCTTTTTTTAAGCCAGGGGTAGAGTAGTCCAAAGCAAAATAATAGTAACAAACCAACATAAACAAATGTATTTAGGGTTGTGTAGGTGTTGTTTATTATTGGATCTATGAAGTATTTAGAAAAAAAGTTCATCTTGCTCGCATCCTTTAATATTATATACCAGTGTAATAAATATATATATAGAGGATTTCTATAAATCGGAGGTGTGATTTTATGGAAGTAAATAAAGGACACTATTATGTGTTATTTATTGTTTTAATACTTATTGTGGCTCTAATGGGAACAATGTCATTTTGGCCAAAAAGTAGTGGAATAAATGTTTATACTAATCAGAGTGAATACAATACTGTTTCTGTAAGTGGAAGCGCAAGTCAAAAACTAATGCCTGATGAGGGATACATTAATTTTACTATAGAAACACAATCTGATAAGGCTGAGACTTCCCAGAATAAGAACGCTGAGATTTGGGATGGAATTAAAGCTGAATTAGATAAACTAAGTTATCTGAAATACGAAACACAAAGTTATAATGTGTATCCAAATCAGGAATGGAATAAAGATACTGAAAAATATGAAATAAATGGATACAAAGTTAACCATACACTAAAACTAACATTAAGTGATGTTTCTAAAGTAGGAGAAATTACAGATTTGGTTGTAGGCAAAGGTGTAAACAACATAGATTCTGTATCATTTGGACTAAAGAAAGAAACACAAGAGTCTGTAAAGAAAGACTTGTGGGCTTTAGCATTTACTGATGCAAAGGATAAAGCAACTGAAGTTGTTGATGCTACTGGTGCTACATTAAATAATACTCCAAAGACAATAGCTATAGATAGTTATAACTACTATCCTCCTGTTTATTACTCCAAATCAGAATCTTCAGGAATGGGCTTAATGGATAGCATAAGTACAGATATTACTCCAAGAGAATTGGAAGTATCAGTTTCCTTAAGTGTTTTATTCTCATACGAATAGAACTCTTTCCTTTTTTTCTTTTATCTCTTTTTATTTCTTTTTATCTTTTAGGTTATTATGCAAAAAGTTCAGAAAGTACAAAACGATTTTAAAAAATCAAAGTTAACTCTTCCTTTTAGGGATGTGCTTAAGGGTGTTATCTCTGAGTCAGAACTTAAGATAGCAACTACTTCCTATGATGTGCTGGGTGATATTGCAATAATAAAAATACCTGAAGAATTAATAAAAAAAGAAAAAAAGATGGCACGGGCCTTACTAGATTCTAATAAAAAAATTAAAACTGTTGTGAAAACTGATAGTGTTCATAAAGGCAAATTTAGAACACAAAAAGTCAAATACTTAGCAGGAAAAAGAACTTTTATTACTTATGTAAAAGAATCCGGCTGTGTTTTTAAGATAAGAGTAAGTGATAGTTTTTTCTCTTCTAGATTGAGCTTTGAAAGGACTAGGGTATCTGGATTAGTAAAACCAAAAGACAGGGTTTGTATCTTTTTTTCCGGGGTTGCTCCATTCTCTTTAGTGGTTGCTAAGAATAACCCTCAAGTAGAAAAGGTTGTCTCTGTTGAACTTAATCCTAAAGCACATGCTTATGCTTTGGAAAATATAACACTTAATAAAATGGAAAACAAAGTGACTGCAATTTTGGATGATGTAAAGGAATATGCTAAGAAAACAAAAGAAAAGTTTGACTTGGTTGTGATGCCTTTGCCTAAAGATGCAGATATATTCTTTGATTCTGCACTAAAAGTTATAAAGAAAAATGGAGTTATTACTTTATACAAATTTGTTCCTAAGGATGACCCCTATACAGAAATTGAAAAAAATATTATGGGCATTGCAAAAAAAGAAGGAAAAAAAGTAAAAGTAATTTTTAAGAGACAGGTAAGGGACTTTTCTCCAGCAATAATACAAGTTGTTTTGGACATACAAGTTTTGAATTAAAGTGATTTGTTTATGGGATACAAGTTTGTGATTTTTGGAACTGAAAAATCAAAACAGGCACACAAAATGGTGATTTTATGAGCTGGAAACCAGAGCTTTGGACAACATATAGAGGTAATAATACCTACCCAATATATAATTGGTTTTATTTTACTGAAGCGTTTTCCAGAGGAATTGTTAATAAGTATATTAAAAAGTACAATGTGAAAGGAAAGGTGTTGGACCCTTTTTGTGGAACAGGAACAACTCTTTTGGTTGCAAAAGAGAATGGGCTTTCTGCAGTTGGTTATGATATCTCTAAACTTATGTCAATTGTAAGCAGGGCAAAGACTGGGGATTATAATATTGAAGAATTGGAACAAGAACAGGAAAAAGTGTTGAGCATAAATCCTGTGAAATTAGAGGTTGATACTCCTGCCTGGGTAAAACAATACTTTCATAAAGAAGTTTTGGATAGTCTGCTAGATCTAAGAGATAGAATTGAATCATTAGAATTGCATTACAAAGACTTTTTTATATTGGCTCTAATGAGGACATTGGAAACAGTAACAAAAGCAAAGAAAGTAGGAAAATCTTTGAAAAAGAGGGCAGTACCAATATTCAATGTTTATGCTGTTTTTGAAAAAATGATAAAAAACCAGATAAAAGATCTTAAGAGAGGGGAACGAAAAAAACTTTTCAGTGGAAAAGCAGAAGTCCACAATGGGTCTGTGCACGATATCCCTGAAAACAATAAGTTTGACTTAATTATTACTAGTCCCCCTTATTTGAATAAAACAGAATACACCAAAAGGTATGGGATTGAACTTTGGTTTTTGGATTCTGCAACTTATCTCCCTGGGCTGGGAAATGAATCAGAATCAATAGAAAATAAAGATTGTAATTTTTATACTATATTTTTCTCAAGTATTTTGCCAAAGATAAGGCTGGATTCTGAACACAAAATGGCAAATTATAGTGTGGATAATTACTTTACAGGGCTGGAAATGTTCTTTAAGAAAAGTTATGGCTTGCTTAATAAAAATGGATACTTAGTAGTAGTTATTGCTGGTGGTTGTTTCAAGAACCATGCAGTGGATATTTATGATTATACTATAAAATTAGCTGATAATTTATGGTTTAAATTTGTGGAAAGTGAAGTGAATAGAGAATTGGTCTGTCATAAAGATAGAACCACAAAGCTTGGAAAAGTAAAAGAGTTTACTATTGTGCTACAAAAATAAAACTTGGGAAAGTTTTATTCTTTCCTATAGTTATCTAATAATTTAAAGATTTCTACAAGTTTAGCATCATCAAAATCGCTTCTTTTTGTTAATATTGCTTCTAATGTCTCTTTTTCTTTTGGCATTATGTTTACTATATTCATGGCAACATTAGCTGGGATTTTTAATCCTACTAGCTCCTTGTAAAGCTTTTCAGAATCTTTTTTATTAAGTTTTTCAAAAGCAGAAATATACTTTAGAGTGCTTTCCTGTTCATAGGTAGGCTCTAAGTCATTTTCTTTTTTTTCTTTTATTATCTTTGTGATAATATCTTTTGCTTCTGCAAATGAAATTGGCTCTTTAGTTTCAGCTTTTTGCATAATTAACACCTTAATCTTTTACCTGTTTTAAATGGCATATGCCAATAATTAGTTTCTTTTTTTCTCTTAAAAAATTAATCATATAACTTGATAATCCTACTTTCTTTTCTACTGACCCGATTTTACCAGTAAATCTTCTGTTAGGCATACCATTCTGGTATCTTCCATTTGCTTTTACTACTACTTTTGAGCCAACTTCCAACTCTTTTAATCTTTGCTCAATAGTTAGTTTACTGCCTTTAAAAGAATTTCTTGTATTTGCTCTTGGTCCTTTTGGTTTCTTATTTGCCATTACATCACCTAGATATATTTTTATAATTAAACATTTATAAATATAAGTTAAAACTTAAATAGAATGGGTATCAAAATATATATAAATATATGTAATCAACCGAAGGGATCAGCTTATGGATGTTTTTAAGATAGTAATATTATTTATTGTGGCAATGGCGCTGATTGGAATAATCTACTTCTTTTTCTTTATACCAGTAGACCCAATGGAAAAAGCAATAGCTAATAGTCTAAAGCTGTCCTATGAGAGCCCTGGTTACTTTTTTACAAGTAGTGGAAGATTTGAAAACCTTTTGAATTATAATAGTATAAAGGACTATCTGCCTGCTAATTTAGATATAGTTTATTCTTATTATACTTTAGATAAGAGTGTAGAAATGATGAATTTATCTCCTGTTCCAAGTGTAGATTTGTATAAAAAAATCACAGTTACCCCGAAAGTAAAAAAAGATATGAAGTTCTCAACAATTTGTTATCCTAATTTTTCTAATGTGTTATTTGATGATGAATCTTTTGTTGACCCACAAATTTATTGTTTAATTATCTTTGGGTTGAATAAAGACGACTCAAAACAAGTAATACAAAATGAATTCACAAAAAACGACTATAATATTTTACAAGATTATACTTTAGATTTAGGCAATAATCCAAACTATGAAACTAACTTGCTAATTGGGGATGTTGATGTTTCTAATTATGATAGTATATATCTGAATATAGACTTTTTTACGAAATTGGCATCAAAAACAGTTGGCACAGATAAAATTTCATTTAATGTGAAGAATGTTGGAAAGTATACAGGTTTGTATATAAGTAGTTGCCCTGGAATTTATGGTAAGATCCAGGAAATAAAAGATGGATTTATTCAAGATTTCCCGCTTTGTAACATGTATTTTAAAGCGGAGAACATGAATTTTGTATCTAGTTACCAAAATTTATTAACTGGTTGTACAGCGGTAGAAACGCTAAACGAAAATACCTATAATTTTGCAGAAGGGGTGTGTATTAAAAAATTTAGCTGTAGTGGCTGTTTAGCTCCTTCAATGTGTTCTGAGCAGTGGAATTTGAAAACCGGAAAAGAATATATCTCTTATACTCAGGAGGTAGCACTAAGTAATGAAAAAATGAGCTATGACTCTTGTGTTGGTAAGTAATATAAATAAAATACTGCATTTAGGTTAGCAAGCTGTTTTCATAAAAGGAATGTTTATATAATTGAGTGAGTTTTATATGTTATATATAAAAAGGTGAATAATTTGCAAGTTGTAAAAAGAGCTTTAGAAAGATTTCTTATAAATTTAGCATTTTGTATTATTTTAATGCTATCATTGTATTTTTTGGACTTTTTACCTACTCTGTGGATTTTAACAGGAATATTTATTTTGTTAGTAATATTTACAAAGGTAGTTCACCTAAAACCATTAGAAACAGTTTTACTTAGATTTGAAAGACAATATGAGAAAGGGTTTTCTGGAAAAGAAACACTTGCAATACTTTTAGGATATATATTTTTCTTAATTATACTGTGGATATTGCAATACTTTGCTGTATTTCCTTTAGTTACTGTTGCATTAATGGGATTAGTGCCTTTGGCTTTTGGACATAATCTAATAAAACCTGTGCAGGCTTTATTTAGAAACCATTTGCACTTTATAAATGCAAAAATAAGTGTGGAAGGATTTGTAATTGCTGTATTAGTTAATATACTTGTGTTTTACTTGCTGTTCCCATATGCAGTCATAATATTTGTATACTTGTCTTTAATTGCGGCTCTGTTTGATTTGTTGCCACACATAGATAGCAACTATACAATTCCTTTATTTACTTCTATCGCATTTTTGCTATTTTTCATATAACTAAAAAATTGTGGTGATTTATTTGCAAGGAATTATTTTATGTGGAGGTTATGGAACCAGAATGGGTCACCTAACAGAAAAAACTCCCAAATCTTTATTAAAATTAGGTAATTATACTCTTCTTGATTATATTCTAAAAAATATAGATCGTGAAGGTGTTAATAAAGTATACTTGGCTGTAGGACATCTTAAAGATCAAATTATAGATCATGTGGAGCAAGTAAAGGATAATTATAGACTGAAAATAGATTATATTTCTTCTTCTGCTGCTGCTAACACTGCTGGTTCTGTACTTCAAAGTAAAGACATATTTTCAGATGATTTCTTTGTTACTGTTGGGGATGATATCACTAATATTGACTTCAGGGATTTTTATGATAGACATAAGGAAAGCAAGGCTATTGCAAGCATTGCAGCAATAGAATATGAAACAAAATATGATTATGGTGTATTAGAAACTAAAAATAATTATGTTACTGGGTTTAAAGAGAAGCCAATAAATAAATTTCTTACAAACACGGGTATCTATTTCTTTAAACCGCAAATTTTTAACCATATTGAGTTTGGAGATGGTTTTGCAAGAGATGTATTCCCAAGACTACTAAAGAGAAATATGAAAATATACTCTTATACAAGTAATTTCTTTTGGTATAGTGTAGGAAACTTAGAACAATATAATTTCTATAATAAGAATCTTCACCTTATTGAAAAGTACTTCTAATTTTAGGATATCTGAATTGTTGATTCACTTAATTCTTGTGATATTGCTAGCATATCTGCTGGCCAAAATGATTTGTCGAATCCAGCAGTCAAATTATTTCCTGAATATGGCTCTAGAGAAATATCAGCTCCAGAAACATTAACTATTAGAAAGTTCTTTGGGAATTGGGACACGTTGGTAGTTTTTATTGTATATTGGGTTCTGGTGGAAAGTGTTCCAACTAGAATTTGTTCTACTCCCTCAACCTTTGATAAATAGAATACATGCGCGTGGCCTGCAATATATGTTGCATTAGCGCTATTTAATGCCTCAATTAGTTGTTGCTTGTTGTATCCTACTTGTGAGTTAGCACTAGTGATATCTAATAGTGGGTAGTGTGCAAATACAAATACATGGTCATATTTTACATTTGTTGTTTTATATAACTCTGATAAAAGCCAGTCTGTACCTAGTTGTCCGCCTTGTCCAGATCCTACAGCGTACCAAATAATAAACCTTGAATTATTGTAGGAAAAAGCATAATAGTTAGGATAGACTCCTGAGAAATTAAGATTAGAATTATTATTTTTTAGGTTGTTGATGTTTGATTCTTTGGTTCCTTTCCAATACTCGCTAAAGAAAGAATAATCGTGATTTCCAGCAACAGGGAAAAATGGGGTGGATAAGTTTTTAATTTTATTATAGAATAAATCAAAGTTTTCTCTGGATTGTTTTTTTGCAATTTCAGGGTCTGAAGAAACTAATCCCCCTCCTTTTTTTGCACTTTCTATTAAATCTCCGTCTCCTACAATAAAACTAACTTCATTATCTAATGAAATTTTTAATGCTCTATCAAAAGTATCTAAGTTTTGTAATCCAATTTTTGAATTATTTACATGGGTGTCGGAGATTATTGCAAATGAAAAAGAACCGCTGTTATTGTTATTTATTTGTTTTTCTGTGATACTACTTTTAGTGGGTTTAGTGAAAAAAGTATCAAGCATTTTTTCTCCGGCTTGGCAAAGTATACTTGCTTGCTCTGAGTCAATATCACAAAAAGAAATTATCTCATCAGTTTTTTCGATTGGATCTGGGGCTGGATTTTCTTCTGCTAAGGGTGTTTCCTGTTTGATTGGTGTTGTTTTCTTAAATATTAAAATAGCGTTTGGCACAGCTCTCCCTGCACTTGAGTCTTGTTCTCCGGAATAATAAAGATTTTTTTCTGGTACTATTAGGGATGAACTTCCTCCTCCATCAAGAATCATAATTTCTTTACATCTTTGATTAAAGGAATTTGGATAGGTTGTCCCGGCTTTTCTGTATACTGCAAGTAAAAGTTTGTTATCGTAAGTAACACAGGCGTAGGATGCAGAGTGTGATTTATTACTACAATAACTTAGACCTAAATCACAGTTGTAAATATTATTATATTTTAAGGCTGCACTTTGTATTGCATAATCTGGATTTTTAGAACTATATTTAGAATCATATGTTTGTTTATTAACTATTTCTGGGATGTTGTTATTTATCACTAAAAAGTTATTTGGAAATGCAGTAGTTTTCATTAGGTGGCAATCCCATTCTCCACTTCCTAAGTATGAATATAATTCTTTTTTGTTTTCAATCATTAACCCTAGGGGTACTCCTGATATTGTTGGTTTTGAGCAATCTCCACCAGAATTAACATTAAAGAAAGATGCATTTATTCCTGCAATGGCTCCTGATTTTTCAACCATTTCTTGAACAGTAGCTTTTAACTTTCCAGTAATAGTTTTTGCAGATAAAATTTTAATATCATATAAGTTTGGGTTGACTTTTAGTGTATATCCTTCTTTTTCATTGTAGGATTCTTTTTTAACAAATAAATTGCTAGTCTCTTTTTTAGTAACTGGCGTGCTTGTTTCTTTTTTAACAACTGGATTACTTGTGCTTTGTTTAGCTGTTGGGTTACTTTGTGGTAAAGGACTACTTCCTGTTACCCAATTTAGATATTCTGTGCGTGTTTCTCCTTTTAATGAATTTAAATTTTTTATAATTCTCTGATAATTTTTGTTTTCCTGAGATGCTAAATTGTTTTGTATTAACCATTTACCCACAAAAGCCCCTGTTCTGTGTGCTCCATAATAACAATGAACATATACATCATTTTTTGCAGTGTCTAGCCAGGAATATGCTTTTGCTAGTTCTGCATCATATTTTTTACTTTTGCTCATAATCACTGAACCCATGTTAATGTATGCATACTCAAACCCATCTTCTTCAATAATTCCTAAATAATTTTTACTTAGGCCTGCAACAGTTTGTGGTTTTAGGCAATCTCCCCCTAGTACGATAATTTTCTTTATTCCTAAACTTTTTAGTTCAGCTATATTTTCTGGTAAAATATAGGATAAATTACAAGATTTGTCTAGACCTTTTGCAGGGTGTGCTCCTGTGTAAAAACTACTTTTACTGTTTTGATAATGCTGTAGGTTGCCAAGACTAGAAAAAGAAAGTGGGATAATAAGGATAAAAAATAAAGCAAAAACAAGGATTGCATTTTTATTCATAATAATTCCCTAACCTATAAAAAGAAATAGTATAAAAATATATATAATATGTCCTAGAACCCTTTTCTTAAAAGGCTCGGGACCTCGTGGCCTAATTGGATAAGGCACCAGCCTCCTAAGCTGGGGATTATGAGTTCGACTCTCATCGAGGTCGTCCTGGGTACTTTATGTACCCACTACCGCAGGTATTTTCGCAACTTGCCTTTTTCTAAAAGGCAGTCATCGAGGTCGTCCTGGGTACTTTATGTACCCACTACCGCAGGTATTTTCGCAA
>CAYZSS010000015.1:0-5313 GCA_964480435.1 uncultured archaeon | reverse complement strand
CTTGTATAGTTAGTGATAATTATGGTTTATGAAAACAGTGAATTTGTGTCCCAAACTTTTAAAGCAATTGATTTCTCTAATTGTTCATTTAGGGGTTCTCAGTTTGTTGATTGTGTATTTGAAAACTGTAATCTATCAAATGTTAACCTGGAAAATGTTAAGCTTCAGAATATAGTTTTTAAAAGCAGTAAAATAATGGGTTTAAATTTTTCAAAATGTAATAAGTTTCTAATAAAACTAGAGTTTAATAATTGTGTTATTTCTAATTCTATATTTTCAGGTTTAAATTTAAAAGAAACAAAACTTGAGTCCTGTCAAATATTTGACAGTGATTTTTTTGATATAAATTTGACTGGTGCTAGTTTTGAAAATTCTGACCTTAATGGTAGCCGTTTTGATAATGTAAACTTAAAGTCTTCTTCTTTTAAGAATGCTAGAAACTATTACCTAAGTCCAGTAAAAAATAATATTAAGGACGCAAAATTTTCTTTTCCAGAAGTAACTTCTTTATTGGATTGCTTTGATATAAAAATAGTTTAGCTATTTTTTGTAGACCTGTTAAATGTTATAAACTATTTTGTGGGCTTTTACAAACTAAGGTTATTGTATTAAAGAGTTTCAAGAATAGATAGGGCGTCAGTTATATCTTTTCTAAGTGATGTATTACGTGCTTTAATTGTCTGTTGTGTTAACGCCTGTTTAAATTGTTGTTTTTCAGCTGGGTTTAGTTTTGGTCTTGTAAAGATATATCCACAAATAGTCCATAAATAACGTGTATCAATTTGGTCCAGATTTGGGATTAATTTTTTAAATAATACTTGTGCTTCTGCTGCTCTTCCAAGGTTAGTTAAACAAAATCCTTGTATTGATAATGCCCAGTTTTTTGCAGGATCCCCATTATGCAAAGTCTTTGTAAACTCTTCCGCTTCTCTTAATGCCTGGTTATATCTTCTAGATTTTCGTAAAGCATTTAAATAAAGCAAGGTGGTCTCGCTTGCCCGCTGGAATCTATTTTTTTTATATTCTTCAATTAATAAAGTCCAATTCTGTCTTGCATATAGAGTCCCTAAATAAATAACTAATACTTTTTCAGTAAGCTGTCCAGTTAATTTTAGGTGTTGAATAAAATTTTGTAATTCTTGCTCTGACTTTTTTTCAAGCACAGATGAAATATAACTTGCATTTATGTCTGAACGAGCATTAAAATTATCTGTGGTTTGTTGTTGTTGCATTGCTCTAATATATACTTCTTTTGCAGAATCAAAATTACCTATATCTCCATAATAATTTATCATAGTTATATGCCCTTTAAAAGATAATTTTGGATCCAGTTTTGTTTTGTTATAGAATTCTTCCAATTCTGAATAGCTTTGTACTGTATAAAAATAATCTAGTAATTCCTCCGCAATATAAATTACCTCTACTCCTGCTTTTAGTGCCATTTTAAGATATCTCTCCATTCCTTTTATGTCATCTAATTTTTTACAAGCGGAATATGCAAGTTTGTAGCCTGCTTGGTAATCTGCCCTCCCTTCTAAACCGATAATTTTTACTGCTGATCTAAGAGCTTTTGTCCAATTTCTTGCTTTTAATTCTCTATGTGTCTCAACAAGTAGGTTATAAAATGTTTCATTTTTTTTTACCTCAAGTGTTTTTGCATTAGGTTTTTTTATATCAGATTTTTTTACATCAGGTCTTTCTCTGTTATAACGTTCTCGCCGTCTATCGTGTCGTGTTTTTGCCATATATATAAGATAATAACTTGTTTTTTAAATATTACGCTTTGTAGAAAGGTGGTAAGTAACGATATAAAAAAATCTGCTATCTATAACAAAGAGTAGTATTTCTTCAAAATAGCAGTATCTATTTCTATGTTTGGAGATTCACAAACTAATGCTCCTTTTACTTTGTATTCTTTTAAGGTCTTAAGTAGATCTTTGTAGTTCATATCGCTTTCTTTTAGAATTAAATGGTTTCTTTCTCCTTTTGCTGTGTAGTTTATTCCTGAGAGATGAATGTGCATATTATTTAGAGCTTCTTTACCTAACCCGTTTTCAATCTTGTTTAGGCCTTCTTCGAATTCTGGCTTTGTATTATACTTTCCATTATAGCGTGCGTGTAGGTGAGAGAAATCAACACAGGGCATTACATTCTCTAGTTCTTGGGATAAAGAAATAATCTCTTCTAGATTCCCAAATTGGCTCTCTTTTCCTGTTGTCTCTGGGCGGATCCAAATCTTTAGATCTTTATCTAAAATTTTTTTTATTGCTATGGATAAATTTTTCTTAATAGCTTTATAAGTACTTTCTTTACTTGTACCTAAATAAAATCCGGCATGGAAGGTAAAAGAAAATGCTCCTGAGTTGGATGCTTGTTCAGCAGTTTCAACTATGTGGCGAACACTATTTTTTATTTTAAGTTCTTCCGTTGCATTTAAGTTTACGTAGTAAGGACCGTGTGCAGTCAGAACCAAATCAGTTTTCTGTTTTATTTTTTTTATTTCTTGAGCAAGTTCTAGATTTTTTCTAACTCCGTGAACATACTCTAACTCCATTCCATCTAAGTTTAACTTTTTAAGATCGTCTAATGCAGAAAGTGCTGATTTTGAAATTGATGGCATTCCTGCAGTTAAGAAATTAAGTTTTGTCATTTTTTCCATAGTATAACAAACAAAAAATAGTATTTAATATTATCCTTATATAATTTCTATATGGTTAGTTCAAAAACCCAAATCGAAGAAAGAAAGAAAGACTTATACTCAAAAACCAAAGAACGAATGGAATTAATAAAAAACAAAATTGAGTATGAATTTAATTATTCAAATTTCTTTTTCGTTAGCGATAAACAGACTTGTGGAAATTTCCATAAAGGACCAATTACAAGAGCAAACCAGAAAGTTAATGTGGGTTCGTTAAAAGATTTGAGTTATGATTCACTAATTAACTCGCTTGTTTCAAGCTGTCTATCTTTTGATACTTCTCTACTTAATAATAGAACAAAAGATGAATTAAGATATTTGTCTTTGTCCCAAGACCCATTAAAAATGGATTATGCTTTAGACAATAAAAAATTTGTTTTTGAATCCGGGCCTGAGATAAAACCAATAGGACTTTCTGCTACTTTAAAAAAAGCAAGAATAGAGGATAATGTGAAAATCCCTACCCAGGTAGAAAAAGTAATTAATGATGATATAAGAGCAAATAGTGGATTACTCCAATTGAATAAGAAAGGGTTTGATGTGGATTATCTTTCTAATGTTCTATCCTCTGGGTTTTTAGGAATAGATAAAAAGTTGGTGCCTACTCGCTGGGGTATTACTGCTGTGGATGATTCTCTGGGAAAAGAGTATATTAAAGAGATAAGAAATTTTGATGAACTTGAAGCTATAGAAGTGTTTTATAATCAGTTTCTACATAATCACTTTTTTATAATTTTGCTTCCTGGAAAGTGGGAATATGAGCAATTCGAACTCTGGGAGACAGACCCGCAGGGGAACACATTTCCCCCTCAGGTGGATGTTCACCCTGATCCCTCTTTGAATCAAGATTATTCCTTTAATCAGGAATATGAACCTTTTTTTGGCAGAACCACCTATGCAAAAGACCAGGGTGGGGGTTATTATGCTGCAAGGATTGCTGTAATTGAGCATCTGCGTAAGATAAAAAAACAGGCAAGGGTTTTGGTTATACGGTATATTCAAAAGGATTATTTCTTCCCCGTGGGTGTGTGGCAGGTAAGAGAGAATGTAAGATCTTCATTTAACAATAAGTTGGAAATAAATTCTTTAAGTGAAGCCAAAGCGGAGATGGAAAAAGTACTTAATATTAATTTGGGTAATATTTATAAGGTATCAAACTTATTAATTCAAAAAAGGATTTTTGATTTTGTATGATTGAAACTTGTTTGTGTGGAAAAAAAGGAGAATTCAAAGTGGAGCATGGCTTCCTTTGTAAACTCTGCTATCAAAAATATCTTGAAGAAAAACTCACTAGATTTCTAAACAAAGCAGGATTCATAAATATGAATAATAAGTACGTATTAGTATCTGATTCTAATGCAAATCCTGTTCAGGTTTTGTTGCTTAATAAATTTTTTCAAAAACATAAACTTGTCTCTTATGTTGTTGCTGATTCAAAAGAAAAGTCGCAAGACTATTTTTTATATCTGCAAGAATTAGCAAATAAGTTTAAGGGTTATGTTATTATGTTGCCTAATACGGTTGATTTTGAATGTGTAATGGGTTTGAAGTTTATTTTAAAAGAGTTTAAGTTGAAAAATTATTTTGGTTCTAGTTTTAAAATCGGAAAAGCAGAGTTCATTAAGCCATTTTACTCCATTAAGGATGAAGAGCTAGAACAATATGCGAGAATTAAGAAGATAAAATATGCTAAGAAAATAAAAATAAAGAACTATGAGAAATACTCTGGTTTAATTGCTGATTTAGATAAGAAATACTTCATAAAAAGGTCTTTTTTAAACAGTATTCAAGAAATATCAAAAATTTAGCAAAAGTAGAATAGCTTTTTATAGGTTATAACTAAATATATATATTGGGTGTCAAAAATGGCTTATGAGATCGATAGTTTGGAAAATAGAGATAAAGCAGGATATAAAGAGTATGGAGAATTAACTTTTCTCAGATCTCAGCTTGTGAATCTTCAAATGCAATTGCAAATGTTGCAAAAAGATAATGAAAAAATGAGAAAAGAGCTAGAAGCATACAACACCTCTCCGGGTATTGTTTGTGTTGTTCAGGAATTATTTGACAATAAGGCAATTGTTAGAAATTATAATGGTATTGTGTTTGCAATAACTGTTCCTGAAGATTATAAGGATAAACTAGAGGTTGGAACTAGGCTTTCTTTAGCACAGCATAACTTGGCAATATTGGATGTTTTTTCAAAAGATATGGATTACAGGATTAATACTTTTGACCTTGAAGAAAAACCAGCAATTACCTATGCAGAAATTGGTGGGTTAGAAAAAATAATTACTGAATTAGAAGAAATGATTACGCTTCCTTTAACAAACCCAGAAATATTTACTCAATTTGGAATAGATTCTCCCAAAGGAATATTACTTTACGGCTCACCAGGAACAGGAAAAACTCTGATTGCAAAGGCAGTTGCAAACCAAGCAAATGCTAAATTTATTAGTTTAAGCGGTTCAGATCTTGTTCAGAAATATATTGGGGAAGGTGCGAGATTAGTAAGAGATCTTTTTGCATTTGCTAGAGATAATGCACCTGCAATTATATTTATTGATGAAATAGATTCTGTAGCATCCTATAGAAGCGACTCAACAACAGGTGGG
>CAYZSS010000014.1:17949-24261 GCA_964480435.1 uncultured archaeon | reverse complement strand
AATTGAAGAAAACAAGCATGGAAGGGATATCAAATCCTTTAATTGAATTTGATGAGCAGGGGGATTTGAAAAATGCAGCATTCCAAGTAATGAAAATAGAAAATAAAGAATCTATTCTGGTAGAATAACTCTTGCTTTTTTTCTTTTTTATAATTTTTGTAATTCTTCTAGATGGTCTCTTAAAGTATAAAAATATGTGCTTTCGGAGTATTTTTTTTCATGTTCTAAACAAGCTGTTATTATCCCTATAAGTTCAGGTTTTAATATTTTTTTTACTGGCTTTGGCATTTTTCCTAACTCCATTACTACTCTTGCCACTACACTTGACGGGTTAGGGTTTCGTCTTAGATCATAATGTAAATCTTTTATATATTCTCGTAAAGAATCTATTTCTTTATGAACTGTTGTTAGATCAGTAACTCCCAAAGGCTTCTTTTCAGGCTTTTTAACTTCAAATGGTTTTTTTTCAAGTGGCATAATATATCACTATAATTTGTAATCGTACAAGAATATATTTGTATACGCTTATATTTAACTTATGTTTAATTTTGAAGTAAAAAACAATATATGGAAATTTTACCTTATTAAATTTCTGTATGGTTTGTGTTTTGCTCTTCCAATAATGAGTTTGTTTTGGGCGGATAATGGGCTATCTTTAACAGAAATAATGTTACTGCAATCTTTATTTTCTATCGCTACTTTTGTTTTTGAAATTCCTTCTGGCTATTTTGCTGATAAGTTTGGAAGAAAAAAGACGATAGTTTTTGCAGCAATATTTTATTTTTTAGGTTCTTTAATATATTGTTTTGGATTTGATTTTTTTACTTTTTTGATTGCTGAACTTTTGTTAGGATTGGGAGTTTCATTTTTGTCTGGTGCTGATGATGCCTTATTATATGACTCTTTAAAAGAAAACAAACAAGAAAAAAATTATAAAAAAATTTATGGAAATGCAAATTTCGTTTACTTTCTGTCTATTGCATTTTCGTCTATAATTGGCGGTTTTGTTGGGGCATTAAATTTCCGTTTTGATTTAATGCTAACTGCTTTTGCAGGTTTTTTGTTTATCCCCATTGCAATTTTACTTAAAGAACCAAAAGTATTTTCTGAAGAAAAAGACGTTATGCAAAGCATACCCCAAATTCTGAAATCTTGTTTTATTAAAAATAAAAGATTAAAGTGGTTATTAATTTTTTCTGGTGTGCTATTTGGAATAAATCAATCTGTTCTTTGGTTGTATCAGCCATATTTTATTTTGTCTGGTTTGAACGTTGTATTTTTTGGGTTTGTATTTGCGAGTTTCCAAATAGTTGCAGCAATTGCTTCAAAGTTTGCTCATAAGATCGAAGCAAAGATTGGTCAAAAATTTGCGTTGATGTCTTTGTTTGTTTTGCTTGCTTTAAGTTATCTGCTTATGGGGAGTTTTGTTTTTTGGTTTAGTTTTTCTTTTGCATTTTTACAGCAGTTTATTAGGGGGTTTGGGAAAGTAATTGTTACGGATTATATTAATAAAGAGGTTAGTTCATCGCAAAGAGCAACTGTATTATCTATAAATAGTTTTTTATATCGGCTTATTTATGCATTAATTATTCCTTTTTTTGGTTGGTTTGCAGATGTTTATTCTCTATTGAACGCTCTAACTATTATGGGTTTGACTGCTTTGGTGGGGGGTATAATTATCATTGTTATTTTGTGGAAACAAAAAATAATTTGATTTTTTAAAAAGCACACAATTTTTTTACCTTTGGCTGTAATTTCTGGTATGCGAGTTCGTTTTTTATCTGTGCTATTCCATTTTTTTTAATAGTTTTAACTCTAATTCTAATAAATCTAAAAATATCTCTTTATTTGCAACTCTTAGGTGTGGCCTATAAAGGAAGGCCGTTTTTATTGCACGCTCTAATTTAATTTTTAGTAATCTCAGAACTAAGGGGTTTTCTCCTCTTAAATCCATAATAAAATTGTGTAAACTTATAATGTTTTCAAGTGGTGACCTGTTTTGGTTAAGGTCTTGAATCAAGTGATTTAAAAATGTATGGCTTTCTAGTAAAACTTTGCGGACATTCTCTAAGTTGGTTGTTTCTCGCCCTTTTCTTCCTGACCCAATGTGTCTTGTTCTTTTTTTAGAAAAATCTGGTTTAATTATTTTGCTTGGATTGACCATAATAAAAATAAGTGATACTAATATAAAAGATTATTTTTTATTTAATATATGGATTTAGAATTAAGTGGGATAACTGAAACTATGCAAAATATCTTATTGGAAAAAAAGAAAGGAAAAATCATTATTGCGGAAATTGCACCTGCTGTAAGGTTTGCAATTGGGGAATATTTTGGAGAAAAAGCAGGAATAGACTCCACAAAAAAAACAATTACTTTATTAAAAAAATTAGGGTTTGATTATGTTTTTGACACGCCCCTGGGTGCAGATTTAATAATTGCTGATGGTGTGGATAAGTTTTTACATCTATTAAAACAAAACCATATTGAAAAATTTCCTGTATTTACTTCCTGCTGTATAGGTTGGAAACTGTTTGCTCAGAAAAACTATTTTTATAAAAAACATATGCTGAAAGAAGTAAGCCCAAATATGGCTTTGGGTCTGGCAGCAAAAACTTATTTTGCAAATAAAATCAAGAAAAAAGAATCAGAAATTGTAGTGGTTGGAATTATGCCTTGCACTCTAAAAAAACATGAAACGGAGATTGAATATAAAAAAGGAATAAAATATGTAGATTATGTTGTAACTACCTCTGAATTAGGGGAATTAACAAAAAAGAAAAATTTGGATTTTAAAAATATGGGGGATTCTGAATTTGATTATTTGCATGAAAGTTCAAAAGAAGGGCTTATGTTTGGAGTAAGTGGGGGGGTAACGGAATCTTTTTTAACGGCTCTTTCAGAAAAACTCGGTACGCAAAAAAAAGTGCTACCTCTAAGAAATAATCTTTCTTTCAGAAATAATAAAAGAATAAAAAAACAAAAAGTGAGAATTGGACCCTATGTGTTAAATGTGGCTGCAGTATATGGCTTTGGGGCTTTAATGAAATTGCAAAAAGAAATGGATAGAGGAAAAATATATCATTTCATAGAAGTTATGCAATGCCCTTTGGGTTGTATGGGTGGACCAGGGCAACCAGAAGCAGGGATTTTTAAATTGCGGAGAAGGGCAAAAAGCTTGAGAAAGCACGCAAATTTAAAACACAAAAAAACTGCTCTGGAAAATAATACTGTAAAAGAGATACGGGCTTACTTTGATAAAAAGAAAATTACTTTACATCTTTAAAAAGACACAAATACAAATATATTTATATATAAGGTTTGTGTTCTATTTTTTATATATATAACTTAGTTGTGATCTCTATGCCTGTTGCTGAAAAAGATTTAAAATACAAAACTACTGCGGAAATAAAAGTCCCTGATAAACTTATAGACCAAGTTATTGGCCAGGAAAGGGCTGTGGAGTTAGTAAAGAAAGCAGCAAAGCAGAGAAGAAATGTACTGCTTATTGGAGAGCCAGGAACAGGAAAATCCATGCTGGCCAAAGGAATGGCAGATGTAATGCCTATAGATAAATTACAAGATATTTTAATTTATCCTAACAGAATTGATTCCCATACTCCTGTTGTTAAAGTTGTTGATGGTGGAGAAGGAAAGAAGATTGTAGAAAAAATGAATCTTGAAGAAAAAGCCCAAAAAGATTCTATGAGGTTTGTATCTTTAATACTTCCGTTGGGCTGGTTTATTTTATCTGTAGTAGCATGGCAGTTGAAATGGATAAGTGATGTTATTTTTGCAGCAACTTTGATTGTTGGTTCTTTTTTAGTGATTGCCTCTGCTTTATCTGGGCAATTAAAAGTAAATGGGAGAGTAAATACCCCTAAATTATTAATTGATAATTTTAAGAAAAATAAAGCTCCTTTTATTGATGGTACTGGATCAAAAGCCGGTGCATTATTTGGAGATGTTAAACACGATCCTTTGCAATCTGGGGGGTTAGGGACTCCACCTCACTTAAGAGTAATTCCTGGGATGATACATAGGGCAAATAAGGGTGTTTTATTTTTAGATGAAATTGCAACACTTTCACCAAAATCACAACAAGATTTGCTTACAGCGATGCAGGAGAAAAAGGCATCAATAACTGGACAAAGTGAATTATCTAGTGGTGCAATGGTAAGAACAGAGCCAGTTCCTTGTGATTTTGTATTAGTGGCAGCAGGGAATTATGAATCCTTGCAAAACTTACATCCTGCTATTAGATCCAGAATAAGAGGGTACGGTTACGAAGTTTATATGAATATTGATATGGAAGATAATTCTGATAATAGAAATAGTATTGCAAGATTTGTTGCGCAGGAAGTAAAAAATGATTGTAAGATACCACACTTCTCAAAAGATGCAGTAGATTTTATTATTTTTGAAGCCAGAAGAAGAGCAAACTCAAAAAACAAATTAAGTTTAAAATTTAGAGAACTTGGTGGGTTAATTAGGGCTGCCGGGGATATAGCTACAGAAAAAAACAAAAAAATAGTTGACTTGGAAGATGTTTTGGAAGCAAAGAAATCTGCACAAACTTTGGAAGAGCAAATGATTGGAAAATATATTACAAAAGTTAAAGATTACAGCGTGTTTAGTACAAAAGGAAAAGAAGTTGGAAGGGTAAACGGCCTTGCTGTGCTTTCGGATAATGAAACCGGAACAATAATTTCTATTGAGGCTGATGTTGCCCCATCACAATCAAAAAGTGAAGGAAAAATTTATGCAACTGGAAAGCTTGGAGAAATAGCAAAAGAAGCTGTACTAAATGTGTCATCAATAATAAAGAAAGTATCTAATAGAGACCTATCTAGTCACGATATACATGTCCAATTTTTGCAGACATATTCAGGGGTTGAAGGGGATTCGGCATCTATAGCAATAACTACTGCAGTAATCTCTGCAATAGAGGGAATACCGGTAAGACAAGGTATTGCTATGACTGGTTCTTTAAGTGTTAAAGGAAAGGTTATGCCTGTTGGTGGTGTAACTGCAAAAGTAAAAGCTGCTATAGATGCTGGCTTTAGGGAAGTAATGGTTCCTAAACAAAATGTTGGGGATATCGTCTTAACTGATGAAGATAGAAACAAAATAAAAATAATCCCTGCAAATAATTTATATGATGTTTTAAGTTGTGTGTTTGAAGATGGAAAACAAATGGAAGCATTTTTGAAAAAATTGAAAAAAGAATTAGAATAGTAAAAACAAAAATAAAGATGTGATATTTTATGGTAAGTTGCTGATTTCCAAAAAAAGGGAAATCCCAACAGACCAAAAAAAGAAGTGATTTTTATGGATGATATAGGAAAGAAAACTCTGTTTTTTGGATTTTTAATTTTATTAGTCGCATTATTGTTTTATTTTGTTTATGATATATTTTTTGAATTAGGGTACTGGTTTAAGTTAGCAATATTAATACTTGCTGTTTTGATTATTTTAATAATAATAATTGTAAAATCTGGTGCGCTTATTTTGTTAGATGAATATAAAAGAGGGGTAGTATTTAGATTTGGAAAATTAGCAAGAGTGGGTGGCCCAGGCTGGATATTAATAATCCCATATGTAGAAAAAGTAGTGATTATTGATTTAAGAGTACAAACTCTTGATGTTCCAAAACAAAATGTAATAACAAAAGATAATATTCAAATTCGAATAGATGCATTAATTTACTTGAAAGTAAATGATAAACCTGAGGATGTAGTTAATTCAGTAATAAAGATTGATGACTATACAAAAGCAGCAAAATTATTTGTTGAGGCTCAGGTAAGAGATGTAATAGGTAGCATGCCTTTGTCAGAAGTAATAAGTAACATAGGGGTACTTAATAAAAAACTAAAAATAGAACTGGGAGATGTAGTAAAACATTGGGGCCTTTCAGTAGATAATGTTGAAATAAAGGAAGTAGTTATTCCTGAAGAAGTATTAGATGCTATGCATGCAAAAGAGGCAGCATTACAGAAAAAAAGTGCAATAATATCTTTAGCAGAAGCGGAAAGAGACAAAATAAATGCAATAAATGAGGCAGCAAGTGGATTATCAGATAAGTCTGTTGTATATTACTATATTAAAGGGCTAGAGGAAATGTCTAAAGGGGCATCAACTAAATGGATATTCCCTATGGAGTTTACTAAATTGGCTGGGATGATAGCTGGGCAAGCAACAGGGTCTAAGGATGAACAGCAAAAAATGCAAGAGTTCTTGGCAAAATATGGACCTACATTTGCTAAATCTGTGGAAAAGGTTAAAAAGAAAAAGAAATAGAGATTTACTATG
>CAYZSS010000014.1:13862-17849 GCA_964480435.1 uncultured archaeon | reverse complement strand
GATTATTTGGTTAGGCTTGTTTCAAAATTGGTTTTAAAAGGCCTGCCACTTAATGTGCAGGGCTTAGATGATAAATTTAAATCTATTGCTGAACAACTAAGAATGGAAGTAAAAGAAGCTATTGTCTCTTTTAATAAAGATGATTTAAAATATTTTCCTAATTGTGTTAAAAAAATAATTGCTGATTTGGAAGGTGGTTCTCCGAGCCATACAGAAAGGTATTTTTTAGCATCTTTTTTATTTAAAATTAATATGCCTTTTGAAGAAGTGTTAGGCATATTTTCTAAAGCTAATAATTATGATGAAAAAATTGCAAAGTATCAATTAAAAAAGATTCAAGAAGGGAAGTATTCAGTAGCTAATTGCTCTAAGCTTAAATCTTTGGGAATTGATTGTGAAGATTGTAATTCATCTAGCTCGATTTCTTATTATCTGTATTACAAAAAGAAAAATAAAAAATATAAAAATTACAGAAAAGAAAATAATGCCGAAAAAACAAATATAAAAACAACAGGGTGATTTTATGACTTATCTAATAATTTTTGGATTAATTGCAGCAACACTAACCACTATTTCAATTTTGCCACAAGTAATAAAAGCCTGGAAAACAAAGAAAACTGGTGATCTTTCTTTGGCAATGTATTCTTTATTTTGTGCAGGTGTTTTGTTTTGGTTAATATATGGCATTGTTATTTCCGATTTGCCAATAATTTTAGCAAACACAATCACTTTAATTCTGGCCTGTACAGTTTTATATTTTAAAATAAGATATGGGTAAAATTAAGGTTTTGCAATGCTCCACAACAAATCAAAGAAATTTTTATTAGTTTCTACTGCTTTTTTGCTTTTTACTACAAAAGCAAATGGCTGTTCTCCCCAAACAATTGTTGTAAATTTATCGTTGTAAATAAGATTGGTTGACGGGTAATCATATTTTTCAGGTAGGAATTTCATTGAAAAAAGTTTTGTAGCTTCTTTTATTTTTTCTTTTTTTACTTTTGTAGTATATATCATTTTTAATTTAATCTTTAATTCTTCTCTTTTTTTATGCCATTTGTGGTAATATATTGGGTAAAATTCTTTAAACATGCTTTTTGCTCCGAAACTATATATCTCTTTTGCGTTTAATGCATCGTCTAAAATATATTTTATCCCTTTTTTTCCTCTGAAAATTGTTGCATCATCATCTGCTAAACTGTTATTATATTTTGCTTCTAAATCAAATAAAATTTTAGTTAATTTATTCTTTTTTTCATTAAGCAAGTCTTCTAATATTTTTGGATTGTTTGATTTAAATATTTTTACATTATTTTCAAAAATATAACTTACTAGCCCTTTTTCAATTAATCTTTCCAATGCATCATATACATTTGATCTATTTGATTCACATTTTTTTGTAATTATGCTTGCTTTTGATTCTCCTAGGATTAATAATGTGGAATAAACTCTTGCCTCTGTTTTACTTAACCCAAATTCTTCTAATTCTTCATACATGGTATTAGAACAAAGTATGGAAATGTATTTATTGTTGTTGGTGCAGAGACTACAATTTTAAAAGTACCGCTTTGAATCAATTAAATTTATGGATAAAAAATTATTGTTTTTTGGGATTTGTTTAATTCTTGTCGTCTTGGCTTTTTTTATTGGTTATGCTAAAATCGGTTTTTTTGGAGTTTCTTTTGTTGAAAAAAATAAAATTGGCGCAATAATTCCTTTGTCAGGAGAATTAGCTTACATGGGTGAAAGTATGCAAAAAGGTATAGGTCTTGCAATAAAAGATACTAATTTTAATATTAGTATAATTTATGAAGATTTCCAGGGAAAAAAAGATGTTGCTGTTAATGCATATAATAAATTAACACAATTAGATAATGTAAATTATATTTTTGGAAGTCAGAGTGGTGTAATTTTAAGTTATTCTCCTCTTGCAAAAGAACAACATAAAATTGTTTTCGCAATAGGAACAGCAAATCCTGGATTAACAACAAATAATGGTTTTCTTTTTAGGAATAATCTGTATACTGCTGATGAAGCAGAATTTAATGCAAAGCAAATATTTAATTTAGGTTATAAAAATATAATATTAATAGCACACAATCAACCAGGTGGTAAAGAATATTTGAATATTTTTTCTGAAAAATATAAGGGTGATGTATTATTTCAAGAAGTTTTTCAAAATTCTCTAGATTTTAAGGATATTGCTCTAAAAATTAAAAACTCAAAAGCTGATGCTGTATTTGTATATTCATATTCTTCTGAGTTGGCTGAATTAATGAAAGAAAGTTATTCTTTAGGATTAAATACAAATTGGTTTAGTCTTTTTTGTACTGAAGAAAATGCTATAAGGGATTTGCCAAAAAATGTAAAAGAAGGCTTGGTTTATTCTTATCCTATAAATTATAAAAATAACCAATATTCTGAATTTAGTAAAAACTATTTTGAAGAATATGGTATCAAACCAGATTTGTTTGCGGCCTTGGCTTACGATAATATCCAAATGTTAAAATTAGCAATGGAAGGTTGTGATTATAAAGATGTGACTTGTGTAAAAAATAACTTATTGAAAATAGAAAATTTTAATGGTGTAAGTGGAGAAACCACAATAGATGCAGAAGGGGATTCCCACAAACAAATTTATTTAAAAACAATAAAAAATGGAGAATTTGTAATGTTTGGAGAATAAAGAAATCATTTCTTTAATCCCATTATGGCTTCTGCAACATTACCATCTGCTTTTTCTAAAGCCTTGGTTGCTTTATCTTTTGTTACTCCTGTTTTTTCTATAATTAGTTTTACATCTTCTTCATTTAATCCTGTTTCTTCTTTTGAGTCTCCAATAATTTGGTATGTTGCCATTCCTTTTATTGTTGTTTTTGAAACTTGTGGCTCTTCAAAAATAAGCTTTTTATCATCCATTTCAAAAATTACTTTATTTACTTTTATTTCATCTGTTTGTATTCCCATTTGTTTCATCATTGCTTGCATTTTTTTTGGATCCATATTTCCTAAACCACCAAACATATTTCATCACCTAATTAAATTAAAAGATAACTTTCAATAATCGCCCCAATAAATAAACATATAACTGAAATCATTATTAATATTATTACATCCATTATTGTATTTCGTAATGCTTTTTGATTATTGTAATAATGCCCAACAATCATTGCAGAAATAATTCCACCTGCTACTGCTCCAATGAAATAAGCAAATATTTCAAAAATACCATGCGGGAGTATTCCAAAAGATAAATATGTTGCATGCGCAAAAGCGAGCACTTTTGCCCCTGCCCCAAAATGTAAATAGGTGTTAACTAAACTTAATACATTAGAACCAATAATAACTCCTAAAATTGATGCCTGATAGGCTATTAGGAATATTGCTCCTGCCCCATAAATAAACGATAAAACAATTACTGCTAATAGTACTTGTACATTATTTAAAAAAATCAAACTAAAGAACGCCTCTCCTTTTGCAGAAAAGTAAGCTAATTTTGTATTAACTACATCTTTCACTGTACTAATACTTTTTAATGTATTTAATTGGTCTGAGAATAAAGATAATCTAATATCATCTGGGACTGCGACAAAAATAATTGCAAAAACAAATGCAATAACTATGAATATTTTTGCATATGCTCTAAACACAAAACTATATTTTTTCCACAAATTGAACCTATAATCTCCAGTTTCTTGTTTTTCTAGCATGTTGTAGGTGCTATACATTAAATAGGTAAATGCCATAGTGATAAAGGCAATAGTTAGTATGCTTGCTGAATCAGGAAAAAAAACATATGCTGTAAAGGCGGAAACTATTGTAATAAGTGCGGTATATAGGATTAATCTGAATCTGGTAAATAAAAGGTACTTTGTTTTAAAAATGTGCTCCAGAACCATTTACATCACATATAATATAAAAGGCTAAACTTTAAAATACTCTATTATAAATATATTGCTTATAAAAAATATAATACTCTTTTTGATATTT
>CAYZSS010000014.1:0-13762 GCA_964480435.1 uncultured archaeon | reverse complement strand
TTTTAAATGGTGTTTTTATGAAGGAAATTGCAATAACTGGGGAAAAACTGGGAAACGAAGAAGATTTTTTGATTGCTGGGGACGCATATATTGATGAAAAAGGGGATATTTATCCTAAGTCAATAAGTAATGTTGAAATTGACGATGACTCTATTTCTGTTGAATCAATAACAAAGCAAAAAATCGAAGAAGGTGATTTGGTTGCTGGGGTTGTAACAGATATAAAGAAAAATTCCGCAATAATAAAAATTCAGAATAATCTTACAAAGAATACAAACTTAGATTTGCCAGCTATGATAATGGTTGGAGATATGAGTTTTGGATATCTTGAAGAAATAAGGGATGCTCTTAGAATTGGAGATCTGGTAAAAGCAAGAGTAAATAAGATTGGTAAATATGGGACAGAAGTAACGATTAAGGATAGAGAACTAGGTGTAGAGATACCTTACTGTGTTAATTGCAGATCAAAAGTAAGTAAAAAAGTTGTTTTTAGAAATAAAGATATTGCATCAATATTATGCGGTGTTTGCTATACAAAACAAACAAGAAAACTTTCAGGGGGTTTTTGAATGGATATAGAAGTAATTAAGAAAGGAAAAAATGAATTAGAGTTTAAAATAAAAGGGGACAAATATACGGTAACTGGCTTTTTGCAGAAGAAACTTTTAGAAAATAAAAGTGTTGAAAGTGCATCATACTATGTTGACCATCCTGATAACGATGAATGTATATTTACAATAAAGACAGTAAAAACAGCAGATGCTAAAGAAGTATTGGACTCTGCTATGGCAGAATGTAAAAAGGAAGTATCAGATTTTAATAAGCAAGTTTTGGCTCTTATGTCAGAAATAAGCACATCAAAAAAGAAGTCAAAGAAAAAATGATTTGAATGGGCTGGAAAGAAATTAAAGAGAAATTGAAATGGCTTGATCCTTTTACCTATATGGACTTAGCCCTTGGGTTTATACATAAAAAAGGAATTAATTATAAACTTTTAGACTGGGTCTTGCAGATTCTTTATGCTCTTCTTTTAGCTTACTTAACTATTTGTATTATTGGTTTAATTACTGGCGTCAGTAAGCCTATAACCATTGTTGTGACAGGTTCTATGACTCCTAATGTGAATATTGGGGATTTACTTGTTGTTGGGGCTCCAAAAAACATTGAAACTACTGATGTCTACTATGACGGAAATATTTTTGGAAAAAATATTAGGGATTTTTCAGAACCTCTTTTTGTTAATGGAAATGCAGAAAAAATAAAAATTGGTAATGAGACATATAATTTAAATATTAATGCAGATGTGATAATCTATTACTCTGAAGTAGTAAAAAAAGATTTAGTTCATAGGGCTGTTTTAAGAGTACATGCTAATGATGGTGTTTTCTATCTTACTAAAGGCGATAATAAAGAAACTAACTTTATGTTGGATGAAGACTGTGAATTTGTTTATGGACAGTATATAATAAAGGATGCATGTCTGTACAAGACAGCAATACCAGAAGATAAAGTAATGGGAAAAATGCTTTTTAGAATACCTTATTTGGGGTATATAAAAGTAATTCCCTATAACATCATAATGTGGTTTGTTGGTTTGTTCTAGAGCTAATATTTATGGGGTGGTTGAATGGCTTTATTTGGTTTTTTGAATGGAAGTATGGAAATAAATATAAGTAACCCTGTTGTTGTGGATGGGGATAAAATTAAAGGAGAAATAAAGTTAAAAATTAAAAAACCATTACAAAGTAAAGGGCTATATATAGACTTATTATTAGAAAATGTTTCTACTCAAATAGGCACCAATGGGGTAAAAAGGTCTACAAGCCGAACAAGATTGGCTAGAATTGATTTAGAGTCAGAAAAAGCCTATTCTCCAGGGGATTATATTATTCCTTTTGAAGTAACCTGCCCTAATCTGTTTAGCTCTGGAATAGCTGGGCAAATAGGTTCAATTATATCTGGAATTACTAGCGGGCTACAATCAAAAAAGCTATTACTAAATGGGGTTCTACAAATATCTTTTTTTACTAATATCTCAAAAACAAAAAGTATAATGGTAAATAAGAGGGGGTAGTTACTCTCTTCTCTTTAAAGATAAAAGAGTACGTTTTTAATAGGTTTGTAGGATAATATATATATCTTATAGGAGGATTCCTTATGAAGCTAGTATTATCAGATTCTAAGACATTAAGGCAGAGTTTAGATGCTATTGCAGAATTAATTACTGATGCTGAATTTGTAGTTAATGAATACGGATTATCATTAAAAGCTATTGACCCAAGCCAAATCGCTTTGGTAATATATAATTTACCAAGAGATGCTTTTGAAGACTTTAAAATTACTGGACAAAAGAAACTAGGAGTAAATATCCCAAGTTTACAACAAATTGTTAAAAGAGCAAAACCAGAAGATAAAGTAATTTTGGAAGTGGGTGCTAGTAAAAGATTGAATATTACATTACAAGGAACTACTAAGAGATCCTTTTCTATAAACTTACTTGATTTATCTGCTTCTGAATTGCCTAATCCAAGCATAACTTATGATGTTTTTGTTAAGATTAAGGCACCTATTTTAGCTGATGGGGTAAAAGATGCTGCTTTATTTGCATCCTATCTTACAATAAAAATAGATAACGCAAATATTTCCATAAGTACAACAAGTACAAAAGGTGAATTAGCGTCTGAAACAAGCCTAACTAATGCAGATGTTTTGGATAAGGACATAAAAGGGGATGCAAAATCAATTTACTCAATAGATTTCTTGGAAAGTTTACTTAAAGGTGCAAGCAACGATACTGAATTAGAAATATATCTAAAAACAGACGCACCATTGAAATTAAAGTATAAAATACAAGAATCAACTATACAGTATTTCCTCGCTCCAAGAATTGAAGAGTGAGTTAAATGCAAGTAAAAGATACTGAGAGTTTTAAAAAAGCTATAGATCAATTGGCAACAATTATAGAGGAGGGTAACCTCCATATATCAGTATCTGGAATAAGCGTAATTGCTCTAGATAAAACTAATATTGTATTTTTAAAAGCTTTATTTCCTAATTCTGTTATTGAAAATGATTTTGATCCAATTGCTATGGGTTTAAATTTTCAAGAATTTAACAAACTAGTTTCTAAAGTCGGAAATGACGAAAAAATGAATTTCGTTTTGCATGATACTGAGGTGGAAATAAGGGCAGAAGGAAACTATACCAGGAGCTATTTTTTACCTATAATAGAAGTTAAGGAACCAAGTATAGAATTTAAGTTGGATAAATATACTGTGACTTTAACAGAAAAAGGAACAATTTTAAGGGATATATTTAGAAGCACATCAACAGTAGCAAGTTCTGTGACTATTAAGGTTGATGAGCATTTAACTATTCTTGCGGAAGGAATACAAGGAAGATTTTTAACAAAAATGGATGTTGGCAATGAACCAGGTCCATTTAATGTAAGATTTTCTACATTGCAATTATTTAATTTAATAAAAAATGCGGATAATGAAGTTACTCTTAAATTAGGAAATAATTCTCCTCTTTATGGGACATATACTATTGGAGAAATAAAAATCGAATTCTTGTTAGCTCATATGTTAATATGAGTTTAGTTAAAGTCTAAGAAGCTTTCTTGCTAAAGGACGTCTTTCTACTTTTTGTTCTTTTTTTTCATTTTTACTTTCTACCCTGTCTTCAGAACAGGCGAAACCTTTTCCAATACAGTGTGATGCTGTGTAATTTTGACGCAATTCTATAATTCTTGCTGTAGGAAATAAAAGTCTTAGCCTGTTTTCTACAATTTTTACACACAATTCTGTATAATGTCCGCCAATAATAACTTTGGAGGGATTTATTTGGTGTGTTTCTAGACCTTTCTTTATCTTTTTTTCCCAGTCTGTTGCTGGTCCTGAAAGGTCTACCTTAATTGCGTCTTTTACTATATCTTTAAACCAAGGTTCTATGTGTTCTTGGTGTCCATAAACCACAGGTAGGTCGTGTTTTTTTGCAAATTTTATAAGTTTTAATATTTTCTTTGCATGATCCAACATTGCATTAGTTTCTATTTTGCTTTCTGGGCTTTGAAACAGAGGAAAGTTAGTATAAGCCCATTCCCCAACAAAGGGAGAATGAACAATAAATACTATTGGGCCAGTATACATTTATCTCATCCTTGCTCTAAATGGCGAGAAAATGGCTTTCTCTGCTTTTTTGAATGGGATTTCAATAAAATTTCCTCTTCTTCTTGTTCTTGATTTGTATCCCAGTAGTCTCCTTGCAAATGGAAAGCTTCCATAATTTGCCTGTCTTCTTAAAATGTGGGCTGTAATTGCGTGTTTTGGGACATTTGTCTTATTTGCAATCCTTACTGCTAATAAGTCTGCAAAAAGTTCGTCTGCCATATGTAAAGGCAAGCCTAAAGAACGAGTATATCTGTATGCGGTAACAGGGAGCACAATATGTGAATATTCGTGTAATAGAGTCATAACTCCTGCGGGATTTAGGCCATTTCCGCTGAATAAATGTTCTATGGGGATTCTAATTACTGAATCTATATGCGGAATTTCTATCCCAGTAGTTGTTTTTTCTACTCTGCTTCTTTTTAAATTCTCCCCAAAAACTACACTTGATTCGTTTGAAGTAAGGTAATACCCTTGTTTAAAATTTATAGGGACTAGGACAACATTTCTAAGTACGTGGGCTAACATTAATTTTTCATACGGGTTTGATTCTGAGTCATGCATTTTTCTTAAAGAAAAAGCAAGTCTTTCCCTGAATGCGTTAAAATTATGTAATTGCTCACTAGTTAGAACCATGTAAATAAGAGGTCTTTTTTGTTTTTATAACTTTTGGTTTTGTATAATAAAAAAGAAAGATTTGCTATTCATAAGCAAATACTTGTACTAATTCATTTCTGTAAATGTATCCTCCGATATTTAGGGTATCGGTGTTTGTTTTATCATAAGATACGCTCACGTCTACATTATTATCATAACTATAGTTTTGGTCTAAATATGATAAACTATCAACATAAATTTTTGCGGTTTTTGTTCCTTTAAAGCTATTATAGTCCTCTATAAATGCAGAAATTGTATTTATATCGTCTTTAGTTTCTATTTTTTGATTGTTTGTGTCATTATCTGTAACTACCCTATAATCAGTAAAGTAGTTCTTTAACAGGTTTGTATCAAAACTTTGTTCTGAAGAAAGTATAGTATATTCATTTAAATCAAAAATTTCTTTTTCTTCAATATTTACAAAAGAAATAGGTTGAGCACTTATATTTAATATTTCATAAGCAAATATCTGTGTTGGGATGTCATTTGTTGTGGCAACATCAAATCTTGCAGTAATGTTGTCTTTTTCTTGAGTAGTGCTTTCCGTAATTATTTTCATTTGAGTATACCCCAGGTCATAGTCTATTATGTTGTTTGAATCTTTTGATACTAAGTGTATAGGGTTTGTAAAAGAAAATAATTGTGTAGGGTATAATTGGTAACTTGAGAATACATTATTTAATGCTTCAACAAAAGTGTAATCATAATCTTTTTCTTTTAATCTTAAATTTGCAATATAAATGATTTTGTTTGAATCTGTGTTATATTGGCTACTTATAATTGTTTTTACATTATTAATATCTGTTAATTGTGCATCAAGCTTGGTAATATCTAGCTCATTTGTATCTGCAGTAATAAGAATATCAGTTGTCTTTTCAGTTATTATTCCATTAACGTCTGCTGAATAGACATCTTTTATGGCGGTTGCAGCCATATTTGCATCTGGAACTGCTGCCTTATCTTTTCCCCACGAAGAAAAAGACACTCCTATAACTGATGCTAACATAATAACTATAATAAAAATACTTCCTATCTGTGCTCCAGTAATTTTCATGATTCCACCTTAACCTTAATTATATTATATTAGTAAATATATTTAAAATATACTCTCTTTTTTTATATGTGAGTAATATGAATGTAATTATTTGCGGTTTAGCATCAACTGGAAAATCCACTCTTGCAAAATTGGTGGCAAAGCATTTCAAAATGGAATATATTTCTAGCTCTACCTTGCTTAAAGGCATGCTTGGCTATGATTATAGAAAACAGAAGGATTTTTGGGATACAAAGGGGCTTTACCTGTCAAATGAACGAAATACTAAAACAGTTGATAAAGAACTTGATAAAATACAGTTAAAACTAGCAAAAGAAGGGAATAAAGTTTTTGATTCTTGGGCTATGGGCTGGTTGTACAAAGGAAAAGCAATAAAGATTTTAATTTCTGCAAGCGAAAAAGTAAGAGCTGAAAGAATGTCAAAAAGAGATTCCTTATCTAAAGCAGAATGTATAAGGTCATTAAAAAAAAGAGATAAAGAAAATGGGGTGTTTTTTAAAAAACTATATAGTATTGACATTTTGAATGACATAAGGCCTTTTGATTTAATAATAAATACAGATGAATTAAACGAAAAAGAAGTTTATAATGCAGTAAAAGATTATATTAAAAATAAATTATAAGTAGTGATTAAATGGGGTATTTTGTAAAGTCTTTTGAAAATGATTTTGTTTTAAAAACTTTAAAAAACAAAACAAAAATAGATTTTCAGTCTTTAGATAAAATATTGGAGTCTGGATTACTTAAGCCAAATACACTTAGTTTTGGAAAAAAGAAAAGACTTGCTTGTAGTTATCTTCATAAAAATTATTTAAAAACATACAGATCTCAAGGGGTAATATTTAAAACCGTTCAGAAACCAGATCAAGTTTATCCTTTTGATTTAGTGGTTTTAACAAATATAAATAACTTGGTTGTTCATTATTATCGAATTCAAAACAAATTACATGAATATTATGGTCATGAATTGTTGCCTGGTTTTGAACAATTTATGTTTGAAACTCCTGAGAGTATGATTAAAAAAATAAAATCCCCTGAGAATGCATTTAATTTAGTTAACAAGTTTAGAAAAAATAAAGGGCTAAAACCAATAGAAAAAACAAAGTATAAATTATTTGAATACAACGAAGTAATTTTTAATAAAACAGTAAAGATAACACCTGTAGGGATATTTGGTTATACCGCTTTATCACGAGAACTTGCAAAAAAATATTCTTTACCGCATTATAGAAATGTAAAAGAATTTTATAATAAAATGGTATAATAAGTTTGTTTAGACCCTGGAATAATTTCATTTCATGAAATTAGTTCCTTGGTAACCCCTATGATGCTTGTTCCTCTGGTATTCTTTGTTATTCCTAAAACATAGTCACAAAGTTTTATTGTTTCTGTATTGTGTGAAATCACAAAAATTTGTGTTTCTTTTGATAAAGTTTTTAACAGTTTTACTATTTTATCTGTATTTTGATAATCCAGAGCAGCATCAATTTCATCTAATAAATAAAAACTTGCCGGCTTGTGTTCTAAAATTGCTAGTATAAATGCAACGGAAACAAGTGATTTTTCTCCTCCTGATAAACTCTGCAGACTTTTTTTATTTCTTTTTTGTTTTATGGTGATTTTTATTCCTGCCTTGTCAAGATCTTTATCTGTAATAGCAAGTTCTCCTGTTCCTAATCCAATTTCAACAACGTTTTTTTCGAATTTTTCTTTTATCGCAGAAAAGTTTTCCATAAATGCTGTTGTTTTTTCTAAGTTTATTTTGTTTAGCAATTCTAATACTTTTTCTTTTTCTTCTGAAAGTTTCTTTGTTTTGTTTTCTATTTCTCCTACTTCTTCAAAAAGTCTATTATAATCTTCTATCGCCTTGTGATTCACAGGACCTAACTTAATAATGTTATCCTCTAACTCTGTAATTTCTATTTTTAATATATGTACTGCCTTATTTGTGTCTTTGGATTCTAAATCAATAATAAAACCTGTATTAATTTTAACAAATGCATTAATTTCTTCATTAATTTCAACTAATTCATTCCTCTTCTGAGTAAGATCTCGTTTGGCTTGTTCACTCTGGCTTTGTTTTAGGGTTGTACTATTTTTTAGATCCATTATTTTTTGGCTAGCCAAGGTTAACTTGTTTTGTAAGTTATTTTTTTCTTGAATTTGATCTTCAAGGGTTTTATGTTCAATACTTAGGTTTACTTTATCTTGAACGATTTCTAAAGTGTCTAAATTAATTTTTTCTTTTAATTTGTATAATTCTGCGTTTTTTTGCTCTATATTTTTTTCAATACTTTTTATTTCATTTTTATAAAATAAGATTAATTCTGACTTGTATTTTATTTCTTCTTTAATTTTTTCTATTTCAATTTTTTTGTTATTTATTATCTCTGCGTTTTTTTGTTGTAGTTTTATTTTGTTTACTTCAGTTCTAATTTTTTCAACTTCTGATAGGACGGTTTTCCGCTCACTTATTCTTTTTGATAATTGCTCTAATAATCTGCCTTTTTTTATTTCTCTTTCATTGTTAATTTTATTTAAGAAGTCCTCTTTTTGCGATTCTTTTATTTCCAATTCTTTTGTGAATCCAACTATTGTTCTATTTAACTCATCACTTTTTGAATCAAGTGTATTTAACTGCTCTGTTGGGCTTAACGTAGTAATATATATTGGCCCAGATCTTTTTGTATTTTCTATCTGGCAGTCTTCAAATTCAGAGTTTTCTAGTGCAAATACAAATGTGCCGTATTTATTTTCACTAACCAAATCTTCTAAAAGCTGTGGTATCTCAGTTTCATCTTTTATATATATTACATTTTCTTCTTCTGTGTAATTATTAGAAATAGTATTCTTTTCAACTTCAACGATTTTTATTTCCTGTTCTAGACTCTTTATCTTTTCTCTTAAATCGTCAGTTTCTTTTATTTTTTCTAGCGCGTCAGGGTGGTTTTTTTCTAGTTCTGCAATCTTTGCTTGTAAAGCAGAAACTTCTCGCTCAATTTTTTCTAATTGTGTGTCATATGTGAATGTGCTAAATTGTTTTGTTTCAATAATTGTGCTTTCTGAGTTTCTTAGCTCTTCGGCTATTTCTGAAATCCTTTGGTCTAATTCCTCGATTTTTTTATTTGTTTTTTCAATATCTTTTGTTTTTGTTTGAATGTCTGCTTCTAAATATTTCTTTTCTCTATCTACTTTATTTTCGTTTCTTGCATCATTCTGTAAAATTAATTCTTTTTTTGTAAACTCTTCTTTGTAGTGCTCATATTTGGTTGTTTGTTTTTCAACCTCTTTAACAAATTCTTTTAATTTAGTATCAAAATTTTCGCGATCTGTTTTTGTATTTTCCAATTCCTTAGTAAGTTCAGTAATTTCTTTGGTGGTTGTGCTTATTTTTTCGTCAAGTTTTGTGATTTCTTTTTCAGTATGCTCTTTTTGCTTTCTAAAAATAACCGCTTTTATTGTGGTTTTTTTATTGTTATATTCAATAAACTTTTCTGCTGCGTCCTTTTGTGATTTTAAAGACTTAAGCCAGTCTTCTTTTTCGTTTAATACTAACATAATCTTTTCTAATTTTTCCTCAACTTTGTTTAGGTTGTCTTTTGTGCTTTTTAGTGTATCTTCAAATTTTTCTATTCCTGCAATTTCATCTATGATTTTTTTTCTTTCTAAATCTGTTGCGTCAGTAATTTTTTTAATTTTGTCTTGTAGAATAAAATTATGTCCATCAGAATAAATGTTATAATTGCCAAGTAAATTGGTAATTGCTTCTAAAGTGGTTCTGGATCCATTTAATCTGAAAACTGATCCCTTTTCAGAAACTTCTCTTGAAATTTTGTACTCTTCTTTTTTTTCGCTATTTTCTAAAGAAATAGATACTTTTGCAATTTTGTTTTCAGAATCTTTATTGATTAAATCCTCAATAGTAGTGTATCTTAATTTTTTGGAAGCTGTGTTCCCTAATACAAAAAGAATGGCATCAAAAAGATTACTTTTTCCACAACCATTTGGCCCTACTACTGCTGTTAAGCCGTCTTTAAACTTAATATTAAGGGTCCTAAAAGATTTAAAATCCTCTATATTTAGTTTCCGTATCCTTAACATTTATTTCACTCTTTTTTGATTTAAATGTCCTGAAACTATTTTTCTTTTTAAAAATTGCTTTCTTGACATTTATTTCACTCTCGGCTTTGTAACATTAATACTTGTGGAACATAGTCATTAAAATCCAAGTCCCTAAAAAACCAGCGAGGACAGATACAATAATAACAAACCAAAAATAACTTACATAGAAGCTAAATAACGCAATTGAAAGGGTGTCTATGAAATGCATTAATGCAAAAAATATGATTAATATAACAATCACATTTGCATATTTTCCCTTTACTTTTTCTCGTGCATTTATCCATGCCTCAGTAAAAGTGGAGTCGTCTAAAACTATGTTTGGGACAAGGAAAAATAACCTCGTCATTAGGAAAAACCACAAAATAATTGCAATAATAAAGAAAATAACAAAAACCCAAATATTGAAATCAAGGACATTTATTAATACTATAAAAAGTAGAGATAACAAAAATACAAATACTAGTAAACCAACAACTTTCCAATATCCCGAGAATAACGACTTTTTTTCGAAAAGGTTTAATGTTATTGTTGGTGCTAAAGCTCCCACCAGAAGAAGGGCAATTGCGCTTAAAATAAGTATAAAAATATCTAAGGGGTTAAGGGTAATATAGTATCCAAAAGCAGCAAATAGGCTTAGATTGTTTGTAACTGCCAAGATGGTTATGTTTTCAATAATATAAGCAACAAAATATGCTGTTATGAGAAGCATTATGGCAGTAAAAATCATGTTCAAAAGCAAAGCTTTCCAGTTTTTGAATGAATCCATAAGTCCTCGAATAAAAGAATTATCCATAATATCACGTCTTCCGAATGTCCCTGATGGGCTCTTTTCTTATAAAATACACAGATTAGACTTATAAATGTATAGCTTACATAAATATCCTATAACTAATTATTAGGTGAGTGAGTAAAATGCAGATTCCAAAAGAAATTAAACTTTATTGTGAAAAGTGTAAGTCTCATAAGACACATGTTTTGAAACAGTTTAAGGCTGGGCAGAAGAGAGCTATGGGGGAGCACACAAGAAAACACGAGGCAAACCATGTTGCCGGATATGGTGGAAAAGCAAGGCACGTAATGCCTAGGAAAAAACAGTGTAAAAGACCAACATACTTGGGAACTTGTAAAGACTGTGGGCAAAAGACATATTATATTGTAAAGAGCAGAATGAAGAAACAAGCAGAATTAGTATAAATGGCTCTGGCTGGTGATATAGGTGAAATATGAAGAAGCTAGACAAAATCACCTTCTTCCTTTTGTAAAACAATTTAAAGAAACCTATAAGGAAAAAAAGGAAACCCTAATTGTAGCACATAATGATGCAGACGGAATAACTTCTGCTGTAGTATTTTCAAAAATTCTTGATAAACTTGGATTAATTTACAAACTAGATTATTTTGTCTACTTTGGTGACAATGAAATTAGGGGAGCAGAACTTTCCGCAAGCCATGAATTATCCAAAAGAATAAAAGAATCACAAGTAGTAATCTATTTGGACTACTTATCTATTCACGCAGAAAAATCCGGAAAGAAAATATTTATTGTAGACCACCATAATAAGCAAGGCTATGGTTATGAAAATGCGGTTTGGTATTGCCCATTAGATAAAGACATATACAGACCTTCTGCATGTGCACTTTGCTATGATGTTTATAATGAATTATTTGGTGAAAACCACGAAATGAAATTAATTGGGACAATTGGGTCTGTGGGGGATTCAATGTTTCCAAACTCTTTGGAATATTTAAAAATAAAACAAGATGAACAGCCTTTCTTTTTGGGTACTCAAATTTCGTGGTTCTTTTTTAATGCTCAAAAGATATTCCTGCTGGCAAAAGATAATGCCTCTTGTCTTAGGATTTATTGTCTTTTAATTGAAAAATTAACTAATAAGTCTTTATCTGACCTGCTTGTATTGCCTGAGCCTTTAGAAAAAGAAATATATAAAAAACTGAAAAAAGATAAAGAAGTAATATTAAGAATTAAAGATAAATTAGAAATTTATGCAGAACAAAAATTGATTTTTTTGGAAATGAGTGCTGCAGAAGCAAGCTCAAAAGATGCTGTATTTTCTTATCTTTGGCTTTATTATCCGGGATATTTAATTACAATTAATATTAACTTTGGTGGGGTTGCTAGCTTATCTATGAGGTCAAATACATATGATATTTATGATGTTTTTGGAAAAATTCAAAGCAAAATAGATGATTTGCAATTTGGAGGGCATCCTTTTGCAGCAGGTGGAAAGATCCCTAATGAGAGCATAAGTCTATTGAAAGATTTAATAATTTCTGAAGTAAATTCAGGTAATGTAAAAAAAATATATTGATGTGGTATATTATGGTTAACGAAATAAAAAAAGGAAGTATAGTAAAGATAAGCTTTCAGGCTTTTTGTGATGGAAAACTTTTTGATGAACAAACTGAAAAAAAGCCATTAGAATTTAAGTATGGTGTTGATAAAATAAATCCTTACTTTGAGAAAGCACTTTTAGGCAAAAAAAAGGGAGAAAATTTCGAATTAAAGATAAAAAGTATAGAAACCCCGCACTTTTCTTTACCAATAGATATGCTTTTTGATGAAATCCCGGAAGATCTAAAGAAAGGTGAACTTTTGGATTTGGATTATGGTGGAAAAACCCAGACTGCTGAAATTGTAAGTTTTGATGACTTTGAGATACAGTTTAAGCTTTATAACCCCATAGAAGGAAAAGATGTCTTTTTTAAAGTAAAGATTTTGGATGTAATATAGCTTAAATTTATATAACTTTAATAGTATATCTTTATTATGCAAAAATATATTTTTTTTATATTATCTATTTTTATAATTGCTAGTATTGGGTTTGCATTCCCAAGTGATGATCAATTCTGTTACTGTAAGCAATTAAACACAATGGCAACAAACAGTGACGCTGTTGGGGCTATGTATTGCCAGATGGAAAAAATGATGTATACTTTTTTTGGAGAAACTCTTGCTTGTTTTACTGGAGAGGAGCCTAAAAAAGGATTTATAGATGTTTTTGGTGATGCCGGAGAAGGAGATTTTGATGTTCCTATCTGTACCCAAACAACAACCCAGATGAATGGCACTTGGAGTGGGATAAGGAAAGAAAAGGGGGGAGTAAATACAAGAACAAATGATCCAAAAAGCGTGTGTAAAATAATTGGACCTGGTCCTTCAAATACAAATATTACAGTTTATGGTCTTAAATCAAAAACCATTACTGTTGACCCTGAAACTGATACTGATCATTTTTATAAAGTGGAAGAGATTATCCCTGTGCCAGTATGTGGCGGAGCCTGTCAATATGTTTCAGAATATAAAATTCCAAGAAGTTATTGGACAGGTAATTGTCTTAATGCTCAGGAAACTCAAGACCAAGGGGTATTAGCATCTGACGTTTTGTATGTGCTTGGTTCAAGTGGAGAGAGTAAAATAAAAGTTAATAATGCTAATTTTGTGCCTAAAGGCTGTTTATACCTTTTAAAGGTAGAAAATGAACAAACTACAAGTAATAGTTTTCAGATAATAAGTAAAGATGGTGATAACGAAACAGTTCTTTATGATAGTAGTAATACACAAATAGCAAATTATTTCACTAATGGTTGTAAAACAAACTTAACTAATTCTTGTTATGTTCGTGGAAACGATGTAATGGATAAAGCTGGGAAAATAGTTGCAACTTCTGGTTTTGATAAATATGCTACTTTAGTTAATCAAAGTAAATAACAATGCTCACTTTTCTTTCGATTAGATAGTC
>CAYZSS010000013.1:22820-24519 GCA_964480435.1 uncultured archaeon | reverse complement strand
TGTTATTTACAAAAGGAAGTTTAGTTTATTTAAATTCTTTAGCTGATGATGAAATTAATTTTAACTTTTATGGTGCAGATGTAAATTTTTATAACTCTATCTTGGAAGATAATGCAATTGGATTTTATTTCTATGGTGGAGAAATAGAAACAATAAATATATCTGGTTTAAATGTAACGGAATATAACTCACTTAATTCAGGATTCTTTCTTATGAGGGATGATGCGGACCTTGGTATAATAAATGTAATGAATTCAAATTTTAATGTTACTAACTCTACTTCTTCTTTGTTTAAAGCAGAATCTACTGTTGATACAGATTCTTTTGCACTTAATATGGGTGGAGATGGAAACATAAGTATAGTAGATGGAAACTTTGCAATATTTGAAGATAGTGATTACAACTCTTTTGAAATAAGAAATACAGTTGGAGATATTAATGCTGGAGGATTTTTAACCTTGGTTGGAGAAAGTGATTTGAATTATATTACAATCTTGGATAATGAATTAACCCTGTATAATAGTGCTGCTTTTGTAAGCTATTTTGATTATGATATGGCAAGTTCTGATTTTAGTTTAATGAACCTGGATCTTAATACTGAAGAGGTAATATTCAAAGCAGTTGATTCTAATATAAAAAATTTTACTGTAAGGGATGCGAATTTAGGAAATTTAACTTTTGATTTTTCTGATGCTGATGTTATTGTTGAAGATGAAAATGTTCTTGATGAAGATTTAAACACTGGTTTACAAATTACAAATTGCAATGTTTCAAACTTAAATGTGTACGTGGGATCTGTGGATTTTAATTCTGAAGACGAATTTTTAGAAATAAATGATTCAAATTTAATAAATGTAAATTTCAATATTGCTGCTGCAAATCTTTATGGCGGTTCTTTAATTGCATTAAAAAATTTAAACCTCTCGGAGTTAGCATTTTATTTTAATGATGGTGATTTTAATTTTGTTACAGGTAATACAAATGATTTTATGGCCGTGTATGATTCTAATGTTGGCGATTTAGGATTAAATAATTTTGCAATAAGTAATTTTGATACTAATGGTGCAATAGTTTATGTTTATGGCTTGTCGGATTTAAATACTGTGGATATAAACACAAGTAGTTTAATTACTCTGCCAAATTATTCAAGTTTAATTTTGTATTATAGTACAGCTGATAATGATGTTAACTTTTTATTAAATTATAGTGATTTTAATTTTATTGACCACTCAAGCGGATTTTATTTTGGGGATAATAGTTTTGTTGATGGTATAATAATTGCAGATTTAAATATTGCTGGATTTTCTTCGGATCAAGGAGTAATTAATTTAAGTGGGAGTGGAACAAATCCTAAAGACTTAAATTCTTTAGAAATAACTTGGCAAGATGGTGCAGAAATTACTGGTGAAGGTGCAAATGTAGTTTGGGCTGCGGGATATGTGGAAGATAACGATTTAGAATTAAATTTTAATTCAGTACCAATAAGTGTAACAAGTACAACGGGTAATGCAATATTTTTTGCAGATTCAGCATTAGGTAATTTGGAAATAACTAATTTATATGTTGCTAATTGTGAAACTGTTTTTTTAACTGCTGATTGGACTGATGATGTTAATAGTAATATAGAAAGTTTAACTATTGCTGATAGCAATTTAACATTTAATTCTTTGTTTGATTTAAACACACAAATAGAATCTGG
>CAYZSS010000013.1:17798-22720 GCA_964480435.1 uncultured archaeon | reverse complement strand
GAAAAAGATTATAACACTGATGAAAAAGGGACAATAAGCTTTGTGGTTGAACAAGCAGGAAAGTATACTGTTACATTAATGCAAAAAGATGGAACTGAATTAGAAACGGAGTTTTTTGCTTACTCTACTAAATTACCTGAATTACCAAAGGAACCAGAAAGTAATAACTCTATTTTAATTATTATAGCCGGGGTATTGATAGGGATTATAGTTATTGTTGGCGGTTATTTTTTGTTAAAGAAAAAACAAAAACAACTAAAAGCAAAGGTTTAAACAAATTTATTTTCATAATACTTTTATATTATTTTCTTGGATGTGTTTGAATGGCTAGAATGACAGGAAGTAAAGTTAATCCTTTATTAACACTAGCATCAACTGACAAAAAAAGATTAGATCATCACCCTGATATTTGGCGTAGTGGAAAAGTAGTAGCAAAATTATCTCCTGTTGAATGGTTAGCTCATCTTGAATCTGAAAGAGAACTAACCGGTGAACTTAAAACTACCAAAATAAGAGAAAAAGACTTAAGGCTTTTAAAAATATTTTGGAAAATGGCAAAACAAAGGGGGCTATTAAGGGCTCTTTTTGCAAGCAGTTTAAATGAATCCCAAATTGCTAAAGAAATGACTGCAAAAGGCTTTCCAATGAGTAAAGAACGTGTAAGGCAAATAAAAAATGCATGGGAGCTTAAACGTGATACAAGAAAAACAAAGAACAGAAATATTTTACAAAGAGAAAGGCAAACTGTAGAGGCTAATTTAGACCTTAGTTTTGCAAGGCTGGCAAGAAGGCTTGGAGTTAATAGAGATACTTTGCGAAGATGGATGTCTGAGATGGGAATTAAAAAACCACGTGCAAGTCCAGTCTCTAATAGTGAATATCGTGAAAGAGAAGAGTTTTTAGATAGTGCGGGAATTACCCACTTAGAAACAAGACCACTTTATAGTTCCTTAGCTGATTTAAAATCGCGTGCTTTGGAATATTTTGTAGATCATGATTTTATTGTACCAGATGAGTCTTTTTTAAAACAAAATGTTAAAACCTCGCATATCCAGCATTTAGAAGCTTTGAAAATTGATTGGAGAAATGAAAAACTTTCGCGATTAATATTTAACTCTTCTGAATATGTTGACACACAATTAGCTATTTTAAATTCTGTTGGTGCAGATTCGGAATTACATTATTTAATGTTAAAAAGATTGTCTGGACAAGTTGAAAAATATTCTAAAAAAAACTATTCTAATTTAAGAACAGCAGTTATGAAAAGAGATGTTGGCAGTTTATTGCAATATAGTGGGAAGTTATGTGGTAGTATAGTAAAAAATAGATTCTGGACAGGTACAACATATTTTGATATTGCAAAAGAAGCGGCTATGACTGTATTGCGTCATTGTGCTTTTCCTGAAAGGAATCCCGCTACTTTTTTGGCTTTAATGTCAGCTGGAATAAGGGTTGCGCTGATAACTGAGGCAGTAAGGCTTGCAGTAGAAAAATCTTTGGATAGATACTGAGCCAGCAAAAGGAATACAACTAAAGAGAAAAAAAGATAATTAATCTAATTATTATGTTACAAAGCTATAAATACTTTTTATTTTTGTTTTTTTGCAGTTTTCCAAAGTAAATTAAAATGTTTTGTGTAATTATCTGCAATTTCTTTAGAAATTATTCTTATGGCAATCATTTCTGGTTCCCAAATAATATTTAATAATGTGTTGCCATAACAAAGATTAAACGTCTGGCTTTCAAATTCTTTGGGTAAATATCTTATTTCATAAAAATCAGTGAAAGGGTTGTCTGTTCCAGTTGTGAAAATAAATTTGTGTTTTATTTTTTTCTTTTGCTGTTCCCTAAAGTAATATTCTGAAAATTCAGGGAGGTACTTTCTGAGCTGCCCTGCAACACTGTTTCCAATAACTTCTTCCTTTTTTTGTAAAATGTCTTTTATTACTGTTTTTATCCCTTGTTTTCCTTTAAAAATCTCAACTATAACTTTTTCATTGCTTTTATTCTGAATGCTTTTTAATTCAGGAATTAATTGGGTTATTTTGTATTCTTTTTCTTTTAAATAATCTAATAATGACTCTGGGTCTAGAGCACGAAGTATTTTTTTATTGCTTTCTAGATGAAAAGAAACTAATCCTTTTTCTTTTAGTTTTTCAGAGTAATCATATACATTTGTTCTGTGTAAACCTGTTCTGTGGCTTATCTCGGAAATAGTTGAGTTATTTTTTTTTAGTAGAGCAATGTAGATTTTTGTTTCTGCATCTGATAAACCAAGTTCTTTTAATAATTCGGTTTGCATAATATTCTATCTCTCCGAAAAGAATATAATTGTGTCTATTTAAAGACAACAGACACATAAATAGGGCTTAAGATCCGAATTTACCATGAAGAAACTATATTTAGTTGTTTTGTGTTGTTTAGTTGTTGTGGCACTTATTACTATTGGAAGTACCACTCCTTTTTTTGGGCTGGCAAACCCAAGTGAGTCAATAAAAATAGGTGCTATTTTTCCTTTGAGTGGAGACATGGCTTATATAGGAAAATCTAATCTTAATGCATTTAATTTGGCTCTTGAAGATTTTAAAAAAGAAAATGATTTGTCTGTTGATTTAATAATAGAAGATTCTCAAATGAGTTCTTCTGTGGCAGCAACAGCAGTAAATAAATTAATTTATATTGATGGAGTTGATGTAGTAGTAACTAATTTGGCTCCAATAGTTTCTGCAGTAACACCAATAACAAGTAAAGAACAAATAGTTACTTTTCTAACTTCAGTAGTATCTTCTTCATTTGCAATAGATTATAATTTTACTTATAAGTATTATCCAGATGTTATTGATTTTGCTGATGTTATAATTGGTGACTTAAATAAAAAAAATATTACTTCTGTAGGTCTTATGATTTACAATCTTGAGCCTGGTGATGGCTTTATTGCTGCTTTTGAAGAAAACTATGCAGGTAAGATGTTATCTGTGGAACGATTTGATATAAGCACGAAAGAATTTAAATCAAATGTTTTAAAAAATAAAGATTTAAATGTGGGGGCTTACATTTTTATTGGCTGGCCTCAAAGTGAGGCAGAAGTATTAAATGAAATGTTACAATTAGGATATAAAATTCCTACTTATTTTATGCTTGCCAATTATCCTGTAGTAAACACAGGTGCTAAAGATGCTTTAAAATATGTTGCTCCAATTTCAACATGGTATACTTTTTCTGAGAATAATTCAAAAGAGTTTGTAAATCATTACTATGAAAAATATGGAGAAAAACCAGACGCTGAAGCAGCATATAGTTATGATACGATGTCAATAATATTGCAAGTTATTTCTGAATGTGGTAAGGATAAAAATTGCATTGATGAAAAAATGACGTCTACTGCTTTTAATACTCTTATTGATCCTAAGCTGAGATTTGATAAGTATGGAAATGCTATACTGCCTAGTGCTCTAATACAATATGATGCCAGTATAATGGCTTGGAAAACAATAGGATAAGCCTTTTTTTGTTACAAGGCTTTATATATTTTTATTCTCTAATTTTATCGTGATGTAAATGGTATCTCTAGAACCTCTAAAGGGAATGATTGATTATTATCCTGAATTAATGTCTAAAGTAAATTATATTTTTGATAAGTGGAAAGAAACCTGTAGAAAATATGGTGCTGAAGAATATGAAGCCCCAATACTAGAATCTGCTGAATTATGGTTAGAAAAATCGGGTGGAGAACTTCCTGAACAAATGTATACTTTTAAAGATAAGAGTGATAGACAATTAGCACTAAGGCCTGAAATGACTCCCTCTTTGGCAAGAATGATTGCAAAAAAAGAAAAAGAATTGAAAAAACCTTTGAAATGGTTTTCAATGCCTAGATGCTATAGATACGAACAACCACAAAAAGCAAGAGATAGAGAATTTATTCAATTAAATTATGATGTTGTTGGGAAATATAACTCAAAAATAGTTGCAGAAACTTTTGCAATAATTAATGATTTTTTAATCTCATTAGGATTAACTGAAAAAGACTTTGTAATTGGAATTAATAATAGAAAATTAATGGATTCTTATTTAGATTCTTTAAAAATAAAAAATAAAAAAGCTGTAATGAAAGAAATAGATGGAATTGAAAAATTACCAAAAGAAGATTTTGAAAATAAATTAAAAGATCTTGAATTAAACAAAGAACAAATAGAAAAAATTTATTTGTTAAAAGCAGCAACTTTAAATGATTTTAAAAAATTAAATGAAGTTGGAGAAAATGCCAAAAAAGAAATGGAAGAAATATTTTCTATGCTAAAATCATATGGGGTAAAAACAGCAAAATTTGACCCCATTATAATAAGGGGTTTAGATTATTACACAGATGTTGTTTTTGAAGTATTTTCTACTAAAGGTGGTAGAGCAATTGTAGGGGGGGGCGCATACGAAGATTTAGTAACTTCTTTTTTGCCAAATGTGAAACTTCCCGCAATTGGGTTTGGTGCAGGTGTGCCAGGAATTTTAGTTTGTTTAGAAGATAAAAAAATATTTAAAAACTACAAAAAAGAAGTAGATTATTATATTGCAGTTTTAAGTGAAGTTTGTTATGAAAAAGCAATTGAAATTGCAAAAGAATATAGAAAAAGAGGAACAGTAGAATTGGCTTTAGAAATACAGGGATTATCAAAACAATTTGATTATGCAAATTATATTGGTGCAAAGAAAATAATTATCTTGGGCGAAAAAGATTTAGAAAATAAACAGTATACAATTAAGGATTTAGAAACTGGAAAAGAAGAAAAGAAAAAGTTGTGATAATTATGACAATAACTTGGGAAGATTTTGAAAAAGTAGAACTAAGAGTTGGAACTATTATTGAAGCAGAAAATTATCCTGAGGCTAAGAAACCAGCGTATAAATTGAAAATAGATTTTGGTAAA
>CAYZSS010000013.1:0-17698 GCA_964480435.1 uncultured archaeon | reverse complement strand
AAATTATCCTGAGGCTAAGAAACCAGCGTATAAATTGAAAATAGATTTTGGTAAAGAAATTGGAATAAAAAATTCCAGTGTACAAATTGTTGCTTTGTATAAAAAAGAAGAATTAATTGGTAAGCAAGTAATATGTGTAACTAATTTTCCTCCTAAACAAATAGGTAAATTTTTTTCTGAAGTTTTAACAACTGGATTCTATACAGATAAAGGGGTTGTATTAGCAGTCCCTGAGAAAAAAGCAGAAAATGGAAGTAAATTATATTGATTTAGTGGTGTTTTAAGGGCTAAATTCGATACTATTTTAAAAAGAAACAGTCTATTTTACTATATGGAGTTTGTATCTAAATCAAAAATAAAGCTAGATAGAGAATTGTCTGATTTGGATAACTTTACACTCGATTTTTTAAAGATTTTAGAACCTCACTCAAAATATGTAATTATTAGCGGTTATGTGGCGATCCTATTGGGGAGATCTAGGGCAAGTGAAGACATTGACTTAATAGTTCCTAAGTTAAATTTTATCTCTTTTAAGGCTTTGTGCAAGGAGTTATACGCTAATGATTTTTACTGTCTTAATACTGATGACTATAAAGAAGCTTATGATTATTTGAAAAATAATGTTTCAGTAAGATTTGCAAAAAAAGATACGATAATTCCAAATATGGAAGTAAAATTTGTAAAGACTCCTTTTGATGAACTTGCTTTATCTAGGCCTATTGAGATTATGGTGAAAGATAAACAAATTATTATTTCTTGTTTAGAATTGCAGATTGCTTTTAAAGAACAAGTTCTAAAGTCTCCTAAAGATTTAGAAGATGCGCAACACATACGGGCTGTTGCGTATGGACACCTTAGTAACGAATTAATAAAAAAATATGCGGTGATGTTAAATGAGTTTTATTTCGGAAAATAATGGGGAAAGAATGAAGTTTGTTAAATTGTGGGCGGACTATGTAAAAACTCATGATGACCTTGATTGGTCTAAACAACAAAATGTAATAATAAATTCTTCAATAAAATCTGCAAATTATACTAAAGAACAATATCTTAAAATGAAAGGTTTATCTGTTTGGTGAATAACCTGTTTAGAAAAGAAAGCAGAAAATGGAAGTAAACTATTGTAAGGGATTTTTATGCCATTTAGAGAATTAAAGCCGGAAGTAAGAGCAAGAATTGCTGATTTGGTAAAGGATCATAAATTAACTCCTGAAACTACACATGGAAGAAAAGAAAATAGCATGGCTGTATTAGAATCTCTTTTTGGTTTAGAATTTGGAACTTTATCTGATCCAGAAAAAATAAAAGAAGCAGTAAGAAAAATAAAATCAGATCCTCTTTTTAAAGAAAAAATTTTGCTTGCAAGAGGAGCTATAACAAATTTTAGGGCAGCAAAATTTATGGATAAATATGTTTCTGCTGAAAGCCATGGTTCTGATGCAGTGGGGATATTTAGAGGGGGAATTATAAAAGAATTACAAGAAGGGGATGTGTTACCTATTTCTCCATTTGGGCATGCAACAAAGATAGACCCTAACAGCCAAGAAATAAAAAAATTAATATCTGATGTTAAAAAATATATTGAAACTTATTCTGGTTCTGCTCCACATCTTCCTAAAACCCAAAAAACAGAAATTGCTTTAGTTGCAAAGTTCTTATATGCTTCTTTTGAACAGAGTGAAGCAAAGAGACAATTAATTTCGGATAGGACCTATGATTCTGAAATAGATTCAGCACAAAAGTTATCAGAATTTGTAAAAGAAAAAGTTGGAATGTGTTCAGAACTTTCTATGCTTGCACAATTAATTTTACAGGAATTAGGGATTGAATCAAGGTATGTTGTGGGAGAAATAAAACTGGAGCATACAGATGAAAATGGTGGGCAAATAGCAGAAAATGGACCTCGTGCTTTTAACTTAGTAAAATTGGATGGTATTTGGCACATATTTGATGTTACTAACCCTTTGTTTGATAATGGAAAAGTAATTGGGCTATATCTTTCTCCAGTAGTTTTTGTTAAAGCTGATTCTTCTTATGGAATAACTGTTTTTGATGGAAGACACAAAAGAGTTTACTGGTTTAAAAGAAATTGGCCGTAAGCTGTTATAAACTGTTTTTATATATTTTACCTTATTTATTATATAATAAAAAAGGTGTTTAGATGGGATTATCAAAGAAAGAAGAAAAAATATTAAAATCAATTGTTGTACCGTCTGAAAATAACCCTAACAAACCAGAATTTCCTCCTGAAAACCCAAAATTTCCTGCTACTCCTACTTATAAAATAAAGGTACCTGGATTCACAAATGTTTGGTTAAAAGATGAAAGCTATAATCCAACGGGAACACATAAGGACAGGATGGCTTGGGAAATAATTGTAAATTATCGAGACTTTTTGATGTCAAAAAAGAAAGGGTTAGTAAAGTCAAAATTACCCCAAATGTCTATAATCTCATCTGGGTCTGCAGCATTTGCAATACAAACTGTGTTAGCTAAATATGGATTGCCATCTCTAAAAGTTTTGGTTGATGAATATCTTAACAAGAGTATAATAGAAAAACTAGAAAAAATTGGCTGTGAAATATACAAAACAGATTTAAGTGAAAAACCATTTGGCAGTAAAGAGATACTAATCTTAACACATAATTTAGATGGGTTTGATATTACTTCTAACATTGCTTTGGATCCAACAATGCGGTTTTATGACTGGCTTAGCTATGAAATAATTAATTCCAGCCCAGACTATTGTTTTGTTCCTTTTGGGACTGGACAACTTTATGAAAATATTTTGAATATTGTTAGAAAAGAAATATCTTCAAAAAAACAGGATAAAAGATTTAAGGGAGATATAGAAAAAATAAGAAAATGTAATTTCTTTGGAGTTACTACTAATAATCCAAGATCAAAGGCGGAAAAATTGTATTCTCCACATTTGCCTTTTGTACACTATGATGAACAATGGATGAGATTTTATCGTTATGCTGGATTTTGTGGGCAAGCATCTAGTGTTTATATTTTAAAAGAAGAATTCTTGGATAAAGCAATGGAAATTGCAGCAGCACAGAAAATTAATTTTGAACCATCTGGAATTTCTGGTTTGGCTTTGCTGTTACAAATGAAAGATAAAATCCCTAAGGATAAGAAAATATTGATTGTTAATACTGGAAAGGCAAAATATGCCTAGAATAATTTCCTAAATATACCCTATATTTATATATCTTTTTTCCTTTTATATAACGAAACTAAATATTATTCTAATTAACCAATAGGGTGTAAAAAATGGGAATGTTTGATATATTTGATGATATGGCTGGGAATCCAGAGAAAAAAGAAGGAAAGACAACCGTATATTCAAATAATCTTGTGGAAAAAGCAGAACCGGAAGAAACACCCGTAGCAGAAACAAAAGAAATACCCGAAGAATCTAATCAAGAGTCACAGGATCAAGAGCCTATGACTGAGATAAAACCAAAGAAGAAAAGAGCATCAAGAAAGAAAATAGAAGAAAATACTGATAGTGAGGATGCAATAACAACAGAATCCAAAAGTGAAGATAGCTTAGAAGAGGGACTTGAAGAATCTAACTCTACTCGTGATGAACCTGTATTTGGAATTCCTGATGCTGAACTAATTAAAGATAATGTAACAAAAATAATTAACAAGTGCAATGTGCCTTTAACTTTTTTAGAAAATCCTTTAACTGGCCATGCAATGGTTGGAAGAAAGAGATCTGTTTTTGAAAAATACGGTGAAGAAGCTGCTTTGTATTTAGGAAAAGTTTACGAAGATGGTGAAGAAGCAAAAGAAATTTACTTTGATTCTTTAGACCCTCAGGTAATGTTTGTATGTGGGTCCAGAGGATCAGGAAAGTGCCTTGTAGGGGAAACAGAGATAATTCTTGCAAATGGAGAAATAAAGCAAATAAAAGATTTGAAGAAAGATGAAGAACTATTAGCAATGGATGATAATTTAAAGATTAAAAAAATCAAGAAAAAGAACTTTTATGAAAGAGAAGTAAAGAAGATATTAGAACTAAAATTAAATTCAGGAAAAACAATAAAATTGACTCCTGAGCATCCTCTGTACACAATTAATGGTTGGGAACCTGCAGAAAAAATAAAGAAAGGTACTAAGATCGCAACGCCCAGAGAAATCCCTGCTTTTGGGAAAAGTAATTTAGAAGACCATAAAGTAAAGCTTTTGGCATATTTGATTGCAGAAGGGCATATGGGTAATTCTTTTGTGTTATTTTCTAACGAAGATAAAGTAATTTCTGATGAATTTAAGAAAGCAGTAAATGATTTTGATAGCAACTTAAGAGTGGAAATCCATTCAAGAGCTGGGTGTTTTAGAGTAGCACAAAAAAAGAAAAAAACTGACTGCTCTGGACTAAAAAGAAATTCAAAAGGGATGTTTACTAATGAATCAAAAATAAAAATGCTAAAAAACTCTCTTGTGCAGTACTTGGAATCCGTTGAACTGTACGGGAAAAAGTCCCCGGAAAGATTTATTCCTAAAGAGATTTTTACATTAAGAAAGGAAAAACTTGCTTTGTTTTTGAATAGGCTGTTTAGTTGTGATGGATCTATATTTTACAATAACTGTTGGCAATTATCTTATAGCTCTTCTTCTGAAGACTTAATCAAACAAGTTCATCATCTTTTGTTAAGATTTGGAATTGTGAATAGAATAAGAGAAAAGAAAGTAAAATATTTAGGAAAGTATGTTAGGAGTTTTGAAATTGTTATTGCTGGAAGATTTGTTGCAGACTTTATAGATAGAATTGGATTTTATGGAAGAAAAGAAAAGGTCTCAAAAATTGCTAAGAAAGAACTTGAAAAAATAAAGTATAATACTAATATCGATACTATCCCTAAAGAAATATTTAAAAAAATAAAAGTAGAGAATTGGGCAAAGCTCGGAAGAGATTATGGCTACAAAAGTCCTAAATCAATAATTAGTTGCAAATGTTATGATATTGGTAGAGATAAATTGCAAAAAATTGGGGCTTTGTTAAAAAATAAAGAACTAACTACTTTGGCTAATTCAGATATTTTTTGGGATGAGATAGTAAGCATAAAAGAAATAAAGGGAAAAACAAAAGTTTACGATATTACTATCCCTAAGTATCATAATTTTATTGCTAACAGTGTTTTTGTGCATAACTCCTATGTTTTGGGTGTTGTTGCAGAAGAATTAGCAATGAAGAATCCAAATGTAGGAATGGTTGTTATTGACCCTGTGGGTGTATTTTGGAGTATGAAATATCCAAACAGGCAAGAGAGCGAAATAAAACAATTAAGAGAATGGGGATTAGATCCAAAAGGATTGGATAATGTAATGGTATTTATCCCTGAAGGGGCAAAATCAAAGACCCCTAAAGAAACTTATGATGCTGTTTTTACAATCCAGCCATCTTTCCTGACTGCGGAAGATTGGGCATTAACCTTTGGGATTGATAGATTTAGTCCTTTAGGCTTACTATTAGAAAAAGTTTTAATAAAAGTAAGAGATGGATATAGGTCTTTAGCTGGATTAATAGTAAAAGGAAAAAATGGGAATTATGAAATTGATGATATTACTAACTGTTTGAGGGATGATGCTGAATTAAACTCAAAAGAAAAAGGTTACAAAAAAGATTCTATGAGAGCATTAATTTCAAGATTTGAAGCAGGGAAATCATGGGGTATTTTTGCAAAGCAGGGAACTCCCTTAATTGAGATTTCAGTGCCAGGTCAATTAACAGTAATTGATGTTAGTTTTTTGGATGAAACTGTTGCTGCTTTGTTGGTTGGTGTTATTGCCAGAAGAATTTTATCTGCAAGAAAGATTGCAACTAGAAAGCAAGCAGTAAAGAAATTTAGTAATGGTGGTGAAGCACTAGATACTTTAGAAATGGATATTCCTCCAACTTGGTTATTTATTGATGAAGCCCACACCTTAATTCCGTCTGGGTCTTTGGAAACTCCAGCATCAAAAGCAATAATAGAATATGTAAAACAAGGAAGAAGGCCAGGTTGTTCATTGGTGTTTGCAACTCAGCAACCATCGGCAATTGATACCAGGGTTTTGTCACAGGTAGGAACTTTAATTTCTTATAAATTAGTTTTTGATGATGATATTAAAGCAGTGTATAGAAGAATCCCAACAATAGTGCCCGCTGAATTTAGGAAACCAGAATTCATAAAAAGGCTTGAGATTGGTGTTCCTCTGGTTGCGGATAGAGTTGAAACAACTTCCAGAGCATTTGTTATAAAAGTAAGACCTAGAATGTCACAACACGAGGGAAGAGAAACCCAGACAGCAGAAATAAAATATGAATACAAAGAAAAAGACCTGCTGAAAATAATGGCAGAAATCGGAATGGGCAAACTGGATAGGTATGGGTCTTTGGATATGCATTCTTTGGAAACTTTACTAAAAATTCTAAATATGAAATACAAATCAACAGTTGGGTTTGAAAAGTTTTTGGGCTCCTTGGTGGATAGTGGAGCAAAATTAGAAGATGATATTTTATCAATTGAAAAAGAAGAAGAGCAGGAAGAATATAGAGAAAAAGTTAAGTACGCTGTTTTAGAAGAGACCTATGATAAAGAGCAGGTGGAGGGTGTTGCAAAGAGAACACTTGGTTGGACTAATTTTGTTGTAAGCACGGTTTATAGGCCAATTCTAAAAGTGGATTATAAAATCTATAACCCTGACGGCGGTTTTGTAACAAATGAATGTTATATTGACCCAGTAAAAATAGAGTTTCTACATAACATAGACAATGACTTTGTTTATTCCCAAGGGCTAACAGAAATAAAAGCCTTTGATGCAGATGATTTAAGGTTAATCTTAAAATTGCCAAAGAATAAAGGGTTTGATGTTGCTTATTTGGAAGAATTAAGTAGTTTTGGAGAAGTAAAACTGAAGAATATGATGGAGAGATTTATTTCTGCAGGATTGGTAAGAAAAGAAAAAAGAGGAATAAGGAATGTATACTTTGCGTTGAAAACAATAGAAGTTCCACAGAACCCTAAACTAAAACTACTTTCTTCGGTTGGTGAAATACACCTAATGGAGCAGGAAGTTGAGCAGGAACATATACTTGATCCTAGAATAAGTATGGAGAGTTTAAGGTCGCTGATTGGAATAATATGGAAAAATATAAAAATAGAAAACATAGATACTCTTTTGAGAAAGGAATATATGTTTAAAAATGAGGAGTCTAACCAAGTAGCTTTATTTGATAGTTATTATGGTCATAAAGTAGAATAGTTTAAATTACATTTTATATAACTAATATATGGTGTTTTTATGTTGGAAAGGGTTTGGGATAAATTTAAGACAAAAAAAGAGAAGAAAGTAGCCGTATTTATTGATGGCCCAAATATGCTTAGGAAAGAGTTTAGTTTGGACCTGGGTAAGGTAAAAGGTATAATAAATAAACTTGGGGTTATGAAAATTGGTAAAGTGTATCTGAACCAGTTTGCACCAGGGAAATTAGTAGAAGCAGTAATAAATCAGGGATTTGAAGTTGCTGTTTGTGTTTCAGATATTGATGTGATGATGGCTGTTGAAGCTACTGAGACAGTGTTTAATCCAAATATTGATGTTATTTGTTTGGTTACTAGAGATTCAGATTTTTTGCCAGCAATAGTAAAAGCGAAACAACATGGAAAAGATGTTGCAGTAATACTTGTGGATGAATCTTCCGGATCAGCATTAAAGAATGCGGCGGATTATGTTATTGTGCTTGATAAAGAGAGAAAGTGATATTTTTATGAATATTCCAGTTGGTGAAAGAGTAGCAGAAAATATTGACATAAAAAAAGTTGATGTTAGGAAAGTTATCTCTGATCTGCAATCCAAAAACTTTAGTGGTTATATTGCAGTAACAACAAAAATGAACTATGGGTTTGAAGATTCTACTTTGTTTTTTAAACAGGGTTCTGTAATGGGTTGCTCTCATGCATTTTTAGCATTTGATAAAATAATTTATGGTGAAGAAGGGATTAGGCTATTTTTTAACTCTTTTGCTTCACAATTTGGCTGTTTTGATGTTTTTAGACTAACAAATGAACAAATGGAGTTAATTATTACCTTTAATGATAAAATCCTGATAAAATCAGCGAATATGCAGAAAATCTTTGATAATTACATAAAGGAATATAAAGAGTCTTTAGTAGAGAAATATATAGATAAATCTGAGCTAAGTAAGGATAAATATGCTCTGCTTAAGGAAATTGGTTTAGGTAATATAGGGTTGTAATATGAATATATTTTCAAAATTGGTATATAAAATATTGGGCCTTGATGACACTGACCTGCCATTAGAACAAATAAATTATCTGAAAGATGTTTCTAAAGAATATTCCGTTACAGAAATATCAAGAAACACATTTAATGAATTTGTGGACTCTTTACTAAGAAAACATTTAATTGATAGCGTGGTTGTTTTTAAAGCTAATAATTTGCTTTATTCATCCTCTCCAGAAATTCTGGAATTAGCAAACAAAATTTACGATATGTTTTCAGCGTTTAAAAGAAAAGATAAAGTTCTTTATTTTAATGTGGGAAGCTGGGTAAGTATGTTTGAGAGAGATGACTTTGTGTATCTAATAAAGAGTGAGGCAAGATTAAGCGAGTTTGAGTTAAATGCAGTATCAAAAGATATTGCAGTTTATGGTAAAAATATTTTTCTAGAAGAATATAGAAAAATTATGTCTTTTGTTAAAATTTAAAAAGTATTTTGGTGATATGTATGAGAATAATTGCTTTTGCATCAGGAAAAGGAGGAGTAGGAAAAACTACTGTGGTTGCTAACTTAGGTGTTGCTTTGGCAAGACAAGGAAAAAAAGTGTTATTAGTTGATACTGATCTGGCAATGGCGAATTTAAGCTTAATACTCGGAATGGAAACAAGTCCAATAACTTTGAATGATGTACTTAAAGGGGATGCTGGAGTTTGGGATGTTGTTTATGATGGTCCTGAAAAAATAAATATTATGCCTGCTTCTTTAGGATTGCAAGATACCCAAAGATTAGATTTAACAAAGTTGCCTAATATAATTAAACAAGTGGCTCCAAAATATGATTTTGTATTATTGGATTGTCCTGCTGGAATTGGGGAAGACACTCTTGCTGCTATGGCATCATCAACAGAAGTATTTTTGGTTGTGAATCCACATTCTTTATCTATTGCAGATGCCCTAAAAACAAAAATATCTGCACAAAGAATAAATGCAAAACCGGTTGGAGTTATAATTAATATGTATGCTGGATTAAAAGGAGAAATACCTGAAAAAGATATTATTAGCATGCTTGAATTACCTTTGTATGGGGTAATACCATATGATGAAGAAGTAAGAAAAACATTTTACTATAAAAAAATACAACCAGTAATTATACGTAATCCAAATGCAATGGCATCAAAAGCAGTACTTGCTGTTGCAGGAAAAATATTAGGGATTCAAATAGAATTCAAGAACGAATCAGGTGGGTTCTTTGCTTGGATTAAAAGAATTTTTTCTAAGAACAAAAAATAAATTGGGGGAATAATTATGACTACTGAAAGTAGACCTTTTGATCATTTAAACTCATGGATAGGAAAATCCGTATTAGTTTTAATGAAAGGAAATGTGAAAATAAGAGGAAAATTACTTGCCTTTGATATACACATGAATGTTGTATTAGATGATGCTGAACAACTAGAAGAAGACAACAGTGTAAAAATTAAATATGGGAAGACTATGCTAAGAGGAGACTCTTTGATAATGATAACTCCCTAACTGCCCTTTTCTTTCTTGAAGAAAGAAAATGGTAAGTAAGAAGTAATTTTCCAAAGGAAAATTATTCAGGCTCTGAAACTTTTTGCCTTAACGCAAAAAGGTTTCTTAGTTGCCCAAAAGAAAGACAGTGGCATTAATGCCACTTTTTCTATTATTTCTATTTTTGTTTAAATTGTTATTTTTTTGTCTAACCTTTGCTGTTTGGCTCCTACTTTGATAGTAACAAATATAAATTTCAAAGAAATATATCTATTATGAAAATGATTGATTTTCCTCGGGGTAGGCAAACCTACAATTATGATTGCGGTGCAAAGGCTGTGCAATTGGTGTTGGCATATTATGGGAAGGATGTAAGAGAGGATATCATCATGAAACTTGCTGGTACCTCTAAGAATGGCACCCCTATTTCTGGAATTATGAAAGTAGCAGAAAAATATGGTTTGCATGCAACTGTGCATGATATGACACTAAAAGAATTGAAGAAGCACTTGGCACATAAAAAACCAGTAATACTTGTTTTGCAAGCTTGGACTGATAAAAAGCATGTTGACTGGGAAAAAGACTGGGTTGATGGCCATTATGTTGTTGCAATAGGTTATGATAGAAAAAGAATCTATTTTGCAGATCCTTCCTCTTTTTTGAGAACTTATATACCCTATAAAGAATTAATGAAAAGATGGCATGATATTGATACTGATGGAAAAAAATATGTTAATTATGGTATTGTGTTCCATGGATTAAGAGAACATTTTGATGAAAGAAAATTCGAAAAAATGGATTAATGTGAGAATATGAAAATAGAAAAAAAATGTTGGCCAGAGTATTTTGATTTAGTAAAAAACGGAAGCAAAACTTATGATATAAGAGTTGCGGATTTTGATTGCAAAGAAGGGGACATTTTAGTTCTAAAAGAATGGGACCCCAGAACAAAAGATTATACTGGTAGGGTTTTAGAAAAGAAAATAACTTCTGTATTGAAAACAAAAAATGCTACAATGTGGAAAAAAGAAGATGTTGAAAAATATGGGTTTGTAGTAATGGCTTTGAAATAAAGTTATATACTATTTTAACATATATAGAATGAAGTGTGATACTTATGGGTTTTGAATTAGCAGCTGAAGATATTATTGTTGGAAGACCAGAAAAAGATATTAACAAATATGGTGCAAAAGGAACTGGATTTTTAGCAAAAGTAGTAATGAGCTCTGGAGAAAATCCAGTATTAGGTAGAAAAGTATTTGTTGATCTTGCAAGTCCCCATGTTGTACTTATTTGTGGTAAAAGGGGTTGTCTTGTTGAAGATACTCTTATTTTTACTGATAAGGGTTATAAACAAATATCAACTTTTTTACCTAAAGATAAGGTATTATCTTATAATATAGAAAAAAACAAATTTGAATGGGAAAAAGCAAAGCTTATCATTTACGATGTGGCTAATAACGAAGAGATGCGTGAATTTGAATTTAAGGATGGGCAAAAGTTAATAGCTACTACTGAGCATCCATTATTAATTAGAAGAAACAAGAAAACAGAGTGGATTAAAGCAAGCAAAATAAAAGATACTGATGAAATTTTAACTGTTTATAGTCTGCCGGAAATAAAGATAAAAAATAAGTATAGTTTAAGGGTTGCAAGGCTGCTGGGATTCTTATTATCTGATGGTAGTATGCAAATAAGGTCTGGAATTTATAAAGATGGCAAGGGTTACCTATATAATGGTAATAAAGCAAGAGTAAGGATTATAGCTGGGGATGAAGAAATATTAACTCGGACGAAAAAAGATTTAGATTTAGAGTTTGGAATTCAATCTAGAATCGAAGAAAAAGGAAAAGAAAATTGTAAAATAGTAACAACAGAACAACAAAAAATTGTACATTTCTTTGAAAAGTTGGGGGTTCCGCGTGGAAAAAAAGATAAAATAATACGTATTCCTAAAGTAGTTTGGGAATCTTCTAATAAATTTAAAAGTGAATTTATTAAGGCATTATTTTCTTGTGATGGATACGTCGAAAAAAAAGGTGTAAGAGTAAATTATTATTCCAATTCAATTGGATTAATCAGAGACCTAAATTTATTGTTGGCTTATTTTGGAATTCAATCTTGTATTAGAACAAAAAAAACTACTTGTAATGGTAAAAAATTCACGTCCTATGAGTTAGACATTTCTGATTATAGTTCAGTAAAAAAATATAGAACAGAAATAAGTTTTTTCCAGAAAGAAAAACAAAATAGATTAGAAAAAAGAAAATTTAACAAGGTGGAAAAAAGAAAATCAACAGAATACTTAGATAGTACGTCCTTTTTCCAAAAAATAATAAAGATAAGCAAAATTAAAGGGATAAAAAAAGTTTATGATTTACAAGTACCAAAAAATCATTCTTTTATTGCTAATGGCATAATAAGTCACAATAGTGGTAAGAGCTACGCGATGTCGGTTTTTATTGAAGGTTTTTCTAATCTTCCGCCAGAAATAAGAAATAGAATGTCTATTTTTGTTATTGATACTGTTGGAATTTTTTGGAGTATGAAATTAGCAAATAAAGAAGATGAATCAATAATTAGGGAATGGGGTTTGGAACCACAAGGAATGGAGAATCTAAGGGTTTTAGTTCCACAAGGAAAACTAGATTTTTATAAAACAAATAAAATGCCTGTGGACGATGCATTTACAATAAAAACTTCTGATCTTGATCCAATGGAATGGTTCTCAATGTTCAAACTTGGTTGGAACGACAAAGAAGCATCATTATTGTTGGATGTAATTGAAAAAGCAAAAGAAACTTTTGGAACTTATTATGGAATAAAAGAAATACAAGCTACAATTGATATGATGCAGGAAACAGATAAAGATGTAAGAGTAAGTTTGAAAAATAGATTTGATGTTGCTGAGTCATGGGGTATATTTTCAAAAACAGGAACAGGGGTAAGAGATATGGCTAAACCTGGGTTTGTAAATATTATTGATGTTTCAACTTATGGTCAAGTTTTAGGGATGGAAAATATAAGAGAAATTATTGTTGCTCTTCTTGGAAAAAGATTGTATGAAGAAAGAATGTTAGAAAGAAAAAAAGAAGAAATAACTTTAATTGGGGAAGGAGAAAAAAAGAATGACCTTCCAATGATTTGGATGCTTATTGATGAAGCCCACATGTTCATGCCAAAAGATAGACCAAGTATGGCATTAGATGTTTTGCTTGAGTGGGTGAGAGTTGGAAGACAACCTGGATTGAGTTTATTGTTAGCAACTCAGAGACCAGAGAAATTACATCCTGATGCAATTTCCCAGTGTGATTTATTTTTAAGTATGAGAATGACTGCAAAACCAGATATTGATGCTGTGTCTGCACTAAGACCAAGTTATTTACATGAGGATATGGATAAATATTTTGCAAGAATGCCCAGAGCAAAAGGATATGCATTAATCTTGGATGATAATTCTGAAAAGCTTTGGTTAGTAAAGATTAGACCAAGGGTAACCTGGGATGCAGGAAAAACAGCAAGTGCATTTAAGAAGTGATATAATGAATCAAAGTTTTTTAGATAATTTTGAAAGAGTTTCTAAAGATGTTGAAAAGCTAGGGAAAACAATTAACTGGGTGCCAACAAAAAATTACACAGATGTAGTTACCAAAAATAAAACTAAAGGCGTTATTTATGCTTGGCAGGTTTCAAGATCAACTGCTGAATTTTTGCGATTCTTAGTAGTATCTACAAGTTCAAAAACTATTCTTGAACTTGGCACTTCTATAGGTTACTCTGGTATGTGGTTTGGTCTTGGGGCTAAGGAAACAAAAGGGCATGTTTATTCTATTGAGGTGTTTAAACCAAAAATAAAATTGGCAAAAGAACATATTGTTTCCGCTGGGTTAGAAAAACAAATAACTATTTTTGAAGAAGATATTTTTTCTGCATTAAAAAAATTCAAAAAGAAAATTGATTTTGTTTTTATTGATGCAAAAAAAGAAGATTACCATAAATACTATGAACAGGTATTTCCTAAACTTAGGCTTGGGGGTATTATTGTAGCAGATAATATTACTAATTATAAAAAATATATGACAAAATTTTTAGATACGGTAAAAAATGATAATAGAATAATCAGTTATCCTCTTCAAATTGATAATGGCTTGCTGTTAATTAAAAAAATAAGAAACTGATTTTGTATAAATCTAAGTTGAAAAATAAAAAAAGAAATTTTATTTTTTTCTTTTCTTGGGATCAAATCCAGCAAGTCTATCTAAGGCATTTTTTGCTCTGTCTTCCCAATGGTCTCTGATGTCTCTTACTGTTGGTTCTTCTTTATCTCCTTTGTATAGGTATTCAGCTAATCTTGTGCCAGTACCTGGACCTTTATTTCTTGCTGTTCTTTCAGGAGTATAAGAACTGCTACCTCTATTTCTTTTACTAAACCATTGTGCCATTTGGGATCTTACTTTTGGGTTTGCAACGGCTCCTAACGCTAATCCAATACTAATTGGGTTATTTGCTACAACTATAGCTAAAGGAAGTAAACCAATTTTTCCTAAAGTGGATAAATCTCCAAATTCTCTTATATGTGACCAGCTTGCATCGGTTTCTAATACTTTAGAAAATCCTCTTTGCCTTATTTTTCTTGCAAGCCCTAAGTAGGTAAATAACATCATTAATTCTGCTAAAGGGACTAAAACATAATGCTCTTCTAAATTAAGAACTGCGTGCCAAGCATACTTTGGCATTTTAGTAATATCGCCTGTTAATCCCATCTGTTTTATTTCTAGACCAGAAACAATACTTATTTTTGCCTCTTTACCTAGTTCTGCATTAATTGCATTAGCCATTTCTCTTGCTTCATCTGGAGTTAATTGTCCTTTCTGGTATTTATCCATTAATTTAAGATATCTTGCCTCGTCATTTTTTGATATTCCTCGTAATCTTTTTCCTTGTTCAAGGCCTTGTCTAAATAGTTCTCTTTTTTCTATTTCGCTACCTCTTACTCTGAAATCGCTTGAAGTATGTCTTTCTGCTTCTCTTGCTATTTCAACTTGTTTTGCATGTTCTCTTAATTGTGCTCTTTCCGCAGCTTCTCTTGCTGCGGCTTGCCCACCTAAAGCAAAGCTTGCCGCCATAGTTCCCGCAACAACTGCTCTTTTAAATCTACTCGGTTCTCTAGGCATAAATATCAACTCTTTATATATATAGATAAGTACCTTTTATATTTAACTATTTCTCTTAAGGCCATTAATTTTTGTCTTGATTCAGGTAAATTTTTAACATATTTTTCTGCGTTTTCTAAGTCAATGTGCTCTATTTCAAATAGGATTACGGAGAATTTTGGTCTGATTTTGATAATTATGGGCTTTTATAAATCGGTTATATCTTGCGAGTTCCCTTTCTGCCAGTCTTTTTTGTTTTGATTGTGGCATATAGTAGATATGTATGCTCGCTTTAGCTATATCAATTTCGTTTATTTCAAATAATACTGCGGAACCATCTGGTCTAAAACCTACATTTGCTGGATGAAGTTGAGCAGAAATTCCTGCTGACTCTAATAGCTCTCTAATATATCGTATTTTTTTATTATATTCAACCATATGTGGGTGGTCACTAGGAAAGCTACTTTTTCTATTCCTTAACCAAGAATAAAAAGCTTTAACAAAGTCAACATATTCTGGAGTAGTTTCTTCATAACGAGACATTAAATAATTAGTGCCATCAAGGGTTTCTTTTGAGTGTATTGATCTTGTGGGAGTAATAAATAATTCTGGGAAAATAGCGTTTGCTAATTTTAATTTTCTGAATTTAGCAAAAGCAGATTTTCTTGCGTTTAATACCATTGGTTTTATTCTCACTATATCTCTTTTTTTGTTTCTAGTTCTTTCATCGTATCTAAAAACCTCTGCTTCTTCGCCTCTTACTAATAAATTCTTTGTAGGTCTTTTTTCTAACATTTTTTTACCTCTTTAGAATAAACTCATTAATTCTTTTTTTTGCTTTTTCTCTTTCTTTTTCATGACCTTTTAGGAAAGAACTAATTTTCTCAATAGCTAAAGCTTTTATTTCTCCTGAAAGTAAAGCACCGCTTTTGTAATCATTGTAAATCTTTGCAAGCTTTTTGTCATCTTCTTCCATATAAGTTAGGTATTGATAAGAAACATCAATATCTGGGTTTCCACCTTTCTTTCTGTGCTCTTCTAGAGTTGGCTGACCGCCACTAAAAGCATATTTGTTGATGAGTTTTTTTACATTTTCTGGGTTCTCGCTTAAAGCTATGTGGCTTGTTGGGTCTGAGGAACTCATCTTTCCTCCTCCTAATCCGGGCAAGAATCTATGATAAGTTGAACTTATTTGAATAAAGTTATTAGTTTTTATCCTTTGGGAAATATCCCTTGTTAATCTTATATGTGGGTCTTGGTCGGCTCCAACAGGTACAATGGTTGGGGTTGGACCATCAAACTCATTCAGCTGAGGGTGTAGCATATCTGATGCCTGTAATAATGAAGATGCCATCTTTCCTGGGCTTATTTCTCCATATACTGCTTTAAACTCATTAAAGGTTGCATGCCTTGCTAGCCTGTTTGCTAGAGTATAGTAGGCTGATGCTTTCTTTCCGTCCTTGCTTCTTGAACTTTGGAAATAAAAATCACAATTCTTTGGCTTTAATCCTAAAGCAATGTAATTTACTAGGTATTGGTCGATTGCGGTGTTTCTTAGCTCTTCCAGGTTTGTGTTTCTGGAGTTATAGGCTTCTGTGTCCGCAACAGCGATGTATACCTTGGCTCCTAGGTTTTGGTATAGGATTATTTGGTCTGCTGCAATTTTGTGCCCAAAATGCATGTTTCCTGAGGGCATTAGACCGGTCATCATTGCAAAAGGCTTCTTTTCTTCAATGCATTTGGATATTCTTGAGAAATCTCTGTGGGCAAATACAAATCCTCTTCTAAAAAGAATGTTTTCCTTAACCTTTTGAGGCAATTTCCCCATAGGCTCAAGCCCAAAGTCTTTAATGAGTTTAGAATAATCTATATTTCCCTGAACTTCCCAAGGATTGACAGTAAAATTAGTATCTTTAACCATACTTATAATTTAGAGTCATTTATTTATATATTTATGTTACACAAAGAAGTAGAAAATAGTCTCCTTTTTGCACCCAAAAATCAGCCAAAATCCTAGCATTTATATAGTTAATGTTATATATTATATATGTAAGACAAAAACAAGGACAAAAATCCTTTTTTTTAACTTAAATTTTACTAAATATGGTGATAACTTTGTCAATGGATCAAAAAATGCTTTCTAGAGAAATTACTGATGAGCTTAAAGAGTCTTATCTGTCATATGCAATGTCTGTTATTGTGGGTAGAGCAATACCAGATGTAAAGGATGGGCTAAAACCTGTTCAAAGAAGGATTTTGTACGCTATGCACGATATGGGGTTAGTACACAATAAACCACATAAAAAGTGTGCTAGAATTGTAGGTGAAGTTTTAGGTAAGTATCACCCGCACGGGGATTCCTCTGTTTATGATGCTTTGGTAAGAATGGCACAGGATTTTTCTTTACGTTATCCTTTGGTTGATGGACAAGGAAACTTTGGGTCCATAGATGGGGATAATCCAGCTGCCCAGAGGTACACAGAAGCAAGATTATCAAAAATATCTCAAGAAATGTTAATTGATATTGATAAAGAAACTGTTGAATTTATTGCTAATTATGATAATACTTTGACTGAGCCTGCAATATTGCCTTCAAAAATACCTAATCTGTTGGTAAATGGAGCGTCAGGAATTGCTGTTGGGTTTGCAACAAATATGCCTTCCCATAATTTAGTAGAAGTTTGTGATGCTTTGGTTCATTTAATTGATAACCCGGAAGCAAAACTAATTGAGATTATGAATTTCATTAAAGCACCGGATTTCCCAACTGGTGCAACAATTATTAACAAAGATG
>CAYZSS010000012.1:16126-24786 GCA_964480435.1 uncultured archaeon | reverse complement strand
TAAATGTGCTGGTTGTATGTGGATTCTAGATGCAACAAGTAAAATAAGATATGCAGTTAATGCAAAAAATAAAGTTTATATTAAATACATTGAAGGCTCAGCAACAGTAGCAAAACCTTCGGTTGCTGGAGAAGATAGCCCCGAAGCTGTTCCAACAGCAAATTTGCCTGCTGGTGTAGGAAGTCTTTGTACTGGTACTGTTCACGGCAGTTGTCCGCAGGGTTTATTCTGTATGCCAAAAACAATAGCTAGTGATGATAACAGCAGAGTATGTTCTGATATTCAAGCAGTTACACAAAAAGAAGGAGAAAAATGTTATAACACAATGAATTGTGTGCTTACAAGTGGATCTTGTTATGATGCTCAAGGGAATAAAAAAAATGTTTTTGATGGTACTAAAGGAATTTGTAAACTAGATTCAGATGTTGCTGCTCAAACAGGTGTACAAGGAACCTCTCCTGCTGCAGAAACTTATGGTAAATTATTATTTTATCCCCCTGATGCTGATTATGGTGGAGAAACTATGGTGTTATTGCTTGGTGAAAAAATAACCTCTGGGCTTCCTGAGTGTAGTACTGCTTATGATTTAACAATTGGAAATAAATGCCAAGATGAAAAAAAAGTATATAAAAAAATTATGGATGCCGCTCGTGAAAAAACAAGTGATCCTACATATTATCACATAAAAAAAGGAAATAAGATTATTGTAAAAAATGTAACTGATGCAGACATAATAGCAAAAATACCACAACTGCTTTCTGGTAAGGGTCCTGTGCAAGTTTTTTGTGATGCTAGTCATCCAGCAGGAACTGATGGTGTGTGTGATTATAACCCAGCTCTTACGCAGAAACAAGCCCCGAAGCCCACAGCTAGCTTGCAGACGATAAAGGACACTTGTGATGATGATACTTGTGGTGTTCCTGCTCTCATAGCTAAAGGTCCAATAGAGGTTTGTAATTTTTGGGATGCAGTTAAAGCTCTTAATCCATTTGAAATAGGGGGCTTTTTTCGGATTGTGAAGTCCAAATATCAGCTAAAAAATTATTTTATGACTTAGAAGGTAATGGAGTATATAAAAGAATTGGCCCTGTAGCAGATAACAACGGTCTTGTAGAAGTTGATGGTGTAATAAAATACACAGCAGAATTTGAAGCTAACAGCGGTAGATACATAACATATGCAGTTAATAAAACTTTAACAAATGGGGTTTGGTACTTGTATAAATACAATGGGAAAGAAGGGTGTGGTATCTCTGTTGCGCCTTCTGTGTCTGAAATTCCTAAGGTTTGTGCTTCTTTCTTTTGGGGGCTGAACTGTCAGCATTGTCATGCTTTTATTAACCCTTCTACAAAGGAATTTATTGGCCTTTTTAAAAATTTACTTGATAAATATCCAACACTTGAAATACGTGAAACTGAAGTGCAAATTAATTATCCTGCTTTTACTGCAAAACTAATACCATTATATAATTTATATAGTGTGCCTGAGGCTTGTGTACAAGGTGATTCTTGTACTACAGATGACGACGGTTGTAGTTCCGGGTGGTATTGTCATAGCGGGGCTAAGAAATGTATTAAAAAATCAACGCCAGATAATGCTTGTGGTTGGGGTATACCTACCTTGATAATTGGTAATAAAGTTATGATTGGTGATTCTCTTATTACAGAAGATGCGGAGACAATAATACAAAATTATTTATCGATGGGTGGCGTTAGCTGTAATTGTACAACAAATACTGATTGTTCCAGTGGAGAAGAATGTAAAAATAATTTGTGTAAAAAAAAAGTTTAACTGATAGCATAAGTATTTGTGATTCTGCAGCTGGTGTCTGTAATGTGTCTGATTCCGTAGCAGATACTGACGAAACAAACTTTAATCAAGCCAGGGTACTACTAATATTAGCGCATTTTGATCCAGAAATGATTCCAAAAAATTACACGGATAAATCAACTGTGCAAATCAAAAATAATGAAATAAGTTTTAACTTAACTAAAAAAATATCTTCTCCAAATGGAGCAGGTGTTTTAATTATGGGTAATAGCGCAAATTACAAAGTTTGTTATTATTTGTCTAATTCTGCTTTGTTGCCTTGCTCTGGAAGTTCAACAATACTAGGTTTACAAGGTAAGGGGATGGGTATAAAAGTAAATCTAAAAAAAATAAAAAAGAATTCTGATGGCAGTATAGAAACCACCTATCTGCTCCCTGTTGTTGGTACTGAAAAAGTAGAATATACCGCTTTATCTGAAATAAAGCCACTTAGTTTTTCTTCTTGTGATGGTGGTTGTTAATAATTTTTAATCTGTTAGTATCATAACATTTAACAATCTTTTTCTCTTTCTTATATTATGGTTTACAATAACAGTGATTTGCACACAAACTAAAGATAGATTTATATTTCTTTATAATGTCTAATATATAACAAAGTTGTTATGTGATGGTTTTTATATGTTGAGACAGACCTTGTACGAAATAAAAGAAAAAGCAATTAATTCAAATCAAAAGGTATTTTCTATTGCAGATTTATCAACTCTTTTAGGCAAGTCTATGAATGCATCAGGAGTTTATTTTAATAGGTTGATAAAAAAAGGTTTAGCATATAAAATAAAGAATGGATTACTAAGCTTTGTTAAAGATGATAAGATTATTGCGACTAACCTTGTTCAACCATCATATATTTCTCTTAATTCTGCATTATATTATCATAGTATAATAGATCAAATACCTCAAACCTACGAAATCGTATCTACTAGACAAGTAAAATATAATACACGATATAAATATTATAAAATTAACCCCAAGCTGTTATTTGGATACAATAAAGAAAAAACAGGGGAATCATATTTTTTTATTGCAGATCCTGAAAAAGCATTATTGGATTTAATTTATTTTTTTGGGTTTTCACCGACATTTTATAAAAATATAAAAAACAAATTAGATATAAAAAAATTAAAATCTTATCTAAAGTTATACAAATCTATTATGGGGTATAGAGCAAAAAGAGTATTGCAGTTAGGTGATTATATTGGTAAGTAAAAAAGAATTGGAAGAAATAACCAAGATAAACGGCTTGAAACTTTGGCAACAAGAAAAACATTATTTCCAAACTTTGGTCCTGCAAGCGCTAAAGAACAAAAATCTTGTCTTTAAAGGTGGCACTTATTTGTGGTTTTTTCATGGCCTAGATAGATTTTCAGAAGATCTTGATTTTACTGCAACGGAGAAAATTGACACAGGTTTACCCTCATTAGTAGTTTCTTTTTTGAAACATTATGGGATAGACGCGGATTATAAAATTGTTTCAAATAAAAGCGATTCGTTTTCTTTTAGAATAAATATTCTTGGTCCTCTATATGATGGTAATGAAAGAAGTAAATGTTTTGTGTATGTGGACATAAGTAAAAGAGAGAAAATATTATTGCCAACAAAAAATTATGATGTCTTCTTTCCCTATTACAATTTACCATCATCAATGATAAGAGGTTATTCTTTGGAAGAAGTATTTGCAGAAAAAGTAAGGGCTATAATGACTAGGGATAAAGCAAGGGATTTGTATGATCTTAGTTTTTTGATAAAAAAACAGGTTAAGTTTGATAAGGCTATAATTAATAAAAAATTATCATATTATAAAGAAACTTTTGATATGAGGGTATTCCTTAAAAAAATAAAAGACCATCACGAATATTATAAACTGGAATTAAACAATTTGGTCTTTAATAAATTGTCAAAATTTGAAGATCTTGAAAAAGAAATAATCAATTATTTTAAAGGTGAAGAATAATTATGGTTTACAATAATAGTGATTTGCACACAAAGATTTTTCTTGAGGAATTTAAATCAAACCTTATTCTACAAAAGTATATTAAAAAAGAAAAACTAATTTTTGAAAAGCTTCTTGGTGAAGGAAGAAGCTCATGGATTATTTTATTTAAACAGAAGCAAGTAGGGAAAAAAGAAAACAACAGCAGCCAAGTATATGCACAAAAAAATAAACAAGAAAAAACTCAAAAAAAAGAACTCGATAATCCTTTTTTATTATTGACTATAAAGTTAGAAAAGAAAAGAAGTACAAGGACAAGAATGGTGGAGAATGAATCTAAATTCCTGAAATTATTAAACAAGAAAAACATAGGCCCTAAGTTTGTGTATTCAAACAAAAAAGGAAATTTTGTTATATATGAATACTTTGATGCAACTTCACTAATAGATTATTTAGATAAATTTAATAAACAAGACTTGGTTATTTTTCTAAATGACTTATTTAAGCAAGCTAAAACAATGGATGAAATTGGAATAGATCATGGACAACTTGCAGGAAGGGGAACAAATATTTTAGTTCTAAAAAATAACCTGCCTATAATTGTAGATTTTGAAAAATCATCCAATACCAGAAAAACACATAATATAAATGTTTTAAAGTCTTATTTTTTTAATGAAAAATCTTTAGTTTATTTGAAATTAGAAAAAATATTTGGAAAGAATTTAGAAAAAATAAAAAAAGAAATAGAATTAAAGTTTAGTTCTGTCTAAATTATAAAGAACAACTTCTAAATCGTTTCCAACAACTGCCACAAGCAATTGTGTTTTTAATCCTAAGCTCATTCTTACTGATTTAGATAGCTCGTTTGTACCTATTTTTTTTCCTTCTTTTATAACTTGTACAACATATTTTGAATGGCTTTTGTCTGGGTTTTTTCCTTTTGGATAAACTCTGAAATCAAACCCGAATTTTAATCCAGTTTTTATTATATAACCAAGCTCTCTAAAGTGTTTGAAAACAGCATAATTATCAAGAATTTCTTTTTGTGATTTTTTTACTATACTTTCAAAAGAATCTTTTTTTGATAGCTTTAGGGATCCTTTCTCTAAAAAATATAAAGTCTCGTAAATATCTAAAAAGAAAGATGGTCCTACTTTTTCACCATAGAATTTATTAATAAGCCAAGATTTAGAATCGTTTTCGCTAATTAGTGTTTTGTTTTTTAAAAAAGTTCCGTTTAATTTCATAAATATCACTACTTTCTTACTCGTGGTTTAGGATTTGCAGGTTTTCCATCTTTATTAATATTTACCCCAGTAAGTTTATATAATAAAAGAGGGTCTACACTGCTTCTGGTTTCTGCTAATCTTTTTCTAATAAGTTCATAAAAATAATATTGATCTCTACCAAATGCCTTTGTAAAAGCGCCATGCTCCCCATGTAGTCCAGTCATGAAATCAACTGGTGCAAGCGCAATTATGTCTGCTAATATTGCGATGTTTTCTTGTGATTTTTTTATTCCTTCGCCTTTGAATGCGGATAAAAATGACTTTGGGTCTCTATGTATTGTATAAGCAAGAAGTTCAATTAGTTCTTGTCTCTCTGGTTCTGAGTGGATTTTAAAGTATGCTAAACCAATGTGTTTGCACCAAATACCCATTTCTTTTGCAACTTTTCCCAAAGCAATAGTTCTGCTTTTTATAGTATGGACTGCATTTAGATGAAAAAGTTCTCTGTAATCCTCATATTCTTGTGGGTTTATCCTTTCATGGGGTAGCCAATGAACCGTGTGCTCTTTGCCATGGTAATTATAAAATTCAGTGTGTGGGTCTATTGGTAGTTTCCGTGGTATCATAATATATACTTTGTTTTTTGTCTTTTTAAAGTTATTGTAAGCGTTTTATTATTTCTTCAGTTACTGTGGTGGCGTAGTTTCCCTTATCCAGAACAAATGATACTTTTGCAGCTTTCTTGTTTTCGTTGAATTCATCATCAATTATTTCAAGAATCTTAAAGTTTTCAACAGTAAGCTTAATTCTTCTTCTTGCCCCCTCTACAGAAAGCATGGGGAAATTGGATACTTTGAATGAAGCTAACGAAAAACTTTCCTGTTTTAAGATTTCTTTTTCTAATTCTCCGACCTTATCTTTTGCAAATTCTGTATTGTGCCCGAATAAAGGGCCAATAACAAATCCCTCTGTATCAAGAACATCTCCCTTTTGTGTTTCAAGTGGGTTAGTAAAGTTTGCAATTCTTTTGCCTAAATATAAATTAAATAAGTAGGATTGGTAGGCGTGCACAAATAAATATCCTAGGTTTTTTGGAATTTGTGTCCAGGCCGTGTTGTAGTCATTTGGGTTTTTTATTAAAGAGTTCAAGATCGCTTTTTCATACTTATTTTCTTTGGGAAATAATCTGATGGCTTGCTTAAAATCTCCTGCTGTTATTAGTTCTCTTGCTTTTTTTGTTTCTTCTCCCTCTGTTTCAGAAGTACCTATAAGAAATAATTCTACTGCCTCTTTGGTTTTGCCTTCAAAGAAAAGCTTTCCAATTAGGTGGTTTGAACTTCTCATTGACCCAAATCTTTGTTCACCAAAGTAGTTTGGGATTCCGTTTTTGACTTCTTTTTCAAATTTCTTAAGAATTTTTTCAATATCTTTTTCTGGTTCTATTCCCCTAATTATTATTTCAAATTGGTTTTTATCTAGGTCCCCCAGTTCAATTTTTTTATCTGTGTATTCAAAAGAATGCAAATACACATTTCTGTCTCTAAAACATTTTAACCTTTCTAGATCTGGTTCAAAGATAGTAATAAATTGAGAAGTTACTGCTCTTTTGTCTTTATTCCCTCCAAAGCCAATACGCTTTATGCTAAAACCTTGCTTATTGGAAAGTATCTTTATTGCAGTTTGCATTTCGGTGTTTCTTTTCTGCATAACACATTTTAATTGCTCTGTTGGCTCACCTTTTAGTTTTCCAAGTTCTTTTTCTATTGCTATTCCGTATTCATCGATGTTCTCGGGGAAAGGGCGTTCTTCAGCAATAACTCCCTTTGTAATCTCTTGGACTTTAAAATCCTCGTATCTTTGCTTTATTCTTGGAACCATAAAAATCAAACCTTATTTTTCTTGGTAAGAAGCCAATTTTGTCTTTGCACAAAATTGCTTCAGACCCTGAAATAATTTCCTTTAGAAATTACTTTCTTGGACCCTGTTTTGATTTTTGTGTTTACGCAATAAATCACAAACTTGGAACCATGCTATATTTTTGTCCCAAACGCTTTATATCTTATATGTGCAATTTGGCCCCAAAGTTAGAAACATTTAAAAACATTTGAATTATATTATATCTAGGTGATTTGGATGTTGTTGTGGTTGTTGATACTTATTATTGTTGTTGTAATACTGCTTATAGTTACGATATATTACTATAATAGCTTTGTTGTTTTACACAATAGGATTGAAAATGCATTTTCTCAAATAGATGTGCAGTTAAAGAAAAGAAATGATCTAATTCCAAATTTAGTTGAGACTGTAAAAGGATATGCTAAACATGAAAAAACAGTATTTGCTGATGTAACTAAAGCAAGAAAAGAAATGATGGTATCTGGTGGGTCATATGAATCAAAGATGAAAGCTAGCGATATGATGTCTAATGCTTTAAAGTCAATATTTGCAATAGCTGAAAATTATCCTGATTTGAAGGCAAATACAAACTTCTTGGAACTACAAAGAGAATTATCAGATATAGAATCAAAGATTGCTTACACTAGACAATTCTATAATGATTCAATATTGTACTTCAATACAATAGTTGAGAGATTCCCAGGAAATATATTTGCAGGACTTTTTGGAAAGAAGAAACAAACATACTTTGAAACATCAGAAGCAGAAAGGAAAAATGTAAAAGTAAGTTTTGAATAATATCTTTTCTTTTTTCTTTATTTTTTTATTTTTTATTTGGTGATTTTATGGATGATTATTTTAAAAAGTATCAAAAAATCAGCTTTTATGACCAAGTAAAGAGAAACAAAATACAATCATTTTTTCTTATTCTTGTAATTATTCTTATAATTATTGCCCTAGGCTATGTCATAGGGTATATCTATAATCCCGGAATGATTTGGTTCTTTATAATAATTGCAACTGTAATATCAATAATTTATACTTTGATTGGGCTTTACGCGGGGTCAGGTATTGCTCTTGCATCTGTAGGAGCAAAGGAAGCAGATTCTAAAGTATATGCTCAGTTACACTCTATTGTTGAAGGTCTGTGTTTGGGTGCGGGTTTGCCAAAGCCAAAAGTATATGTTATGCCTTTGGATGAGATTAATGCTTTTGCATCCGGAAGAAACCCCGCGAACGCAGTGGTATGTGTAAGTGAAGGCTCTCTTAAATATTTAACAAGAAGAGAATTGGAAGGGGTTCTTGCACATGAAATGTCACATATTGCAAATTATGACATTAGGTTTATGACTTTGGCAGTAGTAATGGTTGGAATAATTTCCATAATTGCGCAAATATTTTTACGAAGTTTGTGGTTTTCATCAGGGAATAATGATAACAAGAATGGAATTTTTATAATAATTGGGATTGTTTTTGCTATTCTTGCTCCTCTTTTTGCAATGATGGTACAAATGGCAATTTCAAGAAAAAGAGAATATATGGCGGATGCCAGTGCAGTTAAATTGGCAAGAGATAATTCTGGTCTGGTTGGGGCTTTGAAAAAGATTGGCGGTTATTATGAAACAAAGCAAAGCAAGTTGAAAAGTAGCGCAGTATCATCTTTATTTATTGCAGAACCCTCTTTAGCTGCGAGACTGTTTTCATCACATCCTCCATTAAAGGACAGAATAAAAGCATTGGAAAGCATGTGAGACTGATTATAAATGAAAAAACAA
>CAYZSS010000012.1:0-16026 GCA_964480435.1 uncultured archaeon | reverse complement strand
CTCATTTCATCAGCAAATCCATTTAACTTTATCTCTGAACCATACATGGATAAGGATTTTTGCGGATACTTTCCACCAAGCACAGCAATATCCGTGGCAGTAGAACAAATAATTGAATTTAATTTACAATTCTTAATAACGTGCTCTATTGTTTTTGCAGGGCTTCCAAAAAGGTCAATAATAAAAAAATCTTCTGTTTTTAATGGGTATTCGTCTGCGCTGTGTCTTGTGGTTGTTATTTTTACATCATTCAGCCTTGCATTTTTTTCAACTGATCTTAATGCCCTAGGGTTCAAATCATTTGCAATTGTTTTAATTCCCAAATCTTTTTGAAGGGCAATGGAAAGAATTCCTGATGCGCACATTAGGTCTACTGCTTTTTTTGGTTTTTCTTTTTGAGCAATTAGAAAATTAGTTAATCTATTAAAGTACATATTCTGGTTTAGAAATACTTCCATTCCTTTTGATAATTTAGAATCTTCGTATTCTACTTTGATTTCAGATTTGTACTTTTCAGAATATGCTTGCATAGCAAATATTGTTGTCGGTATCATTTTATTTGTATCTGCATTAAATTAAGTATGGTGAAAGAGCTTGTTTTGTTTGTTCCTGGTGCAAAATCAAAGAATTATGCTTGTAGTAAACTTATTTCTTGGTTTTTGCCTTTGTTTGGGACAAAAGAATCAGATGATGGTTGGATGTTGAGTTTAATGACCTTTTTCGAAAATAAAAGCTCAAATATTGACACGGTATTATTTGATTGGCCTGGTCGGATAAATTATAAGAAAGATCTTTTGCCTGCATCAAAGAAATTATTAAATATAATTAAGAAATACAAAAAATATGACTCTGTGTATATTATTGCAAAAAGTTTTGGTGGCACTTTATTAATTGAAAACTTTGCAGAACTGGAAAAACTTAAAAATATTAAAAACATTGTTTTGATTGCAACACCAAATAATAAAATGCAAACAACAAAATTATCTGTTACTAATATTTTTTCTAAATCTGATATTTTGGAAAAAATAGGAGGTCTATACTTATATGGTTGTAAATTTGGATACAGTTTAAAAAATGCAAACACTGTTGAATTAATCAAATTTAAACACGGACAATTTAATAAAAATATTGCCGTAATTTATAATGATAAAAAAATTAATTTATTTAACCTATATTATAAATTAATATTTGGATAATAAATTTATTTCTTGGCTAAGATTCTTTTTATTTCTGCTGTTACATCGTATCTTTGTCTTCTAAATGAAAGGATTACTCTTTTTCCATTTTTTTCATTTAAAAAATAGAATAAAATTCCTTCTGTGGGTGCAATAGCTGCGTCTGTGTCTTTTAGCATTTTTGTTGGTTTTCTTTTTCCAAACTTTGCTTCAAGGTCTTCTTTTTCGTTTATTATTCGTAATGCAGAAAGAATCGCATATACTGCTCCGTCATGTGTAATTGAAAGTATAAGTGGTTTTTCTTTTTTGCCAATTCCGGCATATACTCTTTGAGTTAGGTCTGTTATGACTGCTTCGCCCCCTATTTTTAATTTTTCTATTGGGTCTCTAAAATCAAAAGAAGATAATATTTTCTCTAAACTTGATTTATATGTTGGTTTAGTTTTTTGTTTTGGGATTCCCGCGTCTGCATATCCTTTTTCTGCGATGTGCCCTGTATTTTGTGCCCTTGCTGCTTTGGCGGCTAATACTTCTAATTTAAAACCGGGGGGTAAGTTTTGACCAGCCCAGTAGGCTTGTTGTTCTCCTCCTCGTGTAAGCCATTTTTTTTGAGTTGTTGTGTCTGGAATACTGTGTCTTGCAATAATTGACATCCCATCTGATATTTTTAATAGTCTAGTATGTGTAGAACTTATTTTTTTTGGTGGCATAACATCACATCCGTATTTAATTTAAAATAACTATTTCTCCTTTGTCTAAATCCATTTTTATTTTTTGTCCTGTTTTTATTTTTTTTGTTGCGTTTTGTGTTCCAATTATGCAAGGGATCTTTAACTCTCTTGATAATATTGCTGCGTGGCAGGTTATTCCCCCCTCATCAGTGACTATTCCAATTACATTTTTTAGATAAGGAATAAAATGAGGGCAGGTTTGATGTGTAATTAATATTTTATTTTTTAATTTTTCAGGGGTTATTTTTTTTAGATCTTTATGGGTTTTTATAACTATTGCTTCTCCTTCTATTGATTTAGAAAGATAGGTTGTATTTCCTTTAATTTCTTTACTAATATCTTTTATTGATAAATAGGCTGTAATTTTTTTAATTTGGACCTTATTTGTAATAGTACCAAATTCTTTATTTATGCCATAATAAATACAATTTGATTTTTGTCTTTCAGAAATAATTTTTTTAAGTTCTGTTTTTGTTTTTTGTTTTAACTCAGGAAGGGTAATAAATTTAATGATGTTTTTTCCTGTACCAAATTCAGAATCCAAATATTTTTGCAGCTGTTTAAAAAATCTCTCTTCATAAACAAAAATTGAATTTCTCCAAGAATCATGTGCTTTCAATGTAATTTGAACATCCACGCTATTTATTAGTTGTGAATTTTTGTTTGCAACTATTCCAAAAGAAACAATTTGCATTGCGTTTGATTCATGTAACATAAATTTTTCTGAAATGTTATCAAAATTAGTTTTATTTATTTTTATATTATCTAGTTCTTTAAGTAGTGCTTGGTCTTTAATTATTAAATTTTCAAAATAGTGGCTAGTAAAAAAATCTAAAGTGATATTGTGAAATTCTGTTTCTGTTTTTGTAAGAACTTGTTTGATTAATTTTTTGTTTTGTGGTATAAGTATTATGTCTATTGGCTTTTTGTAATATTTTGGCAGGTATTTTAATTCCCCAAGATATCTTAAAGAAAAAGCTAGTGCTTTGTTGTTACCTCTTACTTTGCTAAGCCACTTATTAGACAAAATAAACTCATTAAGATCTTGCATATTAAATTTATGTGCGTAATTATTTAAAAATAGCAGTAAAAAGTGGCTTTCTGCCTTTTAAGAAAAGGCAAGTAAGAATAATCTTTTGCCTTCGCAAAAAGCTTTCTTAGTTGCGAAAACTTCTTAGTCCTTCTGGACTTTGTGGGTTTAAAAACCCACATAATGGTCGAGGCAGGATTTGAACCTGCGACCTTTGGCGTATAAGACCACTGCTCAACCGGGCTGAGCTACACGACCTCGAGCCTTTTAAAAAAGGCACCGTCTGCTAAAACAGACCATATCCATAAACTTCGTTTAGGATATTCTACTTTATACTTATATTTTCATACAGGGAAAAGGTTTAAAAACAATAACCATGTTTTCTAAATCTTTATAAACATTAATCCAGTTACATAATAATGCTAAATTTTAATTTGAGGGGAAAAAGGGGTTTTACTCTTTTTACCGCTCTTGTTGGCTTTATTGTGATTGGCATTACTGTGCTGGTTATGCAACATCTTGATAATAGTGAAGCAAATTATAGTAAAATATTTACTACTGTGCAGTCGCAAACGGAGCTTAACACTCTAAAAGATATTCTGAGATTAGATAGCTACAGTTTTGTTAGTCTTGTTCTGGTTAAAAAAATGGCAGAGTATTTTGATGCTACTGATAGTACCGATAACTTATATATTTTGGATATTAACAAATCTTGGTCGGATCAAACCCAAACTTTTGAAAAAGTTAAATTTATTGGAACAAATGAAAGCTCGCCGGTGGCAAACTTTTTTACAAATGTATATATTACTCAAATGGAACATTTTTCCGGGGATTACAAAATAGCATATAGATTTTTTATTTATGACCCAACGCAGATGGTTGGGTCTAATGTGGTTGACCTGTATAATTTAGACACTATTCCTAATTTGCAATCAAGTACTACTACTGATACTGTGCACAAAGCAATTCAGAATTCTACAGAGGGTGGCGCCAGGTTGTTAGAATTGGTTGATTGTGATAAGTCTGGATCCGGGGTTACCCCTAATAGTTGTAAAAATGGCTCTTTTTACATTCCTATTGATTTATCTAACTTAAGTGATGTTGGGGAATATGAGAAAATTTTGCGTATTATGATTTACAGATATATTGATCAGGCAAGTGTTGATGATGCAATTTTGCCAAGAAATAAAACAACTATTTATGTGCCTCTTAGGATTTTTGGGGCAATCTCATCATTCCTGGAAACAATAAAAGATTTTGAAGCCAAGGAATTTATAAATTCTAAATTTAGAGATTTGTATGTAGGGGATTGTAAGTCAGAGTGCTGGACTAACTCAAATGATATTAAATGTTATACTGGGCAATTAGGGGAAACTGATTGTGATATAGGTGTTTCTTTACCTGGAATCAACACGAAATTTACTTTTAATAAATCCAACTCAAATCCAACTTCCTTATCTAGGGAAAATATTAAGTCCGCAATGCAGACTGTGCTTGAAGATAAATTTAATAATATTGCATATCATAAAGGTTTAACTGATGTTTCTTTTGTTGATGATGATTTTGAATTTACTTTGAATTTTGGAGAGGCTGAATTTTATAAAACTATTTCTGCAACTGACTTTTCTTTGGTTGAGGTCCCCTGTAATTATTTGGATAATATTGTGATTTCTTTCAAAATAAAGGATGAAAGCTCTATATTTACTTTTGGAAATGCAATAGAATACAATTTTAGTGTTGAGCTTGATAATAGAGAATATGCAAGAGGAAAATCAGCAATACCTTTTAATCCGCTTACTGGAGCAACCACAAAAAATTGTGTTTATGAAACAGTATCTCCTACATCGGGTACTTTAACTCTTGTGTCATAGTTAAAACTAATAGAAAAAATAGAAAAACTAAGTAAAAAATAACATATCTTTTTTAAGGTTAATATATATAAATATTTATGTTGTGTATTTAACAACATATAAAATATATTTGTGTGATTGATATGGGTCTGAAAGATATATACTATAATTTGGAAGAAAAATATTACAATTTTTTGGATTGGCTAGATTCAAAAGGAATCGCCTTATACAAAGTTGATGACTGGCTTCATAATAAAGGAGTAGCGGGTTTTCCTGTTTTTTTAGTTTTTTGTTTAATAATACTTGCATTAATTGCAGTAGGAATATATGCTTTAACTGCGGGCTTTGCTCCGGCCCAGGCAACAGTAAGCTTAACATTTAAGGATACCACTAGGAATATGCTGGTTAGTGGCTTGAGTGTAGATCTTATTCTTGCTGATAGCACTCTTACAATAAAAACAGACGATAGTGGAAAACTTTCTTTTGTTGGGGATGTGGGGAGTGTAATACCTTTATCCATTTTAGATCCAAATTATAACCTTTTAGAAGATACCGTGACCATTAAAGAAAATGGGCAACAAGAAATTATTGATTTAAATTATGTTGGCGGACTTATATCCAAGACAGTATTTTTTTATGATAGTTCAGATGCAACAAAGCAAACTTTTTTTAGCGGTCAAATAAATGGTACTGCTACTTGTACAGAAAATGGAAGTTTTTTCGCAAATATTAGTACTACTGATGGACAAGCAACAGTGGATAATATTGCTACTGATTGTGGTAATTTGGTTGTTATTCTGTCATCACCGGATTATGCTTCAGAATCTTTCTCTTTGGATGATGTAGCTCCATACTTATTTGTTTCTGAAAAATCAGAGGGATTTGGAAAGATAGTAGTAACAGTATTAGATATTGATGGAAACCCAAAAGCAAATGCAACAGTAAAAGCAATGGATACTGAATATGACTCTTCAGCAACATCAGGAATAACTCAAGCATCTGGAGTTGTAGAGTTAGAAGTACCTGCAAATATTGAATATTATCTTATTGTAACTGATCTTGAAGGTGTGTATGCTTCAGAAAACACATATACTCCTTACGTACAAGAAAATGGTTTTACTACTTCTGTGGGGATAGATGAAACCATTTCAGCAACTGTGCAGTTGAGTAAAAAAACAGTAGGTCTAATAAAAGTAAATATTAAAGATACTTTGGGAAATCCAATTGAACAAGCTGTAATCAAAGTTTATAAAAATAATATTGAAGAGGCAGCAGGACAACTGAAAAGCGTGGGATATTATGAATACCCAGTTGGAGATGCGGCATATATTTATAGATTTGTAATAGATGCAGAAAATTATATGTTAGAAGAAATGGATAATTTGATTCCTTCTGAAAGTGCTTATTCTGTTACTTTAAAACCAATAAAGCAAAGCCCTGAATTATCTGTAATGGTTTCAGGAACAGATAATGAGCCTGTGTATAATGCTTCTGTGCAATTATTCAATGTTGAAAAAGACAGTTTATTAACAACAAAAACTACTGACCTTGCGGGGGGAGTAAGTTTTAATAATTTAAGTGCAGGAAAAAGCTACTATGTAAAAGTAGTAAAAGGAAGTTTTTCTTCAGATTCTCAACCAATTATTTTAAGTGGAAAAATAGAAAATAAAATTGCAGTAAAATTAAATATTGGTAGTGGAGATTTAATGATAAAAACAATAAACAAAGATTTTCTTCCGGTTCAGGGAGCAGAAGTGAATGTATATAATGTTTTTACTGATGCAAAAGAGAATTCAAGTGCTTTGTATACTGATGAAACTGGGTCTGTATATTATACTTTAAGAGCGGACAAGGTAGTTTATCTTAAAGTAACAAAAGATGACTCTGTGTTTGTAAGTCTTCCAATACAAGCAATTGCAGATTCTACAAAAGAAGTAACTGCTTATATCTATGATAAAGCAACAAATTTAGGTTTAGATTTAGTTGCCGTTTATGACTCTCAAGGAAATTCAATTGAGTCAAATCCTAAGCCAATAGTAATGGGGGAAGAATATACCGGATATTTTATATTTAGGGTTCCAGAAGGATTGGCTTATGATGAAATGGGTGTTTTCTTTAAAGCAGATGATGCTTTAATTTTGGAAAAGTCCCAGATGTATATTAAGTCTGTAGAATTTTTTAATGGTACTTCAAAATTAGGAACAACATATACTCCTCCAAATGGCACAGCAAATGACATGCAAAACTTGTCAGCGAATGAGGGACTTTGGGGTATGTCAAGTACAACAAAAGTAGCACCTGGAAATTATTTAGTAAAAGTATCTTTTGGATCTGTGACTGCAGAAAAAAGTTTATTATCTTTGAATTATAGAGTTTGGTTAAAGAAAGGCTCAACTTATTTGAGAGAACCTTTTGATTCAGAATTAGGTACTAGTGGTAGTGCTGATAAAGATGGATTATACGCAAAAACTAATAAAATACCGCTTAGTTTAGGAAATAAGGTTTGCTCTGGAGCAATATGTTCAGATATTGTTGTAACTGGGGATGGAGTAAAACAAAAAATAGTAGATACTTTCTTTGCAAAATTAAATGGAATATATAATATAGATATATCTATGCTAAGTATATCTCCAAAAGAATATAATAATGCAACTTTGATTATAGAAAGCCCAAACAAAGGAATTGACTTTAAAGTTAAAAATATGGTTTTGGGTGGAAAAGCCATTTCAGCAGGAAACACAGCTGGACAAGTAAAGGCCCTTGGTATAAATGTAAATTCTGCTTTTAGTTTAACTTCAAGTTTAGAATTTTCAGTAATGAAAGAAGGACTGAATATAATAAAAATCTCCATAGTTGGGGATGATGGTACTCTGGTTTATGAAAGATCATTAACTGTAGATGTATCTGAATCAGAAGAATTGTTTGCTGATTTAGTTCCAGGTATGATAGTACCATACTTAGAAAATGACTTGAGCTTAAAGGTTATGGATTTAGATGCTAATGAGGCAATAGTTGATGCTTTGGTAAATGTATATATTGATGATAAATTAATGACATCATTAAGGACAGATTATTCAGGTTTTGCATTATTCAAAGTTCCTGCTTTAAGTTTAGGAACAAAAGTAATGCTACAGGTAATGGCAAGTGGATATAAGAAACTAGAAAAAGAGGTTATAGTTTCAGAAAATATTTTGTTAACTGATGTACCTGAATTAAATTTTACAATTGATAGATCCATAAAAGATTATGTTGAAGGGTCATTTAATGTAACTAATTTAACTCCTTTGAAATTGAAAATTACAAATATCTATTTAACAGAAGGAGAATACAAGGATTTTGTTAAGTTTGAATTTAAGAAAAATTATGTGAATATGTTCCTAACTGGAGAAACAAGTAGTATGGATTTAGAATACAAAGTTTCTTTAACTGAGGGAAAGAATTTATTAGAGCCGAAAGAATTTGAATCAAAAATGATAATAGAATTAGCAGTGGCTGGTTTAGATTACAAATGGAAAATGGAGTTGCCAGTAAAAGTATACATTAAATTAGCTGGTGGATTAGATTCTACAGATTGTTTAAGATTAACTCCTATAACTGAAACAGAGGATGAATTATGGCAAATTTTAGTTTCAGGAGATAAAGAAAAAACATCCATGTCTTTTGAAATAGATAACTCTTGTACAGTAAACGGAAACGATGTTTATTTATATAATCCAACAGTTGAACTTGTTTGGAAAGGAACTGTTCTTGGAGACTTTTTCCTTGATTCCAAGAAACTAAGTAAAAAATCAATAGCAATATATTCAGAAGATGGAACATATGCTAATAGTTTAGGATCTGGATTAACAGAAACATCGATTGATTTTATTTCTCTTGGTGACTTAGTAAGTGGTAAATCAGGAGTAACTTTAAGACTGAAAGCTGTGAACCCTACTGATAGTGGATTGCAAGATATCCAAGCAGAAGCACAAGCACAAGTAGTAGTATCTATACTAACTAAATGTTTGCAAGTGGTTTCATCACAAGGCAGCGGAACGCAAGTTAACGGTGTTCCTGTTGTAACATTGGGAGTAAACCAATATGGTGGAATGGGAATGACTGGGCTTGGTTCTGGTATGAGTAGTGTTTTAGGTAGTGGGCTTTTACAAAATAATAATAATAGCAATATATCTAGTTCAGGATATCTTAATGCGGTTGGCTCAGGATTAAATAATACTCCTGGGGCTGTAGCTGCTCAAAACTCAGCTTTGCTTGCTCTAAATCCTAATCTGGCAATGCAAACTCAAGGTACTAATTCAACATTATTACAACAACAATTATTACTTGCACAAGGTGGGCAATCTACTTTAGGGTTGAATTATAATAATGGTTCATTGCCATCAGTAGCACAATTACAAATTAGAAATACTTGTGAATTCCCTGCAGAAATATCATTGCAGGCTATGTCTCAATTATGGTTGGATAACCCATCATTTACTTTGAATGCTGGTCAAACACAATCCTTTAATATTACTGCAACATCAATGGTGGGTCAATATGCTGTTTATGTTTCTGCGGGTGTAAACAGGGGTTTAATGACTACAATAGCTCAAATCCCTGTAATTGTAAGAGATTTTGCTAACGAAATCAGCAATGATTGTTTTGTATTTGAAGGTGGAAAAACAATTGACTTTACTGGTGCTGGAATTACTAGTGGAGCAATAAAACAAGTAAAAATGTGGAATAAATGTTATGCAAGAGGCTTAACAATGGATAAAGCAGAGCCAGTAGCATATCATAATTTAGAAGCTGTTGATGAAATAACAGGGCAAGCACAAGGAACTTATTATGCAACAGCAACAGTTGTTGAATCTCCTCAGGCAGATACTATTGATGGAGTAATGGCTGAACAATTTATGGTGTTATTTACTAAGAATTTAGATATTTTGAAAGCAGGACAAGAAATACCTGAAACACCAGATTCAGTAAGTGGAGATATTGATCAATTAAGTGCTCTAAGAGTAGTTGCAGGTCAAACACAGACCCTTGTAAAAATGCCAGCTCTACTGACATTTAAATATAATTTATCATATAACCCAAAATCAACTTCAATCTTGGTATATGTTCAGGATAAAGCTAATTGGCTAGGATTGGCAAGTAAACTTTCCGGAAGATATCTTGAAGGAGACCCTACTTGTGGACCTGATAAATGGAAAAGTTATATTCCATTATCAACAGGAGATAATCAAATTACAATTAATGTTCCTATAACAATTAAGAACGATATGTTTGTGAATAATGTATTTGTTTATCCACAATCCGGAGAAGTAGAAATATTAACTATTAGTGTAAATTGTTTTGGTTCTTTAGATGAAGTAAGATATTACGGAAATTTAGAGTTCGAACAAAAAGTAGACAATGACGCTGTAATTAAAGTAAAAGTGATACCTGGAACAAATGGTCAAACTTTGACAATAACATTTACTAAGCCTGAAGCTTTGAAAAAAGGATCACACCCTGTTAAAGTTGAATTCCAGGGAGAGGTAGTAAAGAAAGGGTACAACAAAACAAAAGTATATAACTTTACTATTAACGCAACTGTATTTGGTGATGACAACGTAGAACAAAGCAGCAGCGTAAAAACTAATGAACAAATTAAGAAAGAAGGAGAAGGAAAAGGTGGAGACGGGACTGGGACTGGAGCAGGAACAGCAGGTTCTACAACTGAATGTAATTCTCTATATGGAAATAAAGGAATTTATTTAGATAACAGCGCATATCCTGATATAAAATATACTTGGGAAACAAAAGACCTTGTTTCAGGATTTTGTGACACAAAAGAAGACCCATACAACGGAAGCGGATATTTCTGTGATCAATATCAATTCACAGTGGCTTTGGTAAGAAAAAGCGGAGGCTTAGGTACTTTATTTGGATCACAAAATACTTTGTCAGAGGCAATAAAAGCAAAGCTTGAAAATAATAAATTGACTACTGCACAAGTAAAATTAAATGAAAATAGATTATTAGAATATATTGGCTATTTAGGTGGATATGACTCTGAAATAAGCGCATTGAAAACTGCTATGGAATTAATGAAGAACGGAAGTTATGATTTAAGCAAAGCAAAAACAGCATTAGATAGCATGAATAGTTGTTATTTCTCTAGTGCAGAAGGTGCTTGTGCAACAGGAGAACACCCAGATAAAGACAGGTTCTATGTAAGATTAGATGGGGCAGCAAATTGTGCTTTTGCTACTGAACAAGCAGCAACAAATCCTAATATGTTGAAAGTTGGTAGTAACTGTTACCTAAAGATGACAGATATTCTATCAACAACTTGGGACTCTAAGAAAAAAGAGCTTGCAAAGGCAATTGCTTTAGGTCAAACTGTAATGGTGTTCTATGCAAATGACCCATTCACTGCTTTGGAAATAGAAAGATTAATTGTTGCATTAAAAGCAGCAGGCGGAAGTGGAGTAGGTGATTTAACTGCAGATATGCTGAGAAATGCACAATTTAGAGCAAACCTAATGCCTGGAAACTATAGTGCTGAATATTATGGCGGATTAAGTTCTGTACCTGCAACATATACAATAGACTCTGCTCTTGGAAAAATTGTAAAACTAAAATCAGGTTTATCAGTATCTAAGGCAGGAACATATTATATTCAAATTGAAAAAGCAACAGATGGTAATTATGTATTTGTTCCAATTTTAATAGCAGGCACAGAAAAAACAGAGAAGTTGTATAATTTCCCTTTTGAATATCCTGTACAAAAAGGAAGAACAATAAACTTTATTGGTACTGGGCTTCCAACAGGAGAGAAGATGACAATACAAGCTTTAACTGCTGGTACTACAACTACTAATAAATACTCTGTTGTGACAAACGATTTAACAAGATTATTTAGAGGGACTGTATTTGAATTAACAGCAGATAAAGTTTATAACAATCAAGGTATATTCTACCTTCCATTGCTTACAAGCGATTTATCCAAAGTTAAAGGGATAGCAATACAAGAATCTACTGGAAACTTGGAAATATCCTGGGTTCCTAAGGGCTCAATTGTTACTCCATCAATAATGGTAAAAAGCGGAGAAGCATCAGGAGAGTTTACAAGTGTAATGTACAGCTCAACTAAAAAATCTTGGGAAGGTATAAGCACAGCAACAAGAAATATCTTGAAATACAAACTTAGTACTGGGGATTACTCAGGAGATTTAATTAAGAATGCTATGCCTGCTTATCTGGATTTAGGATATGTGGGAATATTGGATGCATTTAAAGATACAAGCAGAAGCGTAAGCAAATACTGTATATCAAGTACAGAAAGCTCAATAAAGATTTGGGCAAATGATACTTGGGCAATGGGAACTAACTAAAGTTCCAATTACGTTTTTAGTAACACGCAAATAAGCGTGTATTTTTATTTTTTATTAGGGTGAATAATATGGGCAAGTTTGTGATTTCCGAAAAAGGGAAATCAAAATAGGCCCCAATATAAGGGTGAATAATATGGGTTTGAGAGATTTTTACTATAAACTAGAAGAAAAATACTATAATTTTTTGGATAAATTGGATTCTAAAGGAATACCGATATATTCTGTTATTGATCCAATCGATAAAGTGATTCCATCATTTGTGTTATTTTTACTTATTTTCGGAGTATTAATAATTGCAGTAATTTATGCAATAATAATGAGCTTAGGATTGCAAACAAGTGAAATGGTATCAGTAACATTTGCTGATAAAATTGGAACCCCTATCCCTAATTCATTGGTAACATTTTTTCTAGCTGGTGAAGATACAAGTATTATAACTGATGAGCTTGGTGCAATTCAGTTTAAAGGAAAACCTGGAGAAGAAATTCTTTTTACTTTAACTTATGCGGGAACACCCTACCTAAAAAGTCTTAAGCTTGAAGATGATACTCTAACTTATACTGTATTAATAGATTCTTTAAATTTAAGCAAGAAAAAACTTTCATTCTCTCTTTACACTACTGATAACAGCCCATTAAAAGCAGTAGATATTTATTTTTCCTGCTCAAATTCAGGAGCAGCAGCACCCGATAATATTAATAATTATACAAGTAATGATGTGGATGTAGATGTAGATGGGGATTGTGGATATCTATTGGTAAGCACAATGTCTGAATTTTACACTCAACATGATGATGAGCAAGTAAATGACGGTACTTCAATTTTATTATCTCCTTTGCAAAATTCAGGGGATAGTAGAATAATAATTAATGTTTATGATAGCTCTAATTTGCCCCTAACTACTGTGGTTGGAGATTTAGCAATTGGTCAGTATCTTGGTCCGGTAGGGACTACTTATAGTGAAGAAACAAACCAATTAGTATTTTCTAATTTAGCTCCTGGATTTTACACTATAACAGTAACAAAAGAAGGATACTCTGCAGGAACTACTATAATTTCTTTAGGAGAAACAGATACAAAACAAGCAAATGTGAATTTAACTAAATACGATAATGGAGCAAATATAATAATTAGAGCTTTTAATGTTTCAAAACAAGTATTGAAGGATGTAGATGTTTGTTTTTATGATAAGAATGTAGGCATATATAACAAAATTGGTTGTGGTGATCCAACAGATGATAATGGATTAACAAGTTATACTATTCCATCAAGTACAAAAGCTTACTATTATACTGCAAAGAAAGCTGGGTATAACACAGCATCATATACTTTATTTATGCCACCAACACCTGATGTTTTAGAAATTACTTTATCAAAATCAACATCAGATTATAAATTAATGAAAGCAAAAGTATTGGATTCTTTTGGAAAGCCAGTGGCAAATGCTAAAGTAATGATATATGAAACAAAAGATGAAGTAGAAAATATTGCTCCATATACTCCTGCAATTTCTGATGTAAATGGAATAGCGGAATTTGAGGATTATATTCCGGATGGGCAATACAAATTATTTGCTTACAAATTAAATTATTCAGGATTTTCAGATAAAACATATTTTGATAATACAGATACTTTAGTGAATTTTGATTATACAGTTTCAATGTATATTCCAAAAGGGATTATAAGTGTTTCAGTAAAAGACACATTTGGAAATTATGTTCCTTTCCCTATAATTAAATATTTTGACGCATCCTGGAACGAGATTCTACCTTTGGGAGAAACAATTGCTGATGCAGCAGGTCAAAAAGGAGTTGAATTTAGAGCTGATAAAAAATTATACTTTACAGTTGAAAAAGAAGGATATGAAAATTATATTTCAACAGCAGAATATATAGTACCTGATACTACTACAGAAAGAGAAGTAGTAATAGAAAAAAAGAAATTAAGTCAGGACCCAAAAATAGAATTTATTGAATTAACTAATTTGGAAGGAACTCAAGCATCAGTTTTGAGTGCGGGAAATGACTATGTTGCAAAATTCAAAATTACTGTCCCTGTTAAAGCTGATGGTAGCCCATTTAAAACAATGGGTGCTTACTTTGTAGCTGGTGATAAGGATGTTGTTGAAAAAGATGGTTGGCATATTGAAAAAGTAACCTATAGTGGCTTAGCTACTTTAAGTAAAGGAAGAAGTTACAGCCCAAAAGATGGAGAAGAAGGATATAATCACGACATAGAAGGAATAAATGTAACTGGTAATGAAATAGAACAAGGTCTGCCTTTTGAAGATACTTTCAAATGGATTGGAATGAAATGGGACCTTAGCGAAATGAATGTACAATCCGGAATATTTTTTGTGGATGTACAATTGAAAGTAAAAGATATTGTTAGGTTTGGAGAAGATTTGCCAATAAACTTTAAGATGTATGTTAATAATAAAAACGAAAGCGATGTTCTTACAGACCCTCTGGAACAAAATTGGAGCGATTTAATTAGCCCGCTTTATGCAAAAAGTAGGGATGCATTTTTTACAGTTGGAACAACTCAGCAAACTTGTGATGATTTATTTTGTTTTGAAATAAATGTGGAAGATTTGGATGAAGAAATTATACAAGATTTAGTTCCTGATACTCCATACACTGCTGATATTGGAAAGACTTACAAATTGCAATTTAAATTAATAAATAACAACATAAAACCATTATCAAATTATAGAGTAATTATTAGTAATGAGCAAGAGAATACTTTCTTCTTGACTTCAAAAATAAAAGGTGTTTCAGGAGATATTAAACCAGAATTAAATAGTGTTGTTCTGCAAACAGAAAATAATTACAATATTATTTATGCTGAAGACCAATATATGGAATTATCAAAGCATGACATGGTAATGGGAGAAATAAACTTCGAGCCAAGAAAAATTGGTAGCGGAAGTATTAAGTTTACAGTAATACAAGATAAACAACAATACTACCAAAAAGAATTCTTGATAAATGTTAATGCAAATAAAGAACTTACTGTTGAAATAAAACCAACTGTATTGCCATCTTACATTCCTATAAAAATGGATGCATTGGTAAAAGATAAGGAAACAGGGGAATTGATAAAAGATGCAAAAATTTATGTAAAAGACAATTCCGAATTAGTTTTATTTATGGGCAAAACAGATGATGAAGGAAAAGCAATAATTGATATGCCTGCCCAAAAACCAAACGTAACTTTGAAAGTTTTAATTTACAAACCAAAGTACAAATCTTTTGAAATGAGTTACAAAACAAGTTCAGAGTTTGTTACTATTGATAAAGATAATATTGACATGAAAGTGGATGCAAAAATTGGGCTTGCAAAAGAAAAAATTATAATGACAAATACAAGTGATGTGTCAGTAACTATTGATGATGTATTTGTGCAAGGAAACTTTGCAGAAAGAATTTCATTAAGTCAAATAAACAGTTTTTTAGAAACAGCTTACAAAGGAAAAGAATTTGACAAATCATTAGCGCAAGCTATTGAAGTCCCTGTAACATTAACACAAACAGGAATGGGAATACAAAGCAATGAAGAATATGACGCAGTATTAGTAATAAAACTTAGTGCTATGGGCGGAAAATGGGAGATGAAAGTTCCTATGCATGTGTTTTTAGGGCTTGGTGGAAATGTTGATGAAAGATCTTGTTTAGCTGCTGATTTAATACAAATAAAATTAGTATCTACTGAATCAAAACAAGATAAGCAAACTTTAGTAATAACTAATGGCTGTACTATTAACGGGAATCCAATTGGGTTGGATAGCTTAGAAGCAAAACTAGAATGGAAAACAAATGCTTTGGGATCAATCCAAATGACTAAGGAAGAATATTCCAATAGAATAATGCCAGC
>CAYZSS010000011.1:1523-28792 GCA_964480435.1 uncultured archaeon | reverse complement strand
GCACTGGATTTTGCCTGCGATTCTTGAAACAATTGCGATACCAATTGTTCAAGGTGAGTCACGCGAAGGGACAGCGCTTTCAGAGTCGAGGTTTCTATAACTCCCGGAAATGATTGCAAGACATTTTCTAATCTTTCGTGCTGGGTTTTCATGCTGGCAGATACAGTATTCCATTCATCCTGTATTTCGGTCACCTGACTGTTCAGGGTCTCAAAAGCTTCTACATAGGTGTTCTTTCGCCATGTTCGCCAGCTTTGTACCTCTTCGCCTAAGCTCTCGATATTGGAGCGAAGGGATTCCACCCTATCAGGAAGTGAAGTCTCGCTTACAACCCCGGCAACAGCTTCCCTGATTTCCTCTACTTCCTGCTGGATAGTCGAGGTAGCCTCTGATGGTTCAGCCGAATCAAGTTTTTCTTCATTCACTGCTTCGGTTTTATCATCTTGCATAACACACCTCCTGCTTATGACAAGATAGAGATACAATGCCAATATATCATTACCATTCTGATGGGCCAAGCAAGTTGTTTCTTGTCAAACAGGAGTTCGGGGACTGTTCCGAAAGGCTCAGGTTTGTTCAATCGAACTGTTCAGGTTATTAGTTTTATCCATGACCTCTTTTTCGCCTGCCTCTTTCATCCGCAGCGAGATGCACCTTTCCCAAATTGAGAATGCACTTTTTCTGCAAATGGTTTTACTACTTTATACTGGTTATCTACAAAGTTTACCCATCTTGAGTTATAATCGTCTGCTAACAAATCGTAGTATTCCACTAAATGTTTTGTATTTGGAACTACCTTTTTAGCCATAATAGAAATACAAAACCAAACTATATAAATTAGGCAGTATTATGTAGATTTTTGCGAGAGAAATCACACAGTTTTATGTAGACATAAGAGGAAAGAAAAAGTGAATGAATTTCAAAAAATCAGTAGTGGATAAAAGCGGAGGACACAAGAATATCTGAGACTACGGGAATATATTCCAGGAAACTCAACCGCGCAGAGAACGAAGGATAAAATCCGTCTCAACATAAGGCAAACAACATGACCGAAGTCAGAAACGCGCAAATGCACACCCTCACCTAATTCACTGCAAATCCCACGCAAGCAGGATTTAAGGTTACCCACTAATATAATATACTAAATATAAGTTTATAAAGGTTACTTTTTTATGTAGAATAGCCTTTTTAAAAAAGCCCAGGGAAAACACGGCAAAGCAGTAAATCAATTCAAAAGAGATAACATAAATTTGAACAGACTATTATTAAGAAAGTAATTTTGTATGCTTGTGTACTGCAAAATTATTTCAGAATATAAAAAATGCGATTTTTATATTAGGAAAGTAAAAATGCAATTCCTATAATAAGACTTGTGCGGAGCACCAGTATTACCTTGGTAATACAATTTTCCGGGGTAATTCGACCCCGTAGGCTTAATATAGGTTAGCATAGGTAAGTAAGTGACCATTCTAAAAGAATGATTTTTTTAATTTTATTAAGTTACCCTCTCAAGCAATTAGTACTGGTCAACTGAATATCTCGCCGAAGCTCGATACTTACATTTCCAGCCTATCAAACCGGTCTTCTACCGGCGCTTTCGTGTATCCTAAGATACAGTAACGGTCTATTTTCAAGGAAGGCTTCAAGCTTAGATGCTTTCAGCTTTTATCCTCTACGGCGTGGCTACCCAGCGCTGCCCACTCGGACAACTGGTACACTAGAGGCCGCGACCTTTTGTTCCTTTCGTACTAGAAAGATCTTCCTTTCAGACCATTGACAGTCCCAACAGATAGTAAACAAACTGGCTCGCACCGTTCTTAACCCAGCTCACGTACGGCTTTAATGAGTTAACCCCTCCACCCTTGGCTGCTTATGCACAGCCAGGATGCCATGAGCCGACAACGAGGTAGCAAACCGCGGGGTCGATATGTACTCTTGCCCGCGACAACCCAGTTACCCCCAGGATAGCTTCACTATCAGACCAGACTACCACCAAAGTAGTACTGACGATCACTAAACCCTTCTTTCGAATCTGCATTCCTTGCTTTGCGGAACACAGTCAAGCCTGCTTTTGCTTTTGCACTCGACAGGATGTTTCCAACACCCCTGAGCAGACCTTTGGGTTCCCCTGATACCTTTTCAGGGGAGTACCGCCCCAGCCAAACCACCGACTCTGCAGGTGTCCCCTTTTCAGGGTGAGTCTTAGAATTTTCGAAGGTTAGTGTCCCATTTTTTGTCTCCACAATTCCTGACGAAATTGCTTCGAAGACTCCTAACTACGCTTCACATCGAAAATTCTAAAACAGCAACAGATTGTGGTAAAGTTCCATGGGGACTTCACCTCCCATTGGGACTCCGTGGCATATTCACCACGCAGTTGTTTCGTCGGGTTCTAATTAGGGACAGCGAGGACTTCGTTACTCCATTGATGCAAGTCGGCATTAAACCGACAAGGTATTACGCTACCTTAAGCTTTTATTTTTCTAGTATTACTACTAGGATTGGACTATATCTTAACCATTTTTTGGTTCTTAGCGTATAGTCTCTGAGGGGCGTTTCATAGTTGTTACTATTTCCTCAAACTTATATTTTCTGTTTTCATCTGAAAATCCTTGAAAAACTAATTTCAAAATTTCTATGAATCCTTTTTCAGTTTGATGTGTTTTATTTTCTAACGCAAATACAACCTTTGCAAATCTATTAAACTCTTCTTCCTTTACAATCAGCTTATGTTTTCTAAAAAAAGGTATTACCTTTTCAATAATAAGCTTTCTATTTTTTACAACAAGAACAGCCATATTTTCTTGTCCTGATTTTTCAGTAATAGTTCCACAACCAATTGCTTGTTTTACAAATTCTAAAACTTTTATTTTGCTTTTTAATTGCGAAACCTTAAATTCAGGATCAATAGCATAACCAAATCTAGTTGTTGGTTCTTTTTTTACACTTATTGTAAAAGAAGCTTCACCATCAATAAATCCTGCAACATAATCGTAAAAGCGTTTTCTTTTTTTATAGTAGTTTTCAATCATATACACCACGCTTCCCTGCTGATTACCCTCATCGCATTGAACATTTTCACTTACTCAGTAGTTCTTTGCTTTGGGCTTCCAGCATATAGCTAAGTTTAATGAGACCCTTAGCTAACGTAATACTTTATCAAACCTTCTATAGACCAAACTCTCAAATAATTATTTAGTTGAGCCTCAGAGTTAGGCCCGCTCTTTACTAGCGCTTAGACCCCTTGAAAAGGGTTTTCACGTACTAGCAGTGAGCAGAAGTCGACCCCTATACTAATCCTTACGGACTCGCAGGGATCTATGTTTTTGATAAACAGTCGAGCCCTCCTTGTTAATGATACCTGCTGTTTACGCAACAACAGGCACTCCTTATACCAAAGATACAGAGCTAGTTTGCCGAATTCCCTTAATTAGATTCTCCCGATACGTCTTGGCCTTCTCAGCCAGGGGCACCTTTCCCGGTTCTCGGTACGGTTTAATAGAGTCCTTACTATCTTTCTTTTCATGGCCACCAGGCCTTGAGAGCAGCTTTCGCCCTGTTACCTCTTAAAGCTCTTCTCGTCATTACAACTCTCCAAGCTCATAGTAGGTTTAGATATTCTGAGTAGAATACGCCCCCTAGCCCAATGGGTCAAAAGATAGTCAATTGTTACCAAATCGTATCTATTAAGTACAGGAATATGAACCTGTTTCCCTGTCCTCCTACTCGGTTTACGGTAGGAGTTAGGACCGACTAACCCTTAGCTGATGATCAGTGCTAAGGAACCCTAGCCCTTTCGACGGAGAGGGTTCTCACCTCTCATAGCTATTACTACCACCAGGATCCATATTCCATACAGGTCCATAAGAACTCACGCCCTTACTTCTGCCCTATATGGACACCATCTTACCAGATCTTGTACACAGTACAATCTGCAAGGTATCGGTGATCTGCTTTAGCCCCGTATATTGTTGATGCCATAATTCTAGGAAGGTGAGTTGTTACACACTCTTTAAATGATAGCTACTTCTGAGCTTACATCCCCTCTGTTTTTGAATTACGACGCTCTTTATTTACACTTAGCAGATACTTTGGGACCTTAACCTTGCGCAGGGTTGTTCCCCTTTCGGACCGGAAGCTTACCCCCCGGATCCCTACTCCAACTTTCTTCGACAATTGGCGATTCGAAGTTTAACAAAAAAGCCGAGGATTTCTCCCCAATACTTTTTGATCAGTGCTCTACCCACCAATTAATCTCAAGTCAAGCTAGCCTTAGAGCTATTTCAGATGGAGCCTGCTATTACCAAGTTCGCATAGTTTATCGCTCCCACTCCCAGGTCACCCAAACAGTTAGTCTAGTACTGGAATCGGACCTCCACCCCTTTGAAAAAGGGTTTCATCCTGCCCAGGAGTAAATCACTTGGCTTCAGGTCTGATACCTGTGACTAAAGACGGATTAGCATCCTTGCCCTCACAAAAGTTGCGGCAACTTGGTTTCCCTACGCCTACGAGGTTTAACCTCTTAAGCTCGCCACAAATATAAATTCCCTGGCCCGTGCTTCGTGACGGACGACACAACACTGTACAGAGGACTTCGTTTCCTTCAGTCCTCCACCTTTCATGCCATGTCCGCCTATTACCGTCTGATTTCAGGTGCTTTTAACTCCCTGCCAAGGGTACTTTTCAACTTTCCCTCACGGTACTCGTTCGCTATCGGTCTCGAGAGAATGTTTAAGATTAGGGGTTGGTCACCCCCGTGTTCATACGCAAATGCCAATGCGTATTACTCGCGGTATCTGTCAGATCCTTTTTCTTTATAATTACGGGGCTATCACCCTCTTTGGCGCTTCTTTCCAGAAGTCTTCATCTTAAGAAAATAGGACCCTAACCAGACCTCACCACATCTCCCTATAATTTCTTACAGGGATTCAGTTTGTCTTCTGCCCTTTTCCTTCGCCAGTACTAGGGGCATCGCGTTTGCTTTCTTTTCCTGCAGGTACTAAGATGCTTCAATTCCCTGCGTGTCCTCTCCTTTCGGAGTAATTCGGGTATTTCCGGTTCAAAGGTCGCATGCACCTCGCCAGAACTTTTCGCAGCTTGCCACGCCCTTCTTCGGCTCTCGAACCTAGTCATCCACCAGACGGCTTACTAGGGTTTTCTTAACACTTACTTACCTATGCTAACTCTATGTGATATTATATATTAAGAATATCACTAGTTACGCTAGAATAAAAAATCTTATTCTAACAAACATAGCTCGCTAAAGAAAGTCCATTTTATGCCTTAATAAATTAAAGCATCAATGGACTCAGCGGGAATTGAACCCGCAGCCTCTGCCTTACCAGCCTTTTAGAAAAAGGCACGGTCTGCCAAAACTTAGGCTATCTTCGCTTTCGCTTGATAACCCTTATCCTTGCAAACCATCCCCCTAATCCTATAATGATGCAAGGGCAGCGCTCTCCCAATTGAGCTATGAGCCCGTAGGTTGTTATAATAAACAACAAGATATTTTTTCAGAAGGAGGTGATCCGTCCGCAGGTTCCCCTACGGACACCTTGTTACAACTTAGCCCTCCTCACGAAACCAGAAATCGAATTGCTTTTGCAAACAAACCTCATTCTAGCCTCATTCGGGTGGCTTGATGGGCGGTGTGTGTAAGAAGCAGGGACACATTCACCGCGTGATAATGACACGCGATTACTAGGGATTCCAGCTTCATGAGAATGAATTTCAATCCTCAATCCGAACCTAGACCGAGTTTGACGGATTACCTCCCCCTTTCGGGTTCGATACCCATTGTCTCGGCCAATGTATGCCGCGTGTAGCCCAGAAGATTCGGGTCATACAGACCTATCGTCGCCCACCCCTTCCTCCAGATTGCTCTGGCAGTCCCATCATAGTGCGCCTTTCCGAAGAAAAGCTAGCAAAAGATGGCATGGGTCTCGCCCGTTGCCTAAGTTAATAGGACACCTCACGGCACGAGCTGACGATGGCCATACAGCACCTCTCAGCGCGTCAGGTAACCCCATTAGAGTGACCATCATCCTGCTGTCGCCCCTGGTAAGTTTCTTTGGCGTTGTATCCGATTAAACCGCAGCATCCACCCCTTGTGGTGCTTCCCCGCCAATTCCTTTAAGTTTCAGCCTTGCGACCATACTCCTCAGGCAGCAGACTTAACGGCTTCCCTACGGCACCCCGCAAATCCGAGATTAACGGGACACCTAGTCTGCAACGTTTACAGCTGGGACTAACCGGGTATCTAATCCGGGTCGCTCCCCCAGCTTTCATCTCTCACCGTCAGGTCCGTTCTCGTAAGTCGCCTTCGCTACTGGCGGTCCTCCATGGATTATCACATTTCACCGTTACCCATAAAATACCACTTACGTCTCCCGGCCTCTAGTCAGGTAGTATTCTCTGCTATTTAACAAGTTAAGCTTGTCAATTTCACAAAGAACACACCAAACCGGCTACGGATGTTTTAGGCCCAATATTCACGAGTACCACTTGTGGAGCACGTATTACCGCGGCGGCTGGCACGTGTCTTTCCCTCCACTTATTCGCCAAGTTATTTACACTTAACAAAAGCCAACAATGTTGGCACTGGGAGTCCCCCTATCGCGCTTTCGCGCATTGTAGAATTTTCGCGCCTGCTGCACCCCGTAGGGCTAGGGGCCTTTTCTCAGTCCCCTTCTCCGGGCACCCCCTTACAGGGCCCGTACGGATCTTAGGCTTGGTGAGCCGTTACCTCACCAACAACCTAATCCGACGCAGACTCATCCTAAGGCACCAATAGAAAAAGGTCTATTGGCTTTTAACAAAAAGTGCATCCCAGCATCAATTTACTATGAGGTATTACTCTCAGTTTCCCGAGCTTAACCTCTCCTTAGGGCAGATTGTCCACGTGTTACTGAGCCGTTCGCCGAAGACCTCCACAGATCTTCTAGACTTGCATGGCTTAGTCGGACTCCCATAGCAGTACTCTCCAGCGGGATCAGCTGGAATCTAAAATTAGTCGCAATTATTATTTTCAAGAATTGGCTTTATTATTATCTTACACAGATATTGATTTTGTATCTTGCATCGTTCTTAATAACAACCTACATCCTACCTAAAAAATCTTAGGTAATCATGTTATGGTTCTCAAAAATTGAGAAAACCCACAAAAAAGTCACAGCAAAACATTTTGCTATGTTAATTTTTTATAAAATATCTTTATATGGCAAACATTTATAAAGGTTTTCTGCTTTTTTTAATTAGATCTGGTTATTGTGTCCCACTATATATAATAACTAAAATATATATCTAAATAACAAATATATATAGTTTATTTTTTATTTAAATAAAAAAAGGAATTTAAAAATTATTTTGCAACAATTCTATTTCGTCCTGCATCTTTCGCTTTATACAATCTTTCGTCTGCAAGAGAAACCATTAAGTCCGGAGTTACTTCACTAAGTTCTTTTGCCCCCACCACTCCAACACTAATTGTTATTTTTCCTGTAGAGAATTCAGCATTTTCTACAGATTTACGCAGGCGCTCAGCAAATACTTTTGCTGCTTCTAAATCAGAGCTACCCAGAAGAATAATAAATTCTTCTCCACCCCACCTGCAAATAAGATCCAAGTTTTTACCAGTGGACGAGCGTAGATTTTCCAAAAGAATACTTGAAAGCTTTCTTAAAACATTGTCTCCAGCAAGATGGCCATGCGTATCATTTACTTTCTTAAAAAAATCAATATCTAGAATCAGCAATGAAAATGGAGCCTTTTTTTTATTATATTCTTCTACTCTATCACTAAAAGCAATTTCAAAAGACCTACGGTTAGATACCTTTGTTAGTGGGTCCAATTGTTTATCTAAAATTGAAGCCAAAAACCTAGAAATAGATGCTAAATATATTGCAGTAGATAAGATTGAATCAGTTGTTTTTGTTTTTTTAGATAATTTATTAAGGAGCAAATCTTTCCCTGAAATTTTTATCAAACCAATCACAGAGCTATTAAAAATAAGAGGAATAAACATTGTGCTTTGTTCAAACTTTTTATCTTTAATTTTTTTTGAATATGCAAAATTATACGGTACAAAATCATAGTAATATGCAATATTCTTATCTTTTTCCGGATAAAATGAGATAAACAATTTTTTTGTTATTGCTTTTGTAATATAATATACTTCGGGATTAATTTGATTAAGATCAATATCCTCATCCTCTTCCTTTTCTTTTTTTGATACTGACTCACTTGCTAAATTAATTAAAACATCTTTATCAAGAAGATATATCCCCACATAATCTACATCTTTAATTGTAGAAAAAATTAATTCAATAACCCTGCTAAGATTGGTTTCATATTTTGAACTAAGAAGGGCACTAAGACCATAAAGTTCTTCTGCCAATACTCTCCCCAAAATGTTTTGCATTAATGTCACCAAATAAAAATTGAAATAATTAACAAAATTAGTAAAATTACTAAATCTACATACAATAATATATAGTAAATCTTATATAATCTGTTTTTTACTGGCGAAAACCATTTAGCAAACAACAAAAAAGAAAGCAAAAATAAAAAAGCCCCAAAAATAGTTAAGTAGGAACCAAAGATAGCATCCAATGTTTCTATAGAATCAGGACAAAGCAAAGGAATCAAAGAGAATAATGCCAGAAGACAGATAAAAAACAAGTCTATTTTTTTTCTTTTTATTTTAAAATAGTCCACAAGTGAAGAGATTATTAGTTCAAATAAAGAAATCACAGAAGTAAAACCCGCTAAAAAAACAAGAACAAAAAACAAACAACCAAATAAAAGATAATTTTGAAAAACCAGAGGCAGCACATTAAAAATCAGGCTAGGGCCTACCGTTTCACTTAACCCAAAAGAAAATAAAAATGCGTATATTATTACCCCAATTATAAGAGATACAAGTATATTAATTATAACAACACCATAAATTGTTGGATTAAGGTTCTCCTTATCAGAATAACTTGAAAAAGTTAAAAGTATTCCCAACCCCAAAGACAAAGAAAACAAAGCATGACCAAAAGCCATTACAATTGTGTTAAAATTAATTAGAGAATAATCAAAATTAAAAAAATATTTTATTGCTGTTATAAAGCCAAGGGATTTTATTGCAAAGAACAACAGAACAATTAAAAATATTACAAAAAAAGTAGCAGCGATTTTGTTAAGTTTGTCTATTCCTTTATTTAATCCAAGCCTCACTACAAAGTAAAGCAAAAATAAAGTTAGGAAAAAAGCAATATACATTAATGAACTTCCAAGATAAGAACTAAAAGTATGATATCCGAAGGGTAACATAATTGCATAACCCAATGTCCAAGAAGTTACAACAGAATAATAGGTCAAAATACCAAAAGAAACTAGTAACAAAAAACCAGGCACAATCACAGACCATTTCTTCTTTAGTTTTTCTCTAAACAAACAAATAATAGTAGTTTTATACTTTTGGCCCAAATAAAGTTCAAAAAATATTAACGGTACCCCAAGAACAATTACTGCAAACAAATACAAAAATAAAAATGCAGAGCCACCACTACCCCCCATCAAGTAAGGAAATCTCCAAATAAGCCCAAGCCCTATTACCGATGAAATAACAGCTAAAAACAGTGAAAATTTAGAAATATGTTCTCGCATTACATATATGAAATAGGAAGATATATATCTTTTTCAATAATCAGATAGGAGAAAAGAAGAGTTTAAAACAAAAAGCCCACGATGCAAAAAGAAGAACCCAAAAAGTTAGTACCAAATAATGTATAAATCAAAGACAAACCAAACCCAAGGAAAGGGTGACAAGTTAATTTTGACAACCTATAATCATTAACAAAATATTTATAGCCCCCCACAGTATGTATTACATCAACAGATTTTAATTTAAATAAAAATATCAAAAAGTCAAGAGGGTGAAAATATGGATGTACTAAAAAACGTAAAAAATAGAGGTGGATTAGGCGGTTCATCAACAATACAGTATACCTGTATGAATTGTAGGAAAGTTATTCAAGATTCAGGAGCAGGTGTTTATGGAAGACGATTCTGCTGTGAAGCTTGTAAAGATGAGTATATGAAAAAAACACAGTTTGTTTCTCGAATATAATAAAGCCATTAAAAAATTCAACAACCTAAATATTTTTATCCAGGCAAGAGTAACAAAATCTACAAAAGATTATATTTCATAATTAGTATTATCATCGCCTTCATCTGCCCCAGTATCATTTTCATCAGAATTAGCTTTTGTTGCATATTTTCTATAGAGTTTATAGCCAGTAAAAATTATAAACAGCCCAATTAGAGCATACAGAACATAATACAAATACTGCTTACTTTTATCTTGCGATGCAGAAGCAGAATCATCAACAGTTATCTCTTGTTTTCCTGCCAAATAAATACTCAAAACAGAGCTTCTCAAATCATCCAAATTTTCTAGCCCTGCTTTATATGTCCCTTTTTTTACTATCGCATATAACTCTTCTCTTTCTGATTCGATTTTTTTTGCATCAGGGGTTTTCCACACAGAAGTATTTGATATTATTTCGGTTATGGCTAAATCTAAGGTGCTTTTTTTTGTTTTTGATTTTATCTCTTTATCTTCAGAGAAAAGAGTTCTAAACAATTCACCCCTATATTTTCTTTGAGCCCAGTCATATGAAAGTTTCTTAATAAATGAATTATTTGCAGATTGATTATATGCTTTTTGCACATTAGAAAAAGAGCTATCAATTACTTCTTTATTGCTTCCAAAACTTTGTAGCAACGGAGACATTTTAAAAAAATTAAATATAATTGATTTTTTCTGAACATCTATATTTAGATCAGCAGTTATGGATTTAAGAATTTGTAATTTTGCATCCAGCCCATTATACCCTGACAAAATATCTTTAGAATCTTCAGATAAACTATTTGCAGAATTAAACAAATCTTCATTTATATTGCCAGCAATTTCTTTTTTTAAAGCAATAAGCATACTATCTAAATCATTTGATTCCTGTTCTGCTTTGCTCACTGTTGATTCTAATGCGGATATTTCTTGTTTTATGCCGCTTACTTTATTAGATATATCAGTCATATCCAAAGCTTCATCTTTTAAAGAGTTTTCAAATAAATCAATATTATAATTCATTGTGTCCAATTCAGTAGACAAGTTCAAAAAATAATTTGTAAGAGTAGAAGAATAATACAATTCTTTTCCTGCAAGATAATCAACAAAAACTTTTGATTTTATTATTTGTTCATATTGGCTCTCAGAAACCAGTTCAGTTGGTTTTTTATCACTAATAACAAGATAATTATAATAGTCAACATTATTTGGAGATGACACGGAAATTATCCAAAAATCACTACCTGAAAGATTAACCATTGAATTTTCGGACAAAGATATTTCTTCATCTACGCCGTCAAAACTAGCCGTTTTTAATAATTGCATGTCATAAGCTTTTTGTTTTACACTCATGATATCCAAACTAAAAGATAAACTAAATAACAAAAATAAAAACAAAAAAGCCAGGTAAATAGGTTTCATAAAATCATCTCATACTTTTATGTAAGAAGCCAATTTTGTGTTATACAGAATTGCTTCAGACCCCCAAACAATTTTCTTTTTTGAAAATTGATTTGTTGGCACCTGTTTGATATTTTGCGTAAAACAGTATTTTGTTTAAAACAAAATATGTTAGACCCTGAAACATTTTGCGATATGCAAAATGGTTTCTTGGATTTTGAGCATAAATTCAAACTTGTTCATAAAATCATTTTTTTATTAGATCTTTTAATTGTTGATAGGTAACAAATTCTAATGGATTTATTGTATCAATAATATATTTTAATTCTTGTAATTCTGCTTTAGTAACAAATGATTCTTTTAACCCATCTATACTTGCCCTTATATATTCAAGATCCTGCTTAAACGCTTTCTGTTTTTCATATAATTCAGTTATTTTCGAGCTAAGGCTATCAGTAACTTCAGAATCAACACCAAAATCCCCTGATTTTACAGAAGATTTTTCTGAAAGTTTATTTATTTTTTCATTTAAAATCAGGATATTTTTACTAAGTATTTTCTCATTTCTTACAATATAAGCCATTTTTTGAGAAAGAAGCATAACAGTAGTGTTCAAAGCCTTTAATTCTGCGCTATTTTGAACAATCTCCACCATAAGAATCCCTTTGATATAAGTAATACCCGAATATATATAAATATATTTACTGTTATTAAGTCTTATAGGGTGCAATTATGGTTGATAAGAAGACAAAGTCCATTATTACAGGGCACATATTAGATGTTTTTTATGAAAACAATGGGCACAATGAGTCTATCATCAGTGTTTGTATCACAGATGGAATAAACAAAAAAATTATATCAGACTCAGATTTTAGGCCTTATTTTTATGTAAAAACAAACAACCCAAAATCCTTTGAAAAATCACTTATTGAAAACAAAAATGCGTTTCTAAAATATGAAATAGAAAAGCATGATAAAAAACCAATATATAAATTAATTTTCCAAAATACAACCCAATTAACAGAATTAAGACACACAATAAAAACATTCAATGGATTTGTAAGCAAACACGATTATGATATCCCTTATGATCAAAGATATATTATTGACAAGCAAATTACCCCCCTTAATTATTACGAAATACATGAAAAAGAATCAGGGCTAGAATTTAAAGAAAAAGACACTATTTTTTTTCCAAAGTGTTGTGCCTTAGATATAGAAACTACTTTTAACGAGAAAAACATTTTAGAGTGTCAGATTTTATCAATCTCATTATATGCAAAAAATCACAAAAAAACATATAGTTACAGAGAACAACAGGAGCACAATGCAGATTTTGAACTTTGCATAGACGAAAAAGATATGATTGCAAAAATTATAGAAAAACTAAACGAATATGATTGTATTTATACTTATAATGGAGATAATTTCGATCTTCCGATAATTTCTCTAAGAGCAAAAGAATACGGATTAAATTTAGGAAAATACCTTAAACCAATAATTCGCAAATCAAGCCAAGGCAAAACAGCATATACTTCAGGGATTCAGCACATAGATGTATACAAGGTAATTGCTTATCTTTCAAGAATAGGGAGTATTGATCTAGTTAAATTAGATTTAACTACTGCTTATGAAGAATTAATTGGAACAGACAAAATAGATATAGAATATTCCGAGATACCAGAATTATGGGAAGATATAGAAAAAAGAAATAAATTATTTGAGTATAATTTAGATGACGCCAAAGCAACATATGAACTTGGAGAAAAATATTTGCTTATGTTTATGGAATTATCAAAAACAATACACAGAACAATACAAGACACCATAAGAATGGCAACAAGCAATATGATCGAGTCCGTTATTATGTTCGAATATGCAAAAGAAAAAAAGCTTATTCCTAAAAAACCAATTGGAGACGTAGTATGGGAAAGAGGTGAAAAGTCTTTTATTGGAGGCTATGTAAAAGAACCTGAACCAGGGATTTACGAGAATATAGCTGTAATCGATTTTAGGTCACTACACCCATCCATAATAATTACTCACAATATTTCTCCGGAAAGCTTTAATGCACCAGGAAAAAAGTTTGTTATTAGTCCCACAAAAGATAAATTTAATTTAGAAACAAAAGCAACATTACCTCTAATAATAAAAGAAATAATGGACAAAAGAATGAAAATAAAAACTGAAATGTTAAAAGCAGATAAACCAAAACGCGATGTTTTATTTGCTAGACAGTGGAGTTTGAAAAGACTACTAGCTAGCTTCTATGGATATTTAGCATATCCAAGAGCAAGATGGTATTGTTTAGAGTGCGCAAGATCAACAGTAGCATACTCTCAAGAATATGTAAAAAGCATTTGTGAATCTGCTGAAAAAGCAGGATTAAGAGTTATTTATTCAGATACAGATAGTGCATTTTTAATTTACAAAAACAGGTCAGATGTTGAATCTTTCCTAACAAAAACAAATAAATCATTACCTGGAGAAATCAAGTTATCTTTAGATGGATATTACAAAAGAGGGTTATTTGTATCAAAAAAAGCAGAGAATGTTGGTGCAAAAAAAAGATACGCTCTAATAGATGATGAAGGCACGTTAAAAATTGTAGGCTTTGAATTTGTGCGTAGGGACTGGAGCAACATTGCAAAAAAACTACAAAAAGAAGTTTTAGAAATTATTCTTAACGAGGGAAACCTGGAAAAAGCAGTAAAAATTATCAAAGAAACAATTAGAAAATTAAAAGAGCACAAAGTAAGCAAAGAAGATTTGGTTTTATCTTCAAAAATCACAAAACCGATAAATAAATATAATAATATTTCTCCACATGTTTCAGCCGCAAAGAAAGCAGAGAGAAAGGGGCACATAATAAAAACAGGCACAGTACTAAACTTCATAATTACAAAAGATGGAAAAACAATTTCAGATAAAGCAGAATTAGAACAGTATGTAAAAGAAAATAATTACGACGAAGATTATTATATTAATAACCAAGTTCTGCCTGCAGTAGTTCCATTAATAGAGCAGCTGGGATATAGCAAGGATGAACTACTGGACACAACAAAACAAAAGAAATTATTTTAATTTGGTGCTAAGATATGCAAAAAATAGATCGGAGTCGGTTAAGAGAGCGGTTCATCGGACATTATATTCTAAATGAATCACAAAGCCCAGAAACAGCATCAACAGTATTTGATAACTTTGAAACTGTTCGTGATGCTGCAAGAGCCATGGCATTTATAATGATATTACCTGAAGGATTACCTCTACAAGAAAAGATAAAGTTAGCCAAACTAAATATTCCATCACCAATTAACATAAATCAAAAAATCATGGGCCATGAAATAAAAGCATCCACAGGGGGAGTACATGTTGATGCTCCATTCCAGCATGAAATAATAGCCCCGAATGGGAAAAGAATCGCGACTTTTAATTTCTATCTATGGCCAAGAGATGGGAAAACAGTTGTAATATTAAATGCAATTCAAGGAGTTAGAGGAAGAGAAAGAGAATTAGCAGAATTTTCACAAGCAATTAAAGAAAACTGGAGAGTATTTGTAGTTAAATTAATAAGAAATATTGCTACAAAAAAAGAATTTACTGTTGTGGGGCTATTACCCCCACTTTTTGATTTTTTTGGGTTATCACAAGAGGCAAAATGTAATGCAGAATATAGAAGGCAGTTAAGACAGTATATTCAAACATTCCTAAAAGGGGGAATACTACCAAGTAATATTGATGCAAGAGAAGTAAGTAAAAAATTACATAGAGAGTGGGCAGAAAGAAACTTAGCAAGAAAAAAAGGAGAATTACTTCCAAAACATAACAAATTATTTAGAGACAGGATTAAGCCAAGGTGAACAAAATGGATATAGAAATAGATATATTAAAAGAATTAACAATTGCAAACAAAGCATGGATTGAAGCAAAGAAAGTTGCTGAAAAAGAGGTTAAAGAAGGGAACTCCATTCTTGATGCTGCTGAAAAAATCGAAGCAGAAATTAGAAAGCATGCTGACATTGCATTCCCTGTGAATTTGTCCAGAGATAACTCAGCAGCACATTATTCTCCACTAAGTTATTCTACTGAAAAATTCGGAAAAGAACTAGTAAAAGTTGATATCGGGGCTCATTCAAATGGGTTCACAGTAGATGGAGCATTTACAATAGATTTAACAGGAAAGAATTCAAAACTTGTTAAAGCAAGCGAATCAGCTCTAGAGAAAGCAAGTGATTATATTGTAAAAAATAAAAAAGACTCAAAAATAGGAAAAATAGGAGAAATAATTGAAAACGAAATAGTTTCTTTTGGATTCAAACCCATAAGAAATTTAACAGGACACACCATTGATGAATTTGATTTACATGCAGGAAAAAGCATCCCAAACATTAATACTAATGACCCTTCAACACTTGGAGTAGATAAGATTTACGCAATAGAACCATTTGCTACCACAGGAAGTGGAATAGTAAAAGAAGCTGGATTTAACAGCATTTATTTCTTAACAGGAAAACAAACTAGAAATCCTGCAGGAAGAGAGATTCTAAAGGAAGTTGAAGAAAGATTAGGATTACCATTTTCAGAAAGATGGGTAGGAACAAAACTAAGCCCAACCAGTAAAAAACTGGCTTTAAATTTACTAGATAGAGAAGGATGCATAAAATCTGCACACCAACTAGACGATATCCCGGGATGTTTAGTTTCTCAGGCAGAGAAAACAGTTTACATTGATGAAGACAACAAGGTACATGTATTTTGCAAGTAGAAACTGGTAAGGCGAGGGAACCTGATACTTCTGTTATATTTTATAAAAAAATGTCTACAAAAATAACATACATAACCAAAGCAAATTGTTCCCTACTCGTTTTATTCTATTTTATTCCAATGTTCTTGGAATTTATCTTCATAAATCTCTGCCACTTTTTCATCGTGAATTATTATTATTGCCTCATTATTTTTTGTATCACTATTTTTCGAAGGATTCATGGATCCTGTTATTACAGAATCATCAATAATACAAAATTTACTATGCAAATAAAACCCATTTGTCTTTTTAGAATAATCAATCAGCTTGGTGAATTGAGAATATTGGCTTATTTGTGAGTTTTCAAATATAAGTTTTAAATCTGCTCCACCCTGTTTTTGGTTCAACATTTCAGTACTCAAAGAATCCAAAGTCAAGGTGAAAAACTCACAGTGAATTCTATCCTTGGCTTTGCTTAATTCTTCCAAATATTTTTCTTCACAACCATCTTCAGGACAAAAATATAATTGGATTGCCCCTTTTTGAGAAATTGTTTTTTCCCCTTTATCAAAATTGCCTGAATACAACTCTTTTATTTCTGTTTCAGCAATACTTGTTAATCCTTTATCTTTTATCAAAATAAAATTATCATAATTTTTTGTTTTATTAAAATTTTTACTACCAATAAGCAGGTAGTCATCTAGAACACAAATCTTACTATGCATGTACCCTGAACCAGTATCTAATTTTATTAGTCCTTTTGAATTTAGATAATTTATATCATCCAAAACCACAGGGTCCAACTTAGTATAATTTGCATAGAATTGATCATTATCACTAACAATAATTACCTCTTTATTTAAATCAAAGAGTTTTCTTGCTTTATCCCAAAACCAGTCATATTCTATATCATATATTGCGCAGAGCATTTTGTTCAAGTCATCAGGAAATAATTTATTCATGTCCCCACAGTCTTCTGGGCAAAAGTAAATCTGCATTCCTTCTATTGCTTGGGTACTTACAATAGAATCAGAGCCAAAATTTGAATCAGAATCAGACCAGGCAGCTACATTGTCTGCCTTATAATAGATTGAAACAAACAGAGCCACAAGGATAACAATAAAAAGGACAATCGCTTTATTAATAAAACCAGATTTTTTTTTCATATACCTATAGGGCTAAAAAATAATAAATACCCTGTGGTTTTTATATAATGAAGGTTATTTTATGAAGATTTGTTTTGTATGTGATGCTTATTACCCTTCAATTGATGGAGCCTCAACCTCTATTAGAAGTTTTAAAAATGAATTAGAAAAAAGAGGGCACCAAGTATATGTTATTTGCCCAAGATACCCACATTATAAGGACTCAGAAAAAGATATTATTAGACTAAAGTCCCACAAAGTGCCTTATGGCGCAGGATATAGACTAGCATTCCCCATAACAGCAAACAATAAGATTTTCAAAAAAGAAAAATTTGATATTGTTCATTTGCATTCTTTTTTTACTGTGGGTCAAAATGCTCAAAAGCAAGCCAAAAAATTAAATATACCAGTAGTTGGAACCTACCACACCCAATTTGTAGACTACGTTCCAGGATATTATAAAATATTTACCAAATTATTACAAAAAATTGCAACGAGAATAATTAAAAATTTCTATGGTTCCTGCGATATTACTTTAGCACCTAGTCCACAAAGTAAAAAAATTCTTCGAGATTATGGAGTAAAATCTAAAATTGTTGTGTTACCCACCGGTATAAAAACAGATGAATTCAAAGATGGAGTTGCAAGTAGATTCCGCAAAAAATATAACCTAAAAAACGAGAAACTTCTTCTTTTTGTTGGAAGAGTAGGGCATGAAAAAAACATTTCATTTTTAATAAAAACATTAAAAATCATTCTTAATTCTTACCCTAATGTAAAATTAGCTATTGTGGGAGACGGAGTTGCAAAAAACTATTTAAAACAATTATGCAAAAAAGAAAAGCTAAAAGATAAAGTTATATTTACTGGATTCTTAACAAAACGCGATCTTGCAGACGCTTATGCAGCAAGTGATATTTTTACATTTGCGTCCTTAACAGATACACAAGGGTTAGTTTTACTTGAAGCAATGAGCACAGGTAAGCCAGCTGTAGCAATAAAAGCATATGGGGTAATAGATGTAATGAAAGAAGAAAAAGGGGGGTTCCTTTCAAAAAACAACATTAATGATTTTGCGAAAAAAACATTAATATTATTAAAAAATAATAAAATATATTTAAAAAAACAAAAGGGAGCTCTAGAAAGAGCAAAAGAAATGTCCATAGAAAATAAAACTGATGAATTATTAGAAGTTTATAATTCTCTTATCAATAAAAAGTAAATAATATGAAATAAAAATTATTTAATCTTTATCCCTTAATTGTTTCTTTATTTTAGATAGCTTATATTTACTGAATCTAGCCTTTGTTTGGGTTTTACAACACTTTCCTCAATGGTTGGTCTTTCTTTGCCTAGAACATACTGCAAATAGCCCTGCCAAGCAATCATAAGTCCATTATCTCCACAGTATTGCATTTCAGGAAAAGCAACTTTGATTCCTCTATCCTTACACATTATTTCTGCCATATTTTTTAAGGTCTTAGATGCTGCAACCCCACCAACAACAAGAAGTTCTTTTTTTTGAGTGTATGCCAAAGCCCTTTCTGAAACTTCTAACAGCATAGAAAACAAGTTATGTAGAAATGAATGCGCAATATCCTCTGTTTTTTCCTTTCCAATCTTATTTCTTGAAGCAGTAAGTAACCCAGAAAAAGCCAAATCCATTCCTTTTACAGTATAAGGCAATTCAATATAATTTCCTTTAGGATATGTTGAATCTAATATAGGACCGCCAGGGAACCCATACCCTAAATATCGACCCAGATGATCTATTGCATTTCCAATACCCATATCAAGAGTTTCCCCAAATACCCTATAATACCCATTTTTAAAGGCGATTATCTGGGTATTTGCTCCGGAAGCAAATATTACCAAAGGATCCTTTAGTCCAGTAACTAGTTTACCTATTTCTATGTGTGCTATGCAGTGGTTTATTCCAATAAGAGGGATATTATGCTTTAATGATAAAGCCCGTCCCATAACAGCCCCACAAGTAAGGCATTGCCCAAAACCAGGACCTTGGGAAAAAGATATTAAATCAATATCTTCAATTTTTAACTCTGCTTTAGAAAGGGCACGATTTAGTATTTCATAGCTTACCTGAAAATTATGCTCTGCTATTTCCCGTGGCAAAAAACCTCTGCCTTCAGTTTTCAGAGAGTCTTTTTCATTTGCCAGAATTTTTCCTTTATCTGTTATTATGCCTACACCAAAAGTGTGTGCTGTGCTTTCTATTCCCAAAATATGCATTACATCACCGCAATTATTGCAAGTAGCACAACTAATATGTTATAAATTATATGCCCATAAAAATTAATGAATAAATCATTATTTTTCTTATAATAATATGCCAGCACAAGACCTAAAACAAAGGCCCCACCTATTTCAACCCATGAACCATAACCATAATGCAACAAAGCAAAAGCAAGAGTTGAAAAAATCACTCCTAATCTTGGAACTAAAAAAGACCTAAAGAAAAATTCTTCAAGGAAAACCCCTACAACAAGAGTAACAAAGAAATAAAATATTTTCCCAAGTTGTATATAACTTAAGATAGTATCACTTACTTTTCCAAGATCATTATATTGTGGAAAAAATAAATACACAATAAGATTTATAATAATTGAAACAACAAATAAAATTACAAATAGTAAAATTCCTTTGTAAAAACTCTTATAATTTATTTTATTTATACCAAAAAAAGTTTTGAAATCTTTAAAAAAAGTATCTGTTTTATGATAGTGCCAATGAATAGCAAAGTACATTATAGGCAAAAATAAAAATATTAAATTTAACCACATAAAAATACCTATTTAATAAAAATAGGAATAAATAATAATAGAATGGATTTCAGGCTTTTTGTTTCCATTCAGTATAATTACATTTTCCGCAAGAAAGTCTATCTTTATGGTTTGCCAAGAATACTCCTGACCCACATTTAGGGCAGAATTTATGACTTCTTACTACTTTGTCTTCTTCTACTTTATAGAATGCTGACTTTTTTCCTTTTACTTTCTTTACTACTTCTTTTTTCTTATCATCTTTTCCTTTTGCTGGGGCTGCTGCCATAATAAATCACCTTTAATATTTTATCATTTTAGTTCATATCAAATTGCTTTTACTTTTTACCTTTCTTCTTTTCTGCTGATTTTTTCTTTACTACTTTTGGAACTTCAACACCAAATAATTTATTTCTTCTTATTTTATTTTTCTTAGATTCTATTTTTTCTAACTCTTCTACATTATCATATACTTTTACATATACTTTTACTTCGGACATACCAAAAGTAGTGTTGATTTTATCAATTATTACTTTTTTGTCATCAAAGCCCATTTTTGCAGAAATTTGTTTTAATAAGTCTTCTCTTTTTGGAGTTTTATCTACATCGTCTACCCCTATTAAGTACTCTCTTCTACCTAAAAGTCTATTATCTGATTCTCTTATTGTTTTAAACTTCATAATATCATCCTCTCCATTCAGTCCTATTCTTTAAAAAATTTTATCCAATTCTTAATGCATACTTTCCTGGTTTAGTTATTCCTAAAATACCAGCTACCTGGGATTTTTCTACATCAATTATAAGTACATACCCTTGCCAAAAAGTGGTAAACTTTTTATTATTACAAGCGGGGCAAACATCAATTATTTCCTCACTTATATAACCACATGCTTTACATGATAAATCTCTTTTAACCATTCTATCATCTCATCCTAACTTATTAAATTATAATTATTTATTTCTTCTTTCCCTTACTTACTTTTGCAGGCTTTTCAGTTTCTGCTGTTGCGGATGCTTTTTTTGGTTTCTTTTCTTTATCCTCAGATCCTTCTTCACCATCTTTTTTAGACTTTAAAATCCAATCCATTTTTCCTAATCCTTTTTGTCTCATAGTTAAACCAATTTTTGTTTGCACAACATCACTGCTACTACTACAATTTATTAGCTTAGCAAAAACAATATCATCTAATGATAAAGATAGTTTTGTATCTCTACCTATAAATCCTCTATTCTTAGCATCATAATTAATAAAATCATCCATCAACTGTGATACGTGAACCAATCCATCAAAAGGACCAAGCCCTAAAAATACTCCAAATTCTACTAAATCTTTTATTTGTGCTTCATATACTGCGCCAATTTCAGGAGTAAATACCAATGTTTTATAATTTACTGCAATATAAGCAGCACTATCTCCCAAAGGTACTTTAGCTTCGCCCATATTTAACACATCTACAATACAAATTATTACACCGTGTTTTTCATCTATTTTTCCTTCGGCTTCGTTACCTAATATCTTTTTTACACTATCTTTAATATTATTCCCAAAGCTAGCTGCGGGTATTCTTATTACTTTTGCCATATCAACTATATAAAACATCTTTCCACCCAAAATTTAGTTCCTTACTATTCCTTGTTTATTAAAAGAGTACACTATTACTCCTTTTTTTATTAAACTTTTTTTAAGTTCTTTGTCATTAGTAAAAAATACCTTGTACTTATCTACTAATTTAAGTATTACTTCATCAGCAAAGCTACTTTCGTCTTTACCTAATATAATATTGTATAAAGATAATAACTTAAATATTAACTTTTTCGCTATTTCGTATTTTCTTGATTTTTCAGCCAGTTTATCTAGTTCTTTTATTACTGCACCAGGTATGTAAATTTGCTTTACATTCAATTCTTCAAAAGGATCACATTTTGTTTCATAAATCCCCAGTAATACACTAGTATCTACTACTATTGTATCATAAACATTTTCCATATCCATAAAGATGCCAGCCGTTCTGGAAATTTCTACTTATTGCCACATTTTGTTCTTTTTGCACTATTGCTTTTAATCGCAAATTAACCTTTATTTTATTTTTTTGTATTGCACTAACAACACCTAAATTTGTGCTTGTTCCAATAGTTAAAACCAAAGGTTCATTAATAAAAATATCTTTATCAAATTTCATTAATTCTCTTTCTAAAGAGGTTACTTCTAATTCTATTTGGGATACCGGTTCAGGTAATTTCCCATTAGCGCCAACTACTTTTCCTTTCATTGAATCATTAAATGTCATTGCTGAATCTAATTCAGTAGCAACAGCAACTAATCCACCAGGTCTAGCAATTTCTAATTCTCCTTTCTCTGTTCTTAAGCTAGTTACTTTAGTAATCAATTTTCCCCCATCCACAGGAGATATTTCAATTTCATCTCCCACTTTTAGAAGTCCTTTTACTATTGTACCACCTAAAACTCCACCTTTTAATTCGCTAATATCTGCGCCGGGTTTATTTACATCAAAAGATCTTACAACCCACATAAATAAATCTGCTTTTTCATCACGTTTAGGAGTTTTTATTACTTCTTCCATTGCCTGAATTAATCCAGATTTATTTAAACCCATATTTGCAGAAATCGGTATTATCGGGGTGTTTTCATAGCCCACTTCTTTTAAAAATCCTTTTATTTGCTTATAATTTATTAAAGCTTTCTCTTTATCTACCAAATCAACTTTATTTTGTACAACAACAACATTCTTTACCCCAGCCATATTAATTGCCAGAAGGTGTTCTTTTGTTCGCGGTTGAGGGCATTCTTCATTTGCCGCTATAATTAATAAAGCCCCATCCATAACTGTTGAACCACTTAGCATAGTTGCCATTAGTGTTTCGTGACCTGGAGCATCAACAAAAGAAACTCTTCGTAAAAATGTTGCTTTGCCACCACAACTACATTTTTCATCAGTACCATAACTATTACATTTAGGGCAAAGATAAAAACTAGTATCAGCAAAACCTAATCTAATAGATATTCCTCTTTTAAGTTCTTCAGAATGAGTATCGGTCCATTTGCCAGACAGCATTTTAGTTACACTGGTTTTACCATGATCAACGTGACCAATTAGTCCAATATTAACTACTGCTTGCTTGTCTCCCAAATTATCCATGAATTAATCACTTATTTCCATTATTCTTCTTTCTTCTCTTCCTTTGGCTTAGCATATTTTTCTTCTAAGTTATCTTCTTTTAAATCTATAATTTTTATATTAATTTGAGCTATTCTCTCATCAACAAACATACCATGTAAAGTTGTTCTCTTCTTTTGTCCCTTTCTTGTACTATCTTTAAATCCAAACCCTGGGTTTAGTAATGCTTTTTTATATCCCTGAACATTCAAAAAAGATGCAAGAGGCACTCCTTCCTTAGTTGAACCGCCAGTAATTATTCCTTTACCTTTGATTCCAATAAGTTCTAATGATACTTCATCTCCAATTTTATTTCCAACATATACATCAGTATCTACTTTTACAGTATATGTTTTTGATGTTTTTGGGTTTCCTAAATTCACAATCATATTTATCACCAATCAAAATTCTTTCAAAACTCCAATATTTTTTTACTTACTACCTCTATTTTATTTAATAAATCTCCAGGTAAATATATTTTGAATTCTTCTATGTCTTTTTCTCTAAAATAAGAGAGTACTTCTTTATTTAAATCAATTTTGTCTGCATTTCCGTTTTCTATAGATATAGCAATTTCTTGCCCTTCAGAAGCAAAATCTATTGTTTTTCCATTATCTTGGATTTGCTTTACTATTCCTAGCTCTTTATCACCAATAGCAACCCTTGTGCCGGGATAAAGTTTACCAGATAAAATCTTGACTCCACAAACTAAAGGTTTGTTCCTTTTAAATATATGCTCAGGAAATATTTTAAAAGAGACTGGATGCCCCACCTTTTTTACAAGGTCATCAAAGTTCTTTTTTTCCTTGTTTTTTATGAAGTCTTTGTAAGTATCAATTATATTGTAAACTACAGACCCAGAAAACAGATTTACGTCCTTACATTTAATTAAATCAGCAGCATTATCCAAAACAGACACATTAAATCCAATTATTGCTCTATCTTTCCAATCACAAGCCACTGACGCAAGCATAACATCATCTTTAGTTATATGCCCTACTTCTGATTTTAAAACCTCTATATTATCCTTCTTCAATAAGGCTTCCAATGCTTCCATTGACCCGATAGTATCCGCTTTAACAATTATACCTTTCTGTCTACAAGCCACTTCGCATTTTTCTTCATCACAAATGGCATCCACAACTTCAAGTAAGTCCCCAGCCATAACATTATCAAGCTTTAGGGCAATTATTCTTATTCCCGATGCAGCGGTTGCCTCATCAACAAAATCAAAATCAACTTTTTTCTGCATTATTTCTTCCAATTCCTTTGGTTTCTGCATATTCTTTACTTTTGTGTAGATTGTACCAGACTTACCACTTAGACAAATTATATCATTTCTTTTTATTATTCCATCAGTAATTATTACATCAATTACCTTACCCATTCCTTTTGCTTCTTTTACTTCCAGAACAAAACCTTTTGCTTTACCTTCAACATTCAGAGCAAGTTTTTTCTCCAAATATTTCTGAGATATTGCTGCCAAGAACAAGAGCAAATACTCTATTCCTTGCCCTGTTTTTGCACTTACAGGTAACAATATTACTTCTTTTGTAAAATCTGTGATTTTATCAAACCGCTCTACAGGGTATCCTTGTTCATAAAGAGTACCTAAAATAGTGTAAAATCTATTATTAAAATCTTTTGCAAAAGAAGTATTTCCTTCATCTACTTCTTTCATTATTTCTGAAACTTTTAGGGTTTTATCCCAGCCAGAAATCATGTCTGATTTAGTTAAAGCAACTATAAAAGGGGTTTTATTCTCTTTTAGGTATTTTATTACCTCTAAGGTTTGTGGTTGACAACCTTGCATTATATCAATGATAAGCACAGCAATATCTGCAAGACCGCACCCTCTTTGTCTAAGGGTAAAAAAAGCTTCGTGGCCAGGGGTATCAATAAATAATAACCCAGGTATTTTAATATCAAATTTGAATTTATCAATAAGAGGGCCTGAAAAGGAGTTAATTACACTAATAGGGACATCAGTAGCACCAATGTGTTGGGTTATTCTACCTGCCTCCTTAAGAGCGACTGTACTTCCTCTTATGGAGTCTAGTAGAGTTGTTTTACCATGGTCAACATGGCCTGCAACAACCACTATTGGTTCTCTGATCATAAAATCGCCTTGATTTCGGGTCCCTATTTTTTAACCCATTTTATCTTATTAGGGTTCCTTTTTAAGTTTAATTTGTTCTTTTCGCATTTTGAACTACAAAAGAAAAATATAGTTCCATCGTTTTTTACAAACTCTACTCCGGTACCTTCCCTCAAATCTTTATTACAGAATGAACATTTCATAGTTTATCACCTAGCTCTTATTTCCTTCGCTTCCTTCTGCACATTTAGCAAAATAAGCACGTCCCCTTTCTGTACCGGGCCTTTAACATTTCTTCTTTTTACACGCCCTTTTTCAGGACCATCTAGAACTCTACAAAGAACCTGTGTGATTTCCCCACTTACTCCAGTTCTTTTTATTAGTTCCACTATTTCTGCGGGTGTTCCCATTTCATCAGCCATAACAGACACCTCACTTCACTAGCTCAGACAATTGTTTCTTTAATTGGTCCAAGTCTTTAGCTAAACTTCCATCATCAGTTACTGCAATACAAGATGCAGAGATTTTCAATCCTGATGCTTCTCCTAAATCTTTCTTTGTTGTAACATAAGCAAATGACACTTTCTTTTCTTTACATAAAACAGGTAAATGCATCAAAAGTTCTTCAGGGCTAACATCTTCTGCCATAACTACAAATTTTGCTTGTCCTCTTTCAACTATTTTTGTTACTTCATTTACTCCTGCTTTTATTTTTCCACCTTTTGAAATCTTAGAAAGTAATGATTTTACCTTTTCATAAGTTTCTTGTGGAGTTTCAAATTTTACATATTGCGCCATAACTACACCTCCCTACTACCAGTTCATAGGCAAAATAAGATAATATATATTATATAAGTAAGCTTTTTAAACTAAGCCCTTAGAAAAAAAACAATTAAGAAAACTTATTCGTAGTTAGATTAAACTATTTTCCTTGTGTCCAGCAGGAATCAAAATAATGTTTAAGCATAGTTACTAATCCATCGTTGTTTTCAACAACAGATACTTGATATTGTTGGTCACTATCAGGGTTTAGTCTAAAGATCGCCTTTTTTCCATCAATTATATAGGCAAGCATGTTATGATTGTATTCTCTTCCTTCTCCACCTATTTCCCAAATATGCTTTTTATGATCTGCGTGAGCTACTATCTTTACATTGATATTCTTCTCTACTGCTTTTTTTAGCCTATCTTTTAGTTCTTTTTCCCCAATTTCTGAGCCAGAAAGCGCAGCAATATTTAGGTTTGCGTTTGCTAATTCCTCATTTAAAAGTCTTAAAAAGTTCTTTTTATCCAGATTAATTATTTTATTTTGTAGAGGCATTTCGTTTGCTTTAAACATTTCCTTCATCAAGCCCATATTAACTTTTATACTGTTAAACTCTTTTTCTTTGGTTTCTACAAGGTTATCCAGTACTAAATCAACATTTCTTATTCTATACTTCTTTGGTTTATTTTCAATTTGGATAACATAATCCTTATCCATTAGTTCTTTCATTACATCGTATATCCTTGTTTTTGGAACACCAGCTATATTTTCTATTTCTGAGATAGTACTTACCTTATTCTTCATTAAAGCATACAGAACTTTAGCCTGATACTCTGTTAAGCCTAAATACTTTAGATTACTTACGTGTTCAACAAACATAAATCCCACTCTCTGTACGACTATATATATAAAAGACAGCATATATATAAAAGATTATGTTTTGAGTCACAAAGTTACTGGGCTTTTAAAAAAAGCCTAAGTTGGCAAAAGTGTATGTCTTTGACTACGTCAAGCGAGCATACTTACGAGCCTTTTAAAAAAAGGC
>CAYZSS010000011.1:0-1423 GCA_964480435.1 uncultured archaeon | reverse complement strand
GTATGTCTTTGACTACGTCAAGCGAGCATACTTACGAGCCTTTTAAAAAAAGGCACCGTCTGCCAAAATTGTATGTCTTTGACTACGTCAAGCGAGCATACTTACGAGCCTTTTAAAAAAAGGCAAAAATAGGGGATTTCTGTTATTCTACTTTAATACTTTTTTAAACTGTTTTTTTGATTTTTCTACAAAATTAGTTATAACATTTAAATCTTTACAAATTTTTACTATATCTTTTTTCTCAAATTCATAATATTGGTGGGCAATTAAATTTCTAAAACTAACCATATTCTTTAATTTTTCATTTTCTTCCTTAGTTATTATTTTTGCTTTTGCAAGTGTTTCAAATACATCCCTATGTGAATCAGGTAAATTTAGATTTAATTCTAAAATTAATTCCTCCCCTAAATCAATGGTTCTTTGTAAAATAGAGAAAAGCAACATCGAAGAAGCATAAAAATCAACTAATTCCATTTTTTCATCAGATTTTATCTCTTTTAAGTCAAAAAAGAAACGATCTAGATCTGAGTATATTTTTAGAATTCGGTCTTTATTCAAATTTTACCCCTTCTTTATTTAAAAAGTATTCAAATCCAAGATCAAGATAGTATTTGTTATCTAAATAATCCCTTAAAACTCTTATTTTTATTTCGTCCAGAACAGCTTTGTTGCTAACAAACAGAAGTTTTCCTTCCTTAAATACCTTATATTTAGCTGTTAATGGAAGCTTGTCAAACACAGAAATATCGATATATTTTCCACTATAGCCCAGATAATCTATAGCTTTATCGTTATTTTTTAGTATTAAACAGATGTCAATATCAGAATAAGATTTATTTTTATTTGTTGCTTGTGATCCAAATAAGTAGATTGCAATAATATTATTATCTAATTTTAATTCATTAAGTATAGGATTTATCTTCAAGAATACTGAATTATTCATAAATAAGAATAACAGAAGTAAATTTAAAAATAGATGCCAAAGAATTCAAACCTATAAACTATTACCAAAGTAACAAGTTAATTTTACCATACCCGAGATTAATCAGAGGAATTAAAAAAGTAAAAATAAAAAAAAAAAGAAAAGGGAAAATCCCTTTACTCAGTTGGAATTACTACATCTTCAGCTTCTAATGTTGCGATTAAAGCATCAACAACATCAGTTGTGTCTTGAGCAGTGAATCCAGCTAATATGATGTTTCCGTTAAACACTTCTGATACTTGTTGTCCTTCCATTACTAACTTTTCAGTTAATTCAGTTGGGAACAAAGTGTTTACTATGTATCCACCAATTACTATGTAGTTACCAGCACCTTGTGCACCAGCAATTATTGGTGTAATACTTGCACCAGTGTAAGGCATAACAACAGGATCTGTTGTAGTTTCAACATCAGTTGTAGTACATACTTGACCTTCAGCGTTA
>CAYZSS010000010.1:0-29091 GCA_964480435.1 uncultured archaeon | reverse complement strand
GGGAAGGTAGCTCAGTCCGGAAGAGCAATAGGCTGAAGACCTATGTGTCGAGGGTTCAAATCCCTCTCTTCCCACTCTTTTTCAAAAAAAGAGTAGGTTATTCAAAAACTTCACTTAAGTACCAGTTCACTATTTCTTAAAAACTAACATATAGAGATCATGTGCAGAGTCTATACTTTCTTTTTGCTTTTGCTCTAAAATCAAGCCATTACTTTTCATAATTTTTTCTATTTCTGAAATTGTAACTGGATTTACTAATGATCCAAAATATTTTAGACCTTTTGGATAAATAAAAGGATACTCCTCCAGAACAATTAGCTTTCCATCACTATCCAATAAACTAATCCATCTTTTTACTGCTTTATGACTATCCTGCAAATAAAAAAATAAATTGCAGCAAATCAAGGCTTTATATTTTCTATTATGAGATACAAGAGAATGGACATCATCAGTTGTAAATTCTACTAAAGGGTTATTTATTTTTGCAATTTTAAGCATCTCTTTGGAAATATCATTACCATATTTTTGTTTGTCTTTTATTTCTTTTAACAAATAACCCGCCCCACAGGCCAAATCTAAAATCGGCCCTGAAAAACAAATCTTTTCTATTAGCTTTTTTTGTGTGGCATAGTGGTTTGTTTCAGCCATATATAAATCATATTCTTTTACGTTTTCATCATAATATTTTTTTATTTAATTTTTTTTTGATTTAAAATTTACTTCCGAAGGATACGATCTAAATACCACCTGAAACGGGTCACTTGGACTCATAAGTTCAATATCTTTACTACTGCCAAAATGTGCTTTTTTAACAACATACCCCTCATAAGCTAAAAAAGCATAAAATTTGTTTATTACCTCAAATGCTTCTTTTATAGGGGGTATTTTAGTTATAAAATGTACAAAAGGGATAATAATAATTTTATTTGTATCAAACCTTAGTGAAAGCTTCTTTAGATCAGAAAGAAGATCAAAAAAATAGGCGGTATCCCCGATATTTTCAATAGAAATAAATATGGCTAATACATTTTTTTCAAAGATATTTGTTATTTCAAAATCAACACAATTAAATTTTTTTGTAGGTTTGGAGTTTCCCATATTAAACTTCTTACAATGCCAAATTAATGCTTTCATAAATCATCACTACATATTTTGTATTTTTTTGTGTATATACGATATTTTTCTTATTTTTTATTTCAAAACCAAAAAGAATATATATTGTTTTTTACTATGCAATAGTATGACCTTAAAACGTAACCTGGGAAAAGTAGAACAAAAAATATTGTTTGCCCTTGAAAAGAATGCACGCCAAAGCAATTCTAAAATTTCAAAAGATGTTGGGATTCCAAAACACAAAGTAAATTATCACATAAAAAAATTTGAATCAAATGGCACCATTTTAGGATATTACCCTATTATTGATGTTTCAAAGTTAGGTTATATTACCTACAGATGTTATCTACATCTCAGAGATATTACCGAGGAAAAAAAACAAGAGATATTAAACTATTTAAAAAATACAGAAGAGGTGGCATATATTTACACCTATAAGGACTATTACCTACTTGGAGTAGGAATAGTAACAAAGTCAACAAAAAGATTTCACGAAGTTTGGGACAAAATTATGCTATACAAACCAAATATAGAATCATATAAAATCTCAATATATTCTCCAATTTACGACTTTACAAAAACATTTCTTAATCCAGACAAAACAGAAATCCCAGAAATAAATATTTTGGGAGAAGGTAAAGAAGAAAAAGTAGATGAAATTGACTTAAAAATTCTTAAATCTTTAGCAAAAAATGCAAAAAAAACAACAATTAATATTGCTAAAGAAATTGAGCAAAGCCCTCAGCTAATAATACAAAGAATAAAAAAACTTGAACAAAAGAACATTATTTTAGGATATAAGCCAATATTAAATTGGAGCAGTTTAGGATATGAATCATACAAAGCGACAATAATATTAAAAAATTATAAATGCAATCAAGACATTTTTAATTTTTGTCACACAGAGCAGTATATTTTTCAATTAAATAGACCTATTGGTTCAGATTTAGAAATTGAATTATATGTAAAAAATCATGAACAGTTTAAAGGCATTATGACAAAAATACAAAATCTATTTCCAAATCAAATTGAAAAATATGAACACATTATTTTAGAAAAAGCACACAAAGTAACATACATCCCAACTAACTAAAAAAAATAAAAAAAGGGATTAACCCTTAATTATGGTTTCATCTCTTTCAGGTCCTATAGAGACTATTCTTACATTTACCTTGCATTCTTTTTCAATATACTCAACAATATTTCTTAGATTCTGTGGCAGACCTTTATATTCTTTTATTTTACTTATCTCTGATAACCAGCCAGGGAACCCCTTGTATATTGGTTTACATTGACTTAGGATATTTGAATCAACTATTGCTGTTGTAATTGTATCACCTGTCTTTACTAATTCAGAGCCATAGTAATAATCTTCACCAGTATATTCATATGCAGTACACAACTTAATGATTTTTGCATTGCTTAACACATCAACTTTTGTCAAAATCAGATCAGGTCCATTTGTTAATACTGCTTTTCTTAATAAAGGTAAGTCTAACCAACCCGTTCTTCTTGGTCTTTTAGTTGTTGCACCATATTCCTGCCCAATAAATCTAATTGCAACACCTAGCTCCATTTCATCTTTTGATTCTAAGCTGGCATTAGGATACATTTCTTGTTCTGCTTCTTTAGTACTTGATGAACAATGTTTATCTGATATTACCCCACCAAACTCAGTTGGAAAAGGACCTTGCCCAACACGAGTCATATAGAAGGCTTTTACAATTCCTAAGTTTAAATCAACATCTTTTTCACTAATTCCGACACCTTTTACTAACCCAGTAATTGTTGTATCAGAAGAAGTAACATAAGGATATGAACCATGATCTATGCTCAGTAACAATCCTTGTGCACCTTCTAACAAAATTTTCTTTTTGTGCACATTTTCTTTCATAAACTGTTCCGCATCACAGATATATTTTCGTAATCTATTTGCATATTTTTCAGTATAATATTCAACTATTTTATTATAATCCAGTATTGTTTCATCATTATAAAAAGCACCACTTTCTAATTGCGGATGCATTAATATTTCTTTTACAATATTTTTGTCATATAAGGATAGCACTTTTAATTTATCAACTAAAGCTCTTTTTAATTTTTTTTCAAATAAATTTTTGTTTAACATATCGTTTACAACCAATCCTTTTCTGTCGTAATGGTCAACATAAATCGGCCCGATACCTCTTCCAGTTGTACCAATTTTTCCCGAACCCAAACTCACTTCTTTTAATCTATCAAATAGCAAATGATAAGGCATAACAAGTTTTGCATTTAATGAAATTTTCAAATTGTTGTATTGTACCTTTTCTTTATCAAGGATATCTAATTCTTCAATAAAAAATCTTGGATCAAATGCAACCCCGTTACCTACTATGTTTATTTTTCCGTCAACATCATACAAAATACCAGATGGCACTAAATGAAACACATATTTTTTTTCATTTAGAATTATCGTGTGGCCTGCATTCGCTCCACCAGTGCCTCTTGCAATAATATCCGCCCACTTTGCAAAGTAATCTACAAACTTCCCTTTACCTGTGTCCCCCCACTGGTTACATACTATTGAAATAGTTTTTTTATCTTTCATAAATTCATTTAATTCCATTGGATCCCCACCTTAAGTCTTTTCAATATAACAAATAGAAATTACCTTTTATTTTTAGTAATAATAGTTTTAAATAGTTTTTCTAATTTTTGGACAGAGCAATTAAAATCTAAACTCTCAGCAAGCCCTCTGTACTTTTTAGAATATTTTCTTCTTAACACATCATTTTTCAAAATGAATTTAGTTTTCTTTAGTAAATCTTTTGGATTTTTTGTCTCAAATACCAGATCTTCTTCTTTTACATATTGGTTTGTTCTATTTTCTTCTGAGTCCGAGATTATTACAGGTAAAGAACAAGAAATTGCTTCTAAAAAAACTAAGCTTTCCAATTCAATAAACGATGGCAACACCAAAACATCCGCAATACTATAAAGTTCAATTAGTTGCTCCTGCGACTTCTGACCAAGATAAATTATATTTTTATTTTTAAAATATTGCTTTAACTTATTTTTTATTTCTTCATTACCAGCAATCAAAAGTTCAAAACCAGATATATTTTTATATGCCTCAAATACAGTTTCTAAATTTTTATCTTTAGAATATCTGCTAACAAGTAATACCTTCTTTTTATTTGACAAACCGTATTTTTTTAACAAGCCAGATTTGTTTTTATTTTTTTTATATTTAGAAGTATCAACTCCATTAGAGATTATTTCCACTGGCTTTTTTTTATTTATAAAATCCAAATACATATCCTTGTTATAAGTACCAGTCAGAATAATACAATCCGAGTTGCAATATCCAGACATCAAATAACTATCTAAAATAGGATTTATAATACCAAATTTCAAATATGCAGGCAACATACTATACATTTGACCTACAGGGGTGTGAACATGATTAACAAAAGGCACACCTAAGTCCAAAGCAACAGACCTGATTTTTCTTGCTATTGGCGACTGATGAACATTATATATTATATCTATTTTATCTTTTTTTAGAATTTCTTTAATTTTTTTATTTGAAATAGATAAAATACATTTAAATTTAGCAGACCCTAATCCAGGGCCAGAAACAAAATCATAAATTTTTATTCCAGAAAAAAGTTCTTTTTGCTTTTCAGTTAATTTAGTAGTTATCAAGCTTATTTTATTTTTTTGTTTTAGTGCAAAAAGAAGCCTTTTTGTTTGGCCAATTGAACCACCACCTATATCAAGGGATTCACAAACTACAAGCAAATTCATTTTTTCCCAACCACCCAAAAAAACACACGATATACAAAAGTTTTTATTGGCTTTCTAAAAATATAAACTACTAAAGCAAGTATAGCAAAAACAACTAAAACAATTCCAATTACCTGATAAATATCCAAATAATGCAAGAAATTTTTTAAAGTAGTTACTCCATTATATGCTAAAAAAGAAATTATTGCATCATAAAATGCAGTGACTAATAAAGAAACAAAAATATATTTCCAATAAGGGTATTTTTGTTTTCCAAAATAAATTAAACCAAAAGATATTGGCAATAGTTTTATTGTAACTAGGGAAAGAACAGAATTTTTATGAAACAGAGTTTCAAATTTTGTAAAAGTGGTTTGTGATTCCTTATCTTTTATTTTCTCAAGAAATTTTACTTTTGAAATTCCTGTACCAATAAAATAATATATTGTATCCCCTACTAAATCCCCCAAAACAGCTAAGGCCCAGACATACCAAATATTTAATACTCCAGTTGCTGCAAACATAGATGCAATAAAATTAGTGATAGGCCCCTCAACAATAAACAACACCAACAGCATCCAATATTTTGGATCTTGAAAAAAAGTTAGTATTGTTTCTATAAGCACATAAACACCTTTATTTTTTTATACATTTATCTATAATTTGCGCTACTTTTTTTACTGTCTCTTTTGTTTTTGGAAGATTTTTGTTTTCAATTAAAATTGTATTTTTTGGGTCATTAATTAAATTTTTATCTGTGATATCTTTCTGAGACATAACGATATTAAAATACCCCTTGTTTTGATGGTACTTAGCTAAGTATACCTGTTCTGACTGCTTTGGAGTTGGTATTAGTATCGCTTTCTTATTTAACTCTAATAGATCCATCAGAGTAGTATACCCGGTCCGCGAAATAATTACTTTTGCCCTATTAAATAATTCATTTTTATCTAATCCTTTAAATGAAGAATATACTTCAATATTTCCAGGTAATTTTTTATGATAATCTTCCAGATGGTCTCCCATAATAAAAATCTTTTTACCTTTTCTTTTTTCTAAAACAGTTATCAGATTATCATAAAATTCTTTTTTATGTTCATGCAAATAACCGCTAATAATTACTAGATAATCAATATCTTCCTTAATTTTCTTTTTTGTGTACTGTGACAAAATTCCAATGTATTCAGTGTTAATATTTTTAAACCGCGGGTTATATGCCAAATCCCCCGATAAGCTCATTTTTTTTATATAATCTGGAACTAATACTTTTGTGAATCTTTTAAATATAGATAAATTATATCTACTACCACATTTCCCAAATAAAGCATACGGAAATATAAATTGGAATTCTAATTGATGAGTAATTAAAAAGCAAGGAACTTTATAAGAATAACCCCCATAAGTACCATCAGAAATTACAAAATCGATTTTATGTTTTTTAACTAATTTTTCAACAAAATTATGTTCAAGTTTAATTATATGTGGCATTCTTAAACCATCAAAAACTATATGACAGCCATACCCAATAATTGAACTACCTCTCTCCAGAGGTGGATATTTTTGTACTTTTTCAATTAGCACAACATTTTTTTCTTTAGGAAATTCATTTTTTAAAAAGTTTAACACATGTTGCTCAGAAGAAATATAAATTTTATTTCCTTTGCCCAAATAATACTTTATTAATGGCAGAGACCTTGTTGCGTGCCCTAAACCCAAAGAGCAAATGCTGAATAATATATTATAAGTCATAAAAAATCAATAATAAATCAAAGCAAACATAAATATATATATTATATGTCAAATCCAGCCCAGACCTTGCAAGCCTTAAAGGAAAAAATAAAGAATATTCAAAAACATTATTTTTGTCTATAATGATCAAAAAGTTTTTTTCTTGCGGATTTCCAGCCAATTCTTGTTCCAGAACTGCCATGTTCAAAAGCATGCTTTTCAATTAAAGCCCTAAAATGTCTTTTCTCTTTTATTGCTAACTTATATCGATCATAAGCGTCTAATTGTTCTATCATCACCGCTGGATTTGAGAGATAACGATAATTTATACTAACCTTGGTTTTTGATGATACTCTTCGTTCTAACTCCCTTGCGTGCATTGCTCCAGTAACAACAAATATTTTTGATTTGGGGTCTTGTGCCATTATTTGACTTTCAAAAGTTTTTTCCCTAAATAAAAAAGCTTCTTCCTGAGAGTATATTTTTGATGCTCTTTCTGAAGCACTTGTTTCCAGAGGAATTAAGTGTAAGTTTCTCATTTTTGCTAAATGGTATACTTCAAAAATAGCCAACCCGGAAATAGGTATGTTAGATATTAACGAATTATTACGCATTTTTTTAATAAAAGCTGCCAATTTTTGCCTAACTTTTTTTCCGCCCATACTCTTTTCTGACTCTAAACTAGCCTCTAATTGAGCAAAAAAAGCTATTTGCTGCGGAGTTATTTCTAGTGCCAATTTTGAGCCTTCAGGTATTGCAGAGATGTAATCAATTAGATCCTTATGTTCCTGAGATAAAAAATCATGTCTCCATGGCAAAATTTCTACATCCATTTATTCACCTAAAAATAACTATCCTGTATTGCTTTATCAAACAACAAGCATAAGGAATACATTTCTTCTTCATTTATGTTAATTATTATACTATTAATTGAACCATCAAGTTCTTGCTGATTTATTTTTAAAGAATAGTTATTCATTCCTTTTGTAAGTTTCAGAACAGCATTCTTAAAGTTTGCCTTATATTCCCCTTTAGAGGGATCATGAAAGAAATTCAATTCTGGTAGTTTGTTTTTATAAAATACACATACTTTTGCAAGTTCGATTAAAGAGAATTTAAAAGTTAATTTTTTCTCCCAATCAAATGTATCATCCGGCTTCTGTTTAGCAAATTCCAGAAATAAGGATTGTTTTTCTTTATTAAAATCCAATGATAGTGCAGTACCATTCTTCTGAGAGTTTGCCTTATAAATCCTAAATTGTTTCATATATTAAAAAGAACAAAGTGATAAATAAATCTTCCTTATTTCATTTTGGAATTATCTTTAATCGTTTGGGAGGTTCCTTTCTAAGTATACAAGTATCATCATTAACTCTGTTTGCTATATTTTTTTCTAAAGCCCTGGCATAAAGCCTCTCCCCTGAAGGGGTTAGACTGCTCCAACTTACCTTTCTAAGGTTATGTTTTTTAAGAGCGCTGATAATTAAAAACAGACCAATGGACTTCCCTTTAGAAAAAAGCCTGAAGCTCTCTCTTTCTTTTTTTCTTGATTCTACAAAGAAAATATCTAAAGCATCACTTTTTCCATAAGAAAGATAACCAGTAACAACGGCACCTTTTACTAAAAAGCAACAAAGACCCTGCACTTTATCTTCTGGCGAATAGATCACCCCTTTTTTCTCAATAAGTTCATTTAAAGATCTTATTTGTGCCTCTGTCAATATATTACCAATTCTTTTGTCAGGATCACCAAAGACAAGACTATAACTTACCATATGTAATAGAAATCACACAACGATATAAACTTTTTGTCGTTATAGTATATTAATAAAATTGCGAGACGCCTTTCTTGGGCAACTTAGGTTCGTGTTTTTGGCAGACGGTGCCAACAAAGCAATTTGCTTTAGGCAAATTGTTTGAGGGCCTAAAGCAGTTTGTTAGGCAAACTGACTTTTTGCCTTTTTTCTAAAAAGGCTCGTGCTTCTGTGGCTCAGTGGCTGCCCTTTTAGGAAAAGGGTAAGTTGCCCAAAACAACTGAGCCACCGCGATATCCCAGAGGGATATGCCTTTTTCGCAACTTGCCTTTTTGGAAAAAGGCAGTGCTTCTGTGGCTCAGTGGTAGAGCGCGTCCTTGGTAAGGACGAGGTCGTGAGTTCAAATCTCGCCAGAAGCTCTTTTTATTCTTTTCCTTATTTTTCTTTTTTATGCAAAAGATAAAAATTAGCAAGATCTCTGAAAACAACCTAAAAAGGGACAAGAAGGTACTTGGAAAGAACTGGAAAAAGACTTATAACTCTTATTTTTCTGACCCTACAAACATTAATGCATTTATCAAAGCAGTTTTGCCAGAAATACAAAAAGCAAAAACTCTAAAAAATAAAAAACTAAACATTCTTTATGCTGGCGGCGCCAATGGATTATTAGGCGAAAAATTAGTGGAGGCATTACAAAAAAAAGGATTTTTACCTGCACTTTACTTACTTGATATTTCGCAAGAGCACTTAAATCAAAATAAAAATAAAAAGACAACTAAAATTCTTGCTGATTTTTTGTCATACAACTCAGAAATTAAATTTGATATAATAATTATGCGTTCTGCTTTAGATTATATTTACAGAGAAAGACTACAAATTAAAGCATTAAAAAATCTCAAAAGTCAATTAGCTGAAAATGGATTATTCTTTAATTGTGTTGCTGCAATGCCAACAAACAAAGAAAGAAATTTAGCAGACAAAATTTATGCATCAAACAAACTTATTGGGAAAAGACATTTTCAGTCAAAAGAGGATATTAATAAGCTTTACAGCAAAGCAGGTATTAAAGAATTAAAATTAATTGGAAAGTCAAAAAACTTAATTATTACTGAAAAAGAACATATAGAAAGATACAATTTTGCAGCGAAAGAAGTAAACAAAATATCGCAAATTATTACAAGATCCAAGTTGAATTCAAAAAGAATAACAATAACAAGCAAAAGCTACAAGCTTGATTTTATTTTTCCAATTTATTTAGCAAAAAAATAAAAAATAAGATGTAAAAAAGAAGTTATTTCCTTTTTACTTTTTTAATTACTGCTTTTTTCTTTGGTGTTTTTTTTACTACCTTTTTTACTACTTTAGGTTTAGTAACTTTTTTTATTTTTTTAGTTATTTTCTTTGGCAAAGCTTTTTTTGGTTTACTTATTTTTTTTGTCTTAGTTGGCTTCTTATCCTTAGTTTTTGTTTTATTTTTTCCAAAGAATTCAATTGCTCTTGCTAATTCTTTGTGGGTCTTTGCATATACCTCTATTGATACTCCTTTTTTGTATGCTTCGCAGGCCTGCACTAAAGCTTTAGCACCTGCCTGAGTACCATCAGGATGAGCATGACAGCCTGCCCCCATCGTAGTAATAAAATCTACACTGCCCATTACATCAATAAATGGCTTTAATAAAGTTGGATTTAATCCACCTGATATTATTGGGCAACATTTCTTTACCCCTCTCCAACTATCATCTTCAAGAATTACATGGTGTGCCAAATCTTCCTGCACAAGTTTAATCATATCTTTATCTCTTTCTGGAATCTTTGACCAAGATTGCTCAAAAAATGGTCCCGTTGTTTTTAGGTTCTCAATCTCTTTTGCAGCAATTATATCTGTATCAGGAGTACCTTCCATTTTTCCTATTCCTGCTGTTCCTGTGTGTATTCCACTTGCTCCAGCTAATCTTGCAAATTTAGACAATACCAGAACACTAAATCCAAATGCATTTTCAGGTCTAGTAAAAGCGCCATGTGCGGCCCTGTGGAAATGTATAAACACATCAGGATACTTTCTCCTTAATGTTTGGACAGCCATCCAACCAGCAGTAATGCCATCAATCAAAAAGGCATAGCTTCCTGGCTCAAATCCAGCATTTCTAATTAATTCACATCTTCTTATCATTTCGTCAAAATCCGCAGCAGATACATTAAATGAGTGCACCTTTTTCTTGCCTGTTTCTTTTACTGCTTTAGCCATTGCTTGTTTTACATGCAAAACCATCTTATCAAAAGGGCAGAAATCTTGGTTTGCCTGGGGCTCATCATTTTTTACAAAGTCCCCTCCACCAACCCAAAAATCATAACAAACTTCAGCATATTCAGCGGAAGTTAAACCCATTTTTGGTTTAATTATTGTTCCTAAAATAGGTCTACCATGTACATTCAAATATTTTCTCATATCGTCAAGAGTATAAGATGGCCCATCATACTGTTCCAACATTGCCGGTGGTATCCACATATCTAATAATTTTAAAGCATTTACTTCTTTCATTCCTAAAACATTTCCTACCACGTAAGTAAGTATGTTTTGTATATTTCCGCCCCTATCAAACAATCTCCAAGGATATGCAATCCAAACTAATTCTTTTTTTGTATCTATTTTGTAAACTAAAGCATTCATTTTTCTTGAAAATGCTGTTTCAGTACTTACTTTAAAATTTGTTCCGGTTGATGATTCTGCAGAAATCTCTGCTGCAGCTTGTAAAACATTTAACTTTTTATTTGGCAAAAAGTGAAATACACACAGAAGATATTCCCCATTTTTTTCATCAGGGATATCAAAATTAACATATGCTTTTCTATGCTCGTTTAAAGTATTGTATAATTTCTTTTGTTCAGCATTCATAAAAATCACCTACGCGTCTAGATAAGACCATATATATAACAAAAACAAGGTATATAATTGTTTGGACTACTATAAAAAAAGAAATTTCGCAAGATCTAAAGAAATGGTTATAAAAAAAGCTAGTAATGGAATTATCTCTTATATCTAAAAAATTTGCAGTGCCCAGTACATTCCACTTCGCTACTAAAACATTTTCCTTTTTTTGGATCATCCGTATTAGGTTTATAATGAACACAACCACCACAGGTACAAGCCCCAGGTCCACAAGCAATAGAATATTCTCCAGACATCATATTTCACCCTTTATTTCTGTATAAATAAAGATGGATTAGATTAAAAAGTAATAATATGAAAAAATAGAAAAAAATGCTCAAAAGAGCATTTGTTAATTAATTAAAACTGTTCTTCTTCAGAGTCTGTTGGTTCTTCTTCATCATTAGCTTCTTCTCTAGGTGCTCTTGGTGTTCTTTCTCTAGGAGGTGCTTGCTCAGTAACTACTACTTTTACTGCTTTAGGACCCTTATCTGATTCTTCGATTTCAAATTCAACCTTAGATTCTTCTCTTAAGAAATTTCCCTTTTCAACTCCGGACAAGTGTACAAAATAGTCTTTTCCGTCTTCTCCGCTAATAAAACCAAATCTCTTTTTTATGTTATAAAATTTTACTACTCCGTTCATTTTGTTCAACTCCTTATTATGTTATGCTCTCCTAAAAGAGCTTATATATCTATAAATAGAAAGAATTATAAATTATAAGTTGTAAAATAATTATACTTTTAACAGCTGGAAGAGCCTGTATGTATGCTAACGTTTCAAAAACTGTTTTTTATGCCCAATTAATGGTAATTCTAAATTCCGCTACCCACATAAATAAAATAAGCAACAGAAATATAAAAATTTAAGCACGCAACATTCTGAAAATACCTTTTTCCGACATTAGCGCTCTTGTAAGTCTAATTATTTCAGCCTTGTAATTTTCCCGAGGCCTAGGTTTATTCAAATCAGGAAACTTTTTTCTTGCTTCATTAATTAATCCCCTATACACCTCAGGGGCTTCTTTCTGTAAAAAGACCAAAAAGTTTAGCACAACATTAGTACCATCCAATTCATGTGTTTTTACTATATTTCTTCCTGTTCTTATAGCCTCTTCTTCACCAGGCACACGTATTGCTCCTACTGTATATTCCGGTCCATATCCAATACTTGCAATACCCAAAGCCACTCTAAAAGCATTTAACTGATTTTGTTTTTTATTTAAAATCTCTTTTTCTCTTTGACCAATCAATTGCCCCCCACCGTGTTCCAAAGAAAGAGGTCGCCTTTCGTCAGGGTCTATTTCCCGGGCATATTTATTAACATGAACTTTTACTGGTTTTTTCCCCATAATTAATCACTAATAAAATAAGCAAAAGAGGTTTATATTTTTTTGTATAGTTTTGCGTATTATTTTTATTCTGATTTACACAAAGAAGAAAATAGGTCACAACTTTTACAAATCTTTCCTCTGGCAGGTTCCCCACATTTTTCACAATAAGTTATTTTCCCGCTTACTTTAAAATTTTTATTTTTTATTTTTTCTTGAAGCTTTTCAATTAACTCTTTTTTTAAATTTGGATTTTCCTTTTCCAATTCTTGCACCATCTTTCTTATGTCATTTCTTATACCGCTAGTTGATGAACAAGGACATTTTTCATATACCACCGGTAACTTTAGCTCCTGCGTAAATTCCTTTGTTTCCTTATTAGTAACAAAATACAAAGGTTTAATTCTTGGCACAAATTTCTTATCCCTAGTCACCCCATTTTGTGGTCCCATACCCCAAAGTAAATCCGAGTTGTACTTGAACAAATTCATAAAATATACTTCTACCTCATCATCCAAATTATGTCCTGTTGCAATTTTTGTAGCCCCCAATTCTCTTGCTTTTTTATTAAGTAAAGACCTTTTTATTACCCCGCAAATTAAACAATTTGATAAATTTGGTTTTTTAGATTTTATCCCCTTATGAATAAAACACATGGAAGAACCTAATTCAGCCCTTATATCCACAACAGTTAATTTTACTGCTAAAAGCTTACATAGTTCTTGTACAGCAATTAGATTTTTTTTGCTCCAATCGCCAATATGTAAATCCAAATAAAAAGCATCTACTTCATAGCCAAGTTTTTTTAGCACATAAAGAACTGTAACAGAGTCTTTACCACCAGAAAGAGCAACAAGGATTTTATCTTTTTTTGTAAACAAGCCGTACTTGTCTATTGTTTCCTGCACCTTTTTTTCTACTATTTTTGCTATATCCACCAAGACCACACAATTATTTTTTATTTTCTTTTTCAATTATTGCAATATAGCTACTCCCGTTTTTAGGAGAGTCAAGGAATTTTTTAACTTTCCAGCCCGTACCTTTTAGAATATCTTTCATTTCGTTTTTTGAAACTATCAAATAATCAAACCAGTCACCAATATATTTTGTATATATTACTTTTAATTTTAATTGTCCAGCCATACGCCCTTGCTTAACATTATTTTTTTGGTATTCAACATTAAGGGGATCTTTTGTTTTGTAAGGGTCATTACTTTCTGCAATAATTACTGCATCAGGGGTTGTAATAGTATGCATTATTTTCAAAAGTTTTTTTGCTTTATTGTAGCTACCAAAAAGGCCAAAATTATTTCCAACCATAGTTACTGCACCAAATTTTTCTTTTAATTTTCCAATACCTTCTATACCCATTAGTATAGTATTTTTTACCCCTCTCATTTTGCTAGTTTTTATTGCAAGGGGGGAATTATCTATACCCAAAACTTTATGCCCTTTTTTCTGCAAATACAAACAAACTCTGCCGGCACCACAACCAATATCAAAAACGCTTCCAGTTACAAACTTCATTGCTTCTTTCAGGTTTTCTGGCCAATCTTTATAGTCTTTAAAGTATGATACGGGCCCAGAAGAAATCCAGAAAGTATTATCTCCTCTTTGAATAATCTCAAAAGAGTCTTTTTTATTATAATAAGCCCAAACTTCTTGTCCATATGCATCTTTATTTAAATCCATACAATTCACAACCTTACAAACCCTTTGGCTTCCTGTATTTTTTTCTTTAAAATAATTTTATCTGAATTTACTTTTGTTACTTTTTGGAATTTCCCAAAATATTGCAATACTTGAGAATCAATAATTTTTTCCACATTAGTTTCCACATTTTCTTCTTTTGCAAATAAAGAACCATTTTTTTCATAAACACTGGTGTGTTTTTCTTTAAATTTTTCACAATTTTCCACATCCTTTACAAAAGGACCTTTTACTTCAAAAGTTTTTTCTTTATTATATTCAGATAACGAAAAAATCAAATATAAATCAGAATCCTGATAAGAATTAAATTCATTTATTTCAGGAACAGCAGTTTTTATTTTTTTCAAAATTCTATTCACCATACCATATAAAATATCAGTATTTTTTTCAGGTTTTTTTAATTTGTAAATTAAAACTTTTTCCAAATCCGGATCAGGGCTGGAAAAGAAAAAATCTTTATCAGAAGATTCAGAAAATAATTTACATAATTTTTGTGTTCTTTCAAAATTCTTTTCACTTAATGCAGCCGCCACATTTCTTAAAGGGTCTATAGGATCAATTACAATTAAAGCATCCTTAAATTCTTTTTTTTCATCTTTTTCAAGAGCCAGCCTAGACCCCTTTCTTAGCTTTGGAAATTGCAATAAAAAGTTTTCAAAATCTTTATAGTATAAAATTAACAACTCCACCAAATATCCCGAAAACCCATTAATATTTTGGTCAGACCCATATAACAAATTGTTTTTTAAAAATTGTTTCAAAATCAGCACTTCATTTTTATGTTTTTCAGTCATATTATTCAGAAGATATTTTAAATGCAACGGAGTTCTGTCCACTGCTGTTTTTCTTTCTGTATAATTTTTTATTTCATATGCAGGAACAAAATCTATTTTATATTTTTTTCTTTGGTATTGCACATAAGGGTGTTCAGAATAACTTTCGATTAGGCGCCTATTCCAAAAACACGAATAGATTATTTTCTTATTGTAATCAACAATTTTTTGCACATCCAAGTGAGGGTTAAAAAGTAAAAATAAATCAAAATCAGTATTATCTTTTAGTGCTGTATTTCTTGCAAAAGAGCCAGCAACAACCACTTTAATAAGAGGGATCCCTTTTTTGCTCGCAAACTTTTGAATCTTTTTTATCATCTTTGAAAGTTTAAGTTTATACTTTTCACGTTCTTTCAAAGTAGGCTTTATTACTTCAAGAGTTTGCTTTTTTATATTAAAAATATCCCCCATATTTGATATATCAACGCAGAGGTTTATATTCTTTTATGAAATATATTTAACAGTGTGATGTCCATGCCTGATTACGTTATTGAACAAAATTATCCTTTTAAAATTTATAAAATACAAAATAGAGATGAAATTTATAATGTCATTAAAAAAATCAAAGACCTCACAAAAAATAAAACAAACAGTTCTTTTTTAACAGAGCAAATAGATAAATTAGACATCTACCTATCAAGCAACCTTTTTCCATCCTCTTTAGAACTTATTGAGCTAAACAAAGCAGTAAAAGATATTTTGCAAAAATCAGGGTTTGGGAATATAACACAAGTTGAACCAATTGCCCTTTATCTTTGCGGATATGGCGGACTTAGCTTTTTTTTTGACAATGATGACATTGAAGATATTATGGTAAATCGGTTAGATTCACAAATATTTTTATTCCACAAAAAAGAAGGGTTATGCAAGACAAACATCACATTTACCTCTGAAGAATATTCTACTTTTATAAACAAATTACAAGCCATTACAGTAAAAAAAGTAGATGACCAGAATCCAGTTCTAGACGGCCGTTTACCCGACGGGTCAAGAATAAATATTACTTCAAATTATGTTAGTCCATTCAGCCCAACAATTACAATAAGAAAATTTACAAAAAAACCACTTTCCATAGTTGCATTAATAAAAAATAAAACCATTTCTAAAGAGTTAGCTTCATTTCTTTGGGTTTGTATAGATGGCCTAGGTGTAGCTCCTCAAAACACCTTAGTTATTGGAGGATCTGGAAGCGGAAAAACCACTATGTTATTTGCATTAACCTCATTTATCAGATATAATGAAAGAATTTTATCTATTGAAGATACCCCTGAACTAAATTTATCAGATAGAGAAAACTGGGTATCACTTGAAGCAAGACCAAAAACAAGCACAACCGAAGAAATAACCATGGATATGCTATTAAAAAACTCCTTACGAATGAGACCAGATAGAATCATTGTTGGAGAAGTAAGAGGGGAAGAGGCAAGAACCATGTTTACAGCAATGGACACAGGCCATAATGGGCTATTAGGTACTTTGCACGCCAACAATTCAAAAGAGGCATTTATACGCCTAAAAAGCGAGCCTATGTCAATACCAGAGACCAATATTCCTTTGTTAAACTTAATTATAAGCATTAAAAAGCAGTATTACCCTGGAAAAGGTATTACAAGATATGTTTCAGAACTTGCAGAGCTAGAAAGAATGGAAAACAAAGCCCTACTAAGTAACATTTTTGAATACGATACAGAAAAAGAAAACATGTGCAGAACTTCAGTGCCATCAAGAACAATAGAAACTATTTCAAAAGCACTAGGAGTAGACAAAATCAAAGTTATGGATGAAATAAAACTCAGAGGAAAAATTTTAGATTGGTTTATAAAAAATAATATTGAAAGTTATTTAGACGTTACTCAAAATATCCAAAAATACTATGAAGATCCAAATGGGTTAATTGATAAAATCTATAAAAGCGAATAATATACCAAGCCAAGATAAAATTAGTGATTACCAACACTCACTTGACCCGATACTTCTTTTTTTGATTTAAGTTTGTATATGCCAAGACCAATTGTTGATAATAAGATTGACAAAAATATGACTGAAAATATTATTGGCACAAAATCTTTTATTGTGGGAATTACTTTATCTAAACCAGGTGTGTTTACTAAACTTATTGCTAATACCCCTGCTGCTAATCCTTTTGGATAAAACAGATACAAAAGCTTTCTTTTATTAGGTGCTATCTTTCTAGTAAAAGGAATTACCAAAACAGATAAATATCTTGGAACCAATAAAATTGCAGTAATTATAAACCCGTAGATCCACAATTTATAATCCATAACCAAAAGCATCCCAATAAGAACAAAGAAAAAACTTTTTATCAAGAAAGCCAATTGTGAATTAATTAGTAATAAATCTTTATCAACTTCATACAAAGATTCTATTTTGAATATCTTTTTTATTAACAAAGCATTGCCCATTATTAACCCAAAAACAAAACAAGCCACCACAGCAGACCCACCAATATAGTCCACAAAAATATAAATAAAAAATAAAGTGGCAATAGTAAAGAAATAAAAATAATCTTTCATGCCAGATGTTTTTTCAAATTTGTAAAGCAAGAACAACCAAAAAAATCCAAATGCAACGCCGATAACTATTCCGATGGCTAAACTTGCTGAAATTTTTGAAAGCACAACCTTAAGGCCAATATTACTTGCAGAATTCAACAAAAAAACTACAAGAGTACTAACTACAACAATACACAAAGCATCAGTGAATGCAGATTCTACTGACAATACACTTGATACATCTTCTCCTAAATTAGCTAGTAGCACTAACGGAATCACAACTACTGAACTAGTACCCCCAAATATTGCACCTAATAATACTCCTGTCCAAATATTCCATCCGGGATAACACCCGATAAGGGCCATAAGATAAGTTATACCTGTTACAAAAATTACGGAAAAAATGAAAAGTGTTATTGCTAAACCCATTCCAGATAGAGAATATTTTATTACGCCGGCAAGTTTTAAATGAAGCCCACCTTCAAACAGAATTATTACCAAAGTTACAACTACAAAAAGAGGAATCAAGGATGAAAACGCATTTGGGCTTATCACTTTAAATACGGTAGTCATTACAAAACCAAATAAAATAAGCCACAATGCATCAGGAATTCCTGTTTTTCTAAAGAAAAGTTCTCCAAACGCTCCAAGCAACAAAATAGTTGCAATAATAATCAAAGCAATAACTACATCCATAATAAAGTAAAAGACCAAATCTTTATAAACTTGAATTGTATGCTTATTATGTAGGTGCTAATATGAAACAAGGTAAATTCATAGTTATTGATGGAACAGATGGGTCAGGAAAGAAGACCCAATGTGATTTATTAGTAGAAAATCTAAAACAAGAAGGCTACGCAGTTGAAACTGCTGATTTTCCACAATATGGTCAATGGTCTGCTCAATTTGTAGAAAAATATTTAAGAGGTGAATTTGGAACTCTAAAAGAAATAAGTGCAAAAAAGGCATCTTTATTTTATGCCTTGGATAGATTTGCTGCAAGCTTTAAAATAAGAGAACAATTAAGCAAGGGCATCCACGTTATTTCTAATCGTTATACCTCCGCAAATAAAGGTCACCAACTAGGAAAAATTACGTCCCCAGAAGAAAGAAAGGCATTCCTTGCCTGGGTAAATGACTTAGAATATAATATCTTAGGAATCCCAAAACCAGATTTAACTATTTTATTACATATGGATCCAGTAATTGGTCAGCAATTAGCAGAAAAAAAATGGGACAACAAATATGTACAGGGAAAAAAAAGAGATATTCATGAAGATGATATTAATCACTTAAGAAATGCAGAGGGTGCTTATTTATTTTGCTTAACAAATGATAATTTTGAAAACTGGAAAAGAATTGTTTGCTTTGAAAAAGATAAACCCTTACCAATTGAAATAATTCAAAAAGAAGTTTATAGTTTAGTTAAGAAAATTTTATAAATTATTTTGGTTTTCTACGAAGTAACCTTGCTAAACGATTTGGCTTCACATCATTTTGTATAAGTCTTGATCTCAGGGGCATTTTCTTTGCTGTTTCTCTAAATGTTCTTTGTGGCTTAGAAGGATATAGTGCATTAGGAATAAGTCTTACCATGCCAATACCCAACTCGATAGCTCTACGATAAGTATATCCAGCACAGCCTGCAGATACAGTAAAATCATTTTTACTTTCCCAATTTGGAAACATGCGGCCTTCAGCTTTGCTTACGGAACCATGGTTTTGTGCCCAAGCATACATACCACCAATAAATAGTGCCTTTACCCCCACAGACTTAAGCTTTTTAAAAAAGCGAGTCATTTCTAAGTCAGCATCACCAAGTCTTTTTTTAGGGACTGGTTTCAAGGACTTTAGTACTGCTGGACCACTTGATATAGTAGAAATAATAAATGCTGACTTTGCACCAATAGCCCAAAGACCATCTTCTGTTTCTCTTATTTTATTATGGGGTTCTAAAATAATAACAGGAATTTTTGATTTTCTCAAAAGATTATGAATAGTTTCAACATATTGCTTATCATGAACATAATCATAAAAAGGATGAACTAATAACAAAACTCTTCCATTTGCGTCCCTTATTTTTTCAGACAGTGCCTTCCATTCTGAATCTGGAATCCCGCTTAAAGACCTATCCTGTGATTGCATATAAAAAAAAGAACAAGAAAATATATAAAATAATACAAAAAGAAAATAAAAAAAGTATTAGCCTCTAAAACCCAGCCCTTATATCCTATGTTGAGGTCTAAATCTTGTTCTTTCAGCAGATGCTAGTCTTCCGGTTCTGGGAGTTTCACGAGCTTTATATCTTTCTGCTCTTTTAGCACGATCCCTTAGAACTAATTCTTTTACACGCCCTTGTTTCATCATTCTGGATTGGATTTCATTTACTTGTTGTTTTGCCCGGTCTTCCCTAAGTTTTCTAAATTCATACCATTCTTTTTTTTGTTCTGGGTTAGTTAGTTCTAATTCTACTCCTTTAAGCCTATTTACTTCATAATAGAATTTTTCTAATTCCTTAGGCTCCAGAGAATTGATTTTTCTATACAAAGGAACGATTTCTTCGGGCAGAATTTGTGGATTTATTTTTCCTCTGCCTCTTATTAAGTCAATAACTAATTCCTTAGGTTCTATTGCTTGTTCTTTTAACATTTTAATTAGTTTTGTATTAAAAATAGTTTCATCACCAAATATTTTTTCCAAAGCAGTCAGTTGTTTAGTAATATTATCTTCCATTAAATCTATTGTTTTTGAGGATAATTGTTTTTTTACTAGTTTTGCATATTCGATTTTGTTTTTTATAATTCCAAGTGTTATCAAGAACCCCAAAAGCGAAACTCCAATCAAAAAATAAGGCAACGAACCAGAAGAACTAGTTTTTACATCAGGAATAAATTCTTTAACCAAAAAATATCACCAATAAATATACTTTATTATGATATATAAAATTATTGGAAAATTAGTGTTGCTGTATTAAATCAATTGTCTTTTTTCGTTCCAACATAGACAGTAGTTTAATCAGATATCAAATAAGTATTTAGTTTAAAAAACCAGCTATCAAAAAATAAAAGAAAAATGGGATATTATATCCTATGTTGAGGTCTAAATCTTGTTCTTTCTAAAGAAGCGGATCTTCCTGTTCCAGGCCTTTCAAATCTTTTTTCGCCAAATCTTTTTGCACGAGCATTTAAAACCATTCTTCTTACTTTTTCTCTTTCTATTAAGTTAGTCTGAAATTTATTAACCTTCTTTTTTCTCTCATGTTTAAATTTACGCCAATCTCTTAATTGATCCGGGTCTTTTAATTCGTGAGAAAAACTTTTTATTTTCTTAACCCTATCATAAAGATACATTAGATCTTCTTTACTAGAAGAGTTTATTTTATCATAAATAGGGGTTAACCAATCAGGAAGAACTTGCTGGTTTATTTCTCTTCTTAACCTTAATTTAATTAAGTTAAAAATCAGTTTTTTGGGTTCTATATTCTTCAAAAATAAATTAGCACTAACAGAATGATCAATGCTTACACCAAAGATAGATTCTAATTCTATTATTTGGCGACTATGTATTTTTGCCAAACTTTCTTTGGTTGCTTTACCTAGCACTGCGGAGTCAGACAATAAAAACTTATTATTTTCATCATCTAAATACCTTATAAATCCTGCTGCCCCGCTAATAACTAAAATAAATGCTGCTAAACCCAAAGCGGTTTTTTTGTTTCCGTTTGGAATCTGGGCAAAACCATTATTCATTACAGGCATAAAATATCACTAATAATTTTAGTTTATTTTACTATATAAAGTTAATCCAAAAATAAGACAAACAAATAAACTAAGTTATATAAACTTATAAAATTTAATATAAAAAAAGAAAGGAAAAAAGAATTTTAAATACTACTCCAAAGAAGTAATATTTATTCCTTTTATTGCACTCATTTTTCCTACTTTTACTCCAACTATTTCTTTTACGCCCTTGCCTTTTGCCATTTCAGCCAGTCTCTTTGTTATAATTCCATCAAAGATTATCATAGAAACATTCTTGTTTTCTTTCATGGCTTTAATTAAATCCCTTACAGGCACACTTTCAACTAATTTTCCTGTAGCGTACAAGTTTGCTTTGAATTTACCTTTAAGTTTATTCAATTCATCAAACACATCCACATCTTCAATCAGTTTTCTATTGCTGTCGTGCTTAGGCTCTCTTTCTCTGGGAGGATAACTTCTTTCAAAAGGTTTAGGTGCACCTCTTTCAGGGAAATTAGTTCTTGGTCTTGGCTCAAATTTCGGCCTTTCTGCCTCTTTTGGTCTTTCAAAACTTTTTGGTTTTTCTTCTACTTTTGGTTTTTCAATTTCTTTTGAACGATCAAAAGGCTTATTTATTTCAATAACTTTTACTTGAGGCTCTTTTTCTTTATAAGTTTCTTCTGGCAACTGGTTATCTAAATAAGATAATTCTATATCATTGCTGCCTTCTTTTTTTGTTTGAACAATAGGCATTTTTTTCTTTAGGCACATTAGAATTTCTTTCTTAGCCAGTTCTTCTACTTCTCTACCAGGAGGCGCTCTTGCAACAAAATCTACATTAGTCATTTGCATTAACTTCTTTAGATTTAATTCTCCACCTCTATCTCCATCTATAAACACAAGAGTAGTTTTCTTATTACATAAATCTACTACTGTTTTTGTAATGTTTGAACCACCAAAAGCAGCAACATTTTTTATATTATATTTTAGTAGATTTATTACATCCGCTCTTCCTTCAACCAGTATAATTTCATCTGCATCATTTATTGATGGTCCACAAGGAATTTTATCTGGTCCGTAGCTAGTTATTTCTGAAGACCTTACTTCCTCTTCAACAGCCCTAGTTATTTCTTGACTGTCTGGGATTTGGTCTCTTATCAAAATAGCTAACAAGGATTTTGCTCTTGTAACAATATTCTTTCTTTTCTGTGTTCTTGTGTCTTCTATTTTTTCAGTAAGAAATTCAGCATCACAAGGACCAACTTTATCAACTGCTTCAATAGTTGCTGCTAAAATTGCAGTTTCAACCATATCTGCACTTGATGGTATTTCTATTGTTCCTTCAGTTGCACCATTTTTTGATTCAACTACAAGCTCAATTCTTCCGATTTTACCATTACTTTGCAATTCTTTAAGGGACAAATCTTCCCCGGTTAAACCTTCGCTTTGTCCAAATATTGCACCAATAATATCATGTTTTTCTACTACACCTTTTACTTTAAATTTTTGGTAAATTATGTATTTAGTATGACTCATATATGTTTTTGCCATAAATATTCCTCCGAATAATGCTAAAAAAAAGAATTAGGACCTTTCCACGGAAATTACCTTATTTCTCGAAGTAAATCCGCTTAAGATTTTGACTTTTCCTTTAAAATATTTCTCAAGCAACTGTATTAAGGCCTTATTTGCTTCGCCTTTCTCCGCTCTTGATCGTATTTTTATTTTTAATATTCCATTATCTTCAAAGACTTGTTCCATCTTTGAATTTGGTATTACCTTAACTTCATATTTTTTTTTATCCATTAAAAAATACCTTAATATAATTTATTAAAATTCAAAAACCTAATTCTTTTATATATAAATCGTCCAAAATATATTTATATTAATAGGTTATTCTATTTGTGATTATATACGAAGAAGAATACACCTCGGCCGATGGTTTTTATGGAAAAGATAACAGTAGTACATTATAATGAAATCGCAACAAAGGGCGGCAACAGAGCCTTTTTTGAAAAATACCTCATAGATAACATAAATAAACATATAGCAGGCATTTCCAAAAAAAAGGCAGAAAGAAAGTATGGCCGCCTAATTATTAGGGATTGTTCGGACAAGTTAAATGATGTCTTAGGCAAAATCCCAGGTATTTCAGGATTTGGATCAGGGCTCTCCTGTGATTTAGATCTGGACTGCATAAAGCAAACCGCATTAAAAATTGCAAGCCCAAAAGAGGTTTATCGAATAAATACTTCAAGACAAAATAAAACATTTAAACTCAAATCCCCTGAAATAAGCAAAGAAATTGCTGAATTTTTACACAAAAATGGAAAAAATGCAGATCATAAGGATTATACTAAAGAATTGTTTGTTGAAGTCTGTGATAAAGAAGCATATCTTTTTGAAGGATCACATAATGGACTTGGGGGCTTACCAGTAGGAACCACTGGAAAAGTACTCTGCTTACTTTCAGGAGGAATAGACAGCCCTGTTTCTGCATTCTTGTCAATAAAGCGTGGCTGTTCTGTAGATTACATCCATTTCTTTAATGATACAATAAATTCAAAATCAGCTCTAGCAAAAATAAAAAAACTAGTAGAACAACTTAATATTTATCAAAATGGCGCAAAACTCTTTGTTGTTCCTTTTAAAGATTTACAAAAAGAAATTATTCTAAAAGTGCCATCAAAATACAGGATGATTGTATACAAAAGATTCATGTTTAAATTGGCAAATATTCTTGCTTTTAGAGAAAAATATAAAGCAGTTATTACAGGTGACAATTTAGGACAAGTTGCATCCCAAACTTTAGAAAATATTAATACTACTTATGATGCATCAAAAAAACCAATTATACATCCAGTAATAGGATTAGATAAACTAGAGATAATTCAAATTGCAAAAAAAATTGGTACATATGAAATTTCAATTCTTCCTTATGAAGATTGTTGTTCTCTTTTAATTTCCGCACACCCTGAAACAAGATCCAAATTAACTGAAATAGAAGAGTTTGAAAAAGAAATAAACAGAGAATTACTTATCAAAGCAATAAAAAGCGCAGAGAAAATAAAGTATAATTAATTTATTTTTGTAACTTAAAAATTACAAAGATAGGCAGTTTATTTGCTTTATCCCAGAGACCATAGTCTTCTTTTTTAACAAAACTTTGCGGCTTTGGTTCACAACAGTCAATAATCTTAAATCCAGAAACAATTATATCCTTAATAAGTGATGAAAAAGGCCTATGCCAATACACAATTTTTAAATCTTTAGACCTAAAATCAATTATCTTTCTTATATTTAAATAATCACCATAAACTTGTGTTTTGTTTGTTTTTTTATTTTTTTCATATCCTAAAAAACGGCAGGTCTTTTCAGTCGTTTCTTCTTTTGTTCCAGCCCAATAAACAGGATTATGTGTTGAAAATAAAAACAGACCGCCTTTCTTTAGAACCCTTCTTGATTCTGATAAAACCCGTATCCAACTTTTTAAGTAGTGCATTGCAAGACGAGAAAATACAATATCGAAACTATTATCTTTAAATTTCAAATTTTCCATATCTGCCACATAAAACGCAATATCTTTGTATTTCTTTTTTGATTCTTTAATAAATAATTTTGAGATATCTACTCCTACTACTTCTTTTGCACCCAAAGACAATAAGTAATTACATTCTTCACCAGAGCCAGACCCTAAACACAGAATTCTTTTTCCCGTAATAGACCCTAACATAGAACATAATGCGGGCGCCTCAAGACCACAACGAGCAAGTTTATCTTTATTCGTCCAACAAAAATATTTTTCACCATATTGTTTAGTAAATTTCATTTCAACACCAACAAAAATATTTTTATAGCGCATCAAATTATTCTAAGCACATCAAGTTCTTTACAAGTACATTTCTTTTTTAGTAAGTCAGAAACGGATGGTTTAGTTCTTTCCCCATCCCCTGAAATAAACTCTTTTATGTATAAACCTGCTGAACTTTCTATTCTTACTTTGAATTCATTTTTAGTTAACATTTTTGGAACTTTTATTGTTGCTGTTTTTGCCCTGTCCAGATCAACTCTTCTTTTACTAACTCTTTCTGGGGTTCTCTGCAATACATTGTAATCCCCAACCAAGTTATCCAATTCTTTTTGTGTTATTTCTTTTTCACAAGAAACTAATGCAGAATATTCTTTTTTATGTTGTTCAGAAGTTATTTTTCCCATTTCTTTTTTGTTAATTATTTTTAAATAATGCACTTTAACTTTTGTTTCTTTTAAATTTATTTCTTCTTTTAATTTTTTTAATTCTTCTTTTAAAAAAAATCTTTTTTGGGGTTCTACTATTTGTATTACAAAAGGTCTTCCTCTGCCAAGCATTTTCACATCCATGTCCTCTCTTCCTGCGCCATGGAATTTTATTTCTTTACCATTACAAAAGCTTGAGAAATATGGCCCAAGAATTTCTTCTATTGAAATATTAGAAAGTTTTCCTGTTCTATTGCAAAAGCTACAGCCTCTGCCTTTGCATTTATAACAAAAATAATATGTTTGTGGCAACTCTCTGGAATATTTATTATATCTTCCTGCAATAAAAACAGATTTAATATTTAATTCTATTTTGTTTATTTCTGGATCAATTGCAATGTAGCCGTCAGGGTCACCATAATCTATTTTTAAATTATATTTTTGTTCAACTTCTTTAACTAAATCCGTTTGTTTTTGTTTTATTTCTGTATCTTTATTTCTGTTAATAAAACCAATAGAAAACGTTTTTAATTTATAATTATCAAAAAATGAAAACACTTTATTTTGTAGTTCATTTTCGTCTTTAAAAATTTGTATCATAAAATCAGACCTAAATCAAACTAAACATTAATTTTTTGTTTTATCGTTTAGCAAACTAAATTAAGGAGCTTTATACCCCCGGGTTTCTTTTGCAAACTTTAGCGTCTCGTGTTTTTTCTTTGGTGAACCAACAAAGTTTTTTCTTCCTAGAAAAAGTTTGAGGGTCAGAAGATTTTCTTTTAGAAAATGCTTCTTACTTATGCTTTCTTTTTTCCAAAAAAGAAAGAATAGAGACGCAGAGAGGGGGATTCGAACTGCCCTTTTAGGAAAAGGGTAAGTTGCCCAAAAATGAATCCCTCTACATGAGGTTTTGGCAAACCTAGCCTTTTTTCAAAAGGCTGGACGCAGGGAGAGGGATTCGGACCCTCGCCTCCTTACGGAGATCAGATTAGCAGTCTGACGCGTTAGCCACTTCGCTACCCCTGCCTGCCCTTTTAATAAAGGGTAAGTTACCCAAAATTGTATGTTTCGCTTCGCTCAAGCATACTTAGCTATAAACATTATTCCTGGGCAAATTAATAAAAAGTGATCCTTTAGAAGTAGAAACTTGCATATCCTACTACTGATTGCTTATCTTCTATTATATCCCCTGAATTCTTATACTCAAGCAATTTTGGTTTCCAACCCTTTAATTTACATAAATTCATAGCAATCAGCAAAGGGTAAATTCCACAAGCATCTAAGTCCTTCAATGAGTTGAATTTAAGACCTTCGATTATGTTAATTGTTTTTTTATCTGCTTTCTTTGCAGTGGAGTATGATAAAAAGTGGCTTAAATCAGTTGAGAACACAAAAACAGCTTTTTCTTTTGCAAAAGTTTTGGCATATTCTTCTGCCTCTTTCAGTGTTATTTGCCCAACAACCAAAGGCAATATTTTTGCCTTTGGAAACAATTTTTGTATAAACGGGACCTGATTCTGCACAGAATGTTCATACTTAACTTTTTCATAATCATTTTCAACAATGTTTACTTTTCCAAATGGGGTTACAATTTCAAATAATGATTTTATGCCTTTAAACCCTGAATAATGCGAAGGGCCAAAAATAATTACTTTTTCAATTTTTTTTCCTTGTAATAAAGAGTACGCCTTACCAGCAACAGGACCAGAAAAATAATACCCAGCATGTGGCACAATAAACCCATGCAGCTCTTTAACTTTTTTCTGCTTATTATCAAGATAGTCTTCTAAAGCAAAATTAAGTTCTAACCTATTTGTTGGGTACCAATCCGCCATAAGAAATAATAAGAACTTAATATTAATAATACTTATGAAAGAATGTACACTTTACAAAAAATACAAAAGTGAAGTTCAATGCCTTGCGTGTGCACACAAATGCATTATTGCATTAAATAAAACAGGAATTTGCGGGGTAAGACAAAATGTAAAAAATAAATTGTATTTATTAGTTTATGGAAAACCTATTGCTATGCACGTTGACCCAATAGAAAAAAAACCGCTTTACCATTTTCTGCCAAACACAAAAACATTTTCCATAGGCACAGTGGGCTGTAATTTTCGCTGCGGATTTTGCCAGAACTATGAAATCTCCCAAAAAAAGAAAATACGTGGAAATAATATAAAACCTGAAGAAATAGTTAAACTTGCAAAAGAACACAAATGCAAGAGTATTTCTTATACGTATAATGAGCCCACGATTTTTATTGAGTTTGTAAAAGATGTTGCTGAACTCGCACACAAAAATAAATTAAAAAATATTTTAGTTACAAATGGTTATTTTACTAAAGAGAGTTTTGATTTTATTTCTCCTTATATTGATGCAATGAATATTGATCTGAAATCTTTTTCTAATACTTATTACCAGAAATATTGCAGTGCAAAATTAAAACCTGTTTTGGATTCAATAAAAAGAGCACATAAAAAAGGAATTCATATGGAATTAACTACTCTTCTTATCCCTAGTGAAAATGATTCAAAAAAAGAGATAGAAAAAATTGCTAGGTTTATTTCAAAAATAGACGAAAACATTCCTTGGCACATATCCAGATTTTTTCCACATCACAAAATGAAGAATAAAAATCCAACACCGATTACCACCTTAAAAGATGCTGAAAAAATAGGAAAAAAGTATTTAAATGTCTATCTAGGAAATATTTAATTATAAACGACGAATCATTAAAATGTCTGACGGTTCATCTGCAACATAGTGCGGCTTATATGTTAGTTCAAAGCCTTGTTTTGCAAATTGCCTTTTCATTTGATCAAGTAAAGGCGGAATTCTAAGCCCAATAAAATCAACACCAATTAAAGCCACCCCACCCCTATTTAGCAAATTAGTAAACTTTATTAATTGGTTTTTTATTGCCCATCTCTCGGTATAATGCATACTCCCATAATATGAAAAAATTGCATCATATTTTTTATTAGTCAAAAAAAACTCTGATGGGCCTTCGTAAATATTATCCATCTCTACCAAATGGGGGCTCCTCTGCAAAACAACTGCGTCTGTCTTCACATCAATTTTTTGTTCTCTAAGCTTAGTTTTTATATCTCTTAAAAATACCCCTAATCCCGCACCATCATCTAAAACAGATAGTTGTTTTTTACTACCTGCTTTCTTAGTTAAAAAATCAATAAGAGGCATACCAAGCACATGCCTAAATAATCGGTTATAATTATCATAGCCCCTGTTTTTTATCCACGTTCTTTCGTGTTCTCTCCTAAATCTTATAATTTTATCTCTAAATCTCTTTCTTAGCACAGGGTCTTTTTGCAAAGCTTCTCTTATTTTTTTTACTTGGGCCACTGCATTTTGGGAGGTACCTGATTCGATTGCTTTAATTTCACGGGTGCTATATCCTTCTTTTTTTAATCTTT
>CAYZSS010000009.1:0-29151 GCA_964480435.1 uncultured archaeon | reverse complement strand
TCTGTTGCATCAACACATGTTTCAGTAGGAACCATTACAGTTTCTCCTTCAGTTGTGTATGTTGCTACATTAGCAATTGTTGTTGCCAAACTTTGAGCAGCAGTAAAATCTGATTGTAATGCTGTTTGACCAACAACGATTCCGTTTACTAAAACTGCATGACCAGTTGTGTCTAATATATTTGTTTTCTCTATTCCGGCACCCATTACTGCAGCAGCTAATAAAGCCACACCAGTTCCAACGGCTACCAATTTCTTTACATTCAATTTCTTCATCTATCCTTCACCTCGTAATTTTATGAAGAGTCAGAGCAAAAACTCAATGAACCCTACACTAAGGGCACTCCTAACGCTCTGTATATACTTTAAACACTACTATTTAAAAAGCTTTCCAGATATTAACGGAAAGATTTATATACCCTCTCGTGAAGAAACCCTTCACAAAATAGCATATATATAATATATATTGTAATCAGTAAGTATTAAAACAAGATAGGTAGGAAAAAAATTAGTTCCTACTCACAAAAAGAGCCAAGTTTATAGTTCATAGAATCTAAGAGTAATCTCTAAGCCTTCACATCCAAACCCAGATGCCAGAATGCCGTCAAATACTTTTGCTTTTTGTCTGTAGTTTATTCGCCCCCTACCAAACAATTTATCTGGCCCTAGATCATATTTAAACTCACCACTACATTTTACTACTTCACAAGATTCAAATATAGAAATTGTTTTTAGAGATGATTTTTCAAAATAATTAACTCTAAAATTTTTTATGCTACCTTTCATCCCCACAAGTTCAGCAGTATAAACATTATTTTCCTTCATAGCATCTTTAATCGATGTCAATATAGGATCATTTTCATTAAGTGCAATAACAAGTTCTTTAGGTTGCGCAGTTACATTATAAAGTTGTGACTCCATTCTACCACCACATTATGATTTTAAACTTGGTTCTATCTAAAAATCAATAAAATTGTATAATATATGATAATTTAATATATAAACCCATCTCACTTCTAATAAACATAAAAATAATAGCAGTAGGCTATAGGCCGCCTTCTGTTTTCAGCCAGCATTAATCTGAGCGCATATGCTTGCATCCGTGAAGCAGAACTATTTTTCATCCTGACCACAAGCACCTCAATTTTCTATCACAGTAAGCTTACGGTGGTTTATTTCTGTTAGTTTTGCTACCCATTTCTGGATTCTTCTCACATAATGGATGGGCGGACCTTCCTCCTTACGGGAGCTGGCCACCTACTACTAATTAGACTTTAGCAGGGAACGATTTATAAAGATTTACAACAATTAGAATAATAATCGAGTAACACTTTTTCTATTTTGAAAAAGCGTAAAACAAAAAATAAGGTATCCCGCCTTAGCATAGTGGCTAATGCGTTCGGCTGTAGACGATTCTTTTCTTTTTAAAAAAAAGAAAAGCATAAGCAATAAGAAACTTTTCAAAAGAAAAGTTCTTAAGGCCCTGAAACTTTTTGCCTTTAAAGCAAAAAGCTTCTTGGTTCACCAAAAGAAAAATTGTGCCATAAAGGCACTTTGTTTACAATTGATGAACTTAGAACGTAAAAGCAAAAAGGTTATAATTACGCGAAGCGCCTTTCTTTTTGGGCAGCTTACACTTTTTCTTTCGCGAAAGAAAAAGGGCAGTAACCGAAAGATCCCCGGTTCAAGTCCGGGAGGCGGGATTCTTTTACTTTTTTTTTCTTTGATTATTAATTTCATACAAAAATATAGCTGTTGCACAACCCACATTTAAAGATGATGCAGATCCAAACAAAGGTATTTTTAATAAAGAATCACACATATTTTTGTAATTAAAACTTAGCCCATTAGTCTCATTACCTACAAGCAGAACAGTAGGCTTTGTTAAATCATAATTATTTATAAAGTTCTTTGCTTTTGCAGAAGTTCCAATTATTTGTAAGTCAGAAAATGTTATTTTTAATTTGTCCAACCAAATTTTTATTTTATTATGTGATTCTAGCCTAACAATTGGAATTGAAAAAATAGATCCCACACTAGCAAGTATTGTTTTTGGATCATACAAATCCGTTGCATGGCCAGTGATAATTATGCCATCTACTAAAAAACTATTGCAAGACCTAATTATTGTGCCTAAATTTCCAGGACTTGCAGGTCTATCAAGGATTACAATAAGAGGATTTTTCTTAATTTTAATTTTTGGCAAATCATCTTTAGGCATACTTACTAAAGCAATAATCTCAGAAGTTTCCTCTTTATCACTTAATTTTTTAAGCAAGTTATATTTCATATCCAAATGAGTTTTTGCACCTGTTTTTTTAATTATATTTTTTGCCCAGTCAGATTGTTTTTTTTCTGTTGAATAAATAAGAGTATCAATACTCCAATTATTTTCAATTAATAAATTAATTGAGTTAACGCCTTCTACAAAAAAAAGTTGACTTTTTGATCTTTTTTGCCGATTATTTTTTAAAGATTCAGCAAATTTAAAATCAGCAGTTTCTGAATTAATTGTAATAACTTTTATAGCCATAGTTATAATCTAAAGAAAAACAAATATAAACTAAACTTATGCTATCTTGTTTCACAAACAGTTCTTTTTATTTTTATTAAAAATTTAATCTTATTTTATTACAAAGAGTTATAAAAGAAAAAAAGAAAAAGGCAGAGATTACCTTTTTAGTTAGTTCCTTGTCCAGACATCAAATCAGTCATATCAATAAACTGATAACCGCTTGGTGCCACAATTGGCTCTACACTAGTTTCACAAATCCATTCTGGTTTATAATCGTCAGCAGTTATTTCTTCAGAAGGCTGTTCTGCTACAGACATTTTGGCACCTATTTTCTTACCTGGTTCAGCAGTAATCTGCATTGCCACCAATTGTTCAGGAGTAAATACATCTATATCTGACCAAATATATATCATTTTTTCAGTAAGATCAATAATAGTATAAACCTTTTCTGCTTGTGTTGTGCTTGCTACCGCAAGGTATTTATCTTTAGTAAAATAAACTGTTGCCGCCATTCCATTAATATCAACCAGGCATTTTAATTCCACACCAGAATTAACTGCTGCAATAAAAGAATCTTTAGAATCTATTTTTGTGCCTGGTGCCACCTGGCTACCAACACAACCACTTAAAACAACCATAACTGCAAGCATTGCAATTACAATCGGCAAAATAGCTTTCATATAATCACCTCAAAAAGTCATATACAGTTAAGAATATTCTAGATATAAACATATCTTTTTTTGAGTCAGGCAAAAAAGAAAGGTATAAATAGTTATAAACATTATTTTCAAAGTTGACTTTAAAAAGAAGGTATTTATTTGAAGAAAGAAGAAAAATTAGCTGCTATTAACACAAAAAAGATAAAAAAATATGCAGAATTTTTTAAAAAATATTTTTTGAAATACTTTTTAATTTCTTTAGGCAGTATTATTGTTTTAATTTTGATTATTCTGTGGGCAGTTGGTACAATTTCAATTTCTGGAGATGGTTATTGTACTTCAAAAGAATGTAATAGTGGAAGTAAAGATTGTAATCCAGAAAAATGTATTAACCAAATCTGCCAGCCCCAAGTTGGAGAAAATTGTAGTAACTCTGTAGACTGTGGATGTGGTACAAGTGAAGTCTGCGACCTAAACAGAGTTGGAACAAGTAATATAGGCTGTTACCCATTTGCTTGTGGAGATGGTTTCTGTGATGCAAAAGGAGAAAGCAAAAACAGTTGTTGTAAAGATTGTGGCTGTGAGCAAGGATATTCTTGCAATAAATTAAAAAACGAATGCCAATTCTTAGCACCAGAATTAGACATTAATCTTAATTATGTTGTTGAAGGAGTTTCTGCCAGTACATTATATTCAAATCGTGAATTAGTAGATAATAGCGGCCAGAAATATCCTTTTGTTTATTTAAAAATTATTAACAACCAAGCCAATGTTGCAAAAAATATTATTTTATCAGTTAAGATTGACAAATATACTAATGAACAAAAAGACGAACTTGATAAATTAAAACCAGGAGAATCAAAAAATTACGGCTGGTATCCAACTCCAACCGAAGAAATGTTAAATATTTTAGATGATGCAAGTGTTTTAGTAAATATAAATATTACTTTTGAAGACGAACACGGAAATAAATATACCTCAACAAAAAGTATTCCAGTAACAATAGTAGGCAGGAGCAATTGGGGGACCCTTTCTTCTGTATCCCAATATGTAACACCAATTGAAAGTGTAGTAAGACAAGCGGTTTCTGCAGCAGGTAGTTTTTCCACAATGGATGATGATGGAATAAGTGAAGGAGCAAAAAAAATTTGGAATTTATTAAAAGGACTCAACATAGATTATATTTCCGATCCTACTGTTGAATACAGGCAGTACCCTGCTGAAGTTCTTAGCAGAAAAAAAGGAGATTGTGATGACCTAGCAACGCTTTATGTAGCACTACTAGAATCAGTAGGAATCAAAACGGCTTTGATTACTCACCCAGGCCACATGTATGCTGCTTTCTACGACAGCAAGTATATTTATCCAATAGAAACTACAATGTTAACTTCTTCCTATGAAGATGCACTTAATGCAGGGTTAGAAGAATACAACTCCCACGATAATAATAGAGAAATTACTGTTATTGAAGATGAATGGGCGCAAAAAAATATTAAACCGCCAGGGAATGTAGGAATTAAAGCCAGCGATTTGGCATTCCCAAACATCCTGGTACATACAACCTATGACTCTGAATGGAAATGCACAAACCAAGATCAATATAGCTGTTACCATTATGATTTAGCTGTTTATTGCAATCTTACTTTTGTAAATACAGGTACAGAATCAGGGCAGAGCTGTGTGGACACAACAACCTATGTTGATGATTATGTTGTGCAGACCAAAACCACCTGTGTAACAGTGGATGCAGGAAATACAAAAACAAAAAAAATAACATATACAGATCCAAATCACGTAAATGCTGCATACACTTACAAATGTGAGACAAAATAAATAATATATCTATGACAACAATAAAAGTTGCGCAATTGTTTCTTTTAGATTCCCATCACAGTTTTCAATATCTTCAAACAATGAAGTTATCCATTTTTCATTAAAATTACCTGCAGTATATTTACAATACAGTTTTTTATTTTTTAAAGCAGAAATTATAACCTGGTCTTCCTTCTCGCTAAATTTAGTTATTTCTTTTGTAAGTACACAGCCAGCATTATCTGTTACCGACTCAACATAATAACTAAAAGTTCCAGCAGATGTTACATCAACATATGATACTTTTGTATTACAGTCATTTGCTGCTGCAACAAAACAATTTAGGTCAGAACATTTAATAGCACCAGCAGCAGAAGCAAATGCAATCATAGCAATTAATGCTAGAACAAATCCAACACCAGCCAGAACAAGGCCAGCAATAGCAAATTCACGCCCAGGCAGATTTCCAATTTTTATTTGTTTAAGTGATATTACACCAAATACAATGCTTAAAACAATAAATATCCACCCAAATATTGGGAACCAGCCAAGTATAAGCGATATAATTCCAAACACAAATGCCGCAATAGAAAGGGCAGGGGTTTTCTTTTCAAGTGTTAGCAAGGGTTGTTTAATTTTGTTTGTCATTTTTAATCACTCCCAATCAAAGAAAAACCCATTTCTTTCTGTGTATTATCAAGCACATTAGATAAAGAAAAAGCACGTGAAACTTTTTCTATATTTTTTGCAATTGACCTCATATTGCCTTTTACTGAATCAACCCATACATCCTTAACTGGCTGAACAAGAATATCTAATTCTCCAGATAATTTTTTAAGTAAAGGAGACGTTTCTTTTGTTGGCAAATTAATTATATTTTCATTTGGGGCTATACTTTGTACCAAAGAAAGTTGTATAGCGGGATCTTTAATAGAATCTAAAAGTTGCTGATATTTAAAAGGGTTTTTATGCTGTTCTTGAAGCAATGCTTCTCTATAATATTCATAAGATTTTGAATTTTCACCGTTCCATTTTGATAGAGTTCCCATCTGCCATAAAGCATCAGAATTGGTGGGATCTTTAGATAATACATTATCATAAATATTTTGTGCTAAACCCAATAATTTTGCATCATAACTATCTTTTAATATTTGTAGTTCTTCTGAAGCTGTTCCGTTTTTTAGAGCATCTTCATAATCTCCTTTTGCATTTATTACTTCTAAACCTTGTGGCAAAGTAGCATCCAATTTATTTTGGGCATCCTCAGATGTATCCACAAAAGTTATTGTTTGACCATAATAACCAGCTATTGATAAATTGGAATTGGGGTTTGCAGGTATTTCTTGGTATCCCCAATTAACTAAAGTACCGGCATTATCTAAATTAGTTGACACTTTATCACTTGATCCTGAGTTTTCAGTTGGAGGATTATTTTTTATATAATCTGAAATCTGGTTAAAGGCATCTTGTTGTGCATTAAATGAATTCAAAAAATGAGTATAAGATGACACATTTATTTGTCTTTGAATTGCATCCTTACATTGGCAGCCATCATCCTCTTCATCATAACAGGGCGGGCAATTTGCTTGTTGTTCTCCAAAACTATTTGCCGCATCTGCTGCTGCAGAATATTCATTACTAGAAATTGTATTTGCATTATCCCTAATTTCTGCTAACTGCCCATAAACCTCATAAGAATAATTTACTGCCACACTCGTAAATAAATCATATACTTTCTGTTTCATTGTATCAACATCATCAATTAGTTTATGCCCTTCTGTATTTTGCTGATCTAAACCTTCGCTAGAGAAATCCCCTATTGATTTATGAGTCATATCAGAGTCAGCAGCATTAGTTTCTGAATTTGGATCAGAGCTATCAGATTCTTGCTGTGATTCTTCATAAATTGCATCCAGCAAGCTACCACATTGAGCATCAGTTAAGTTTCCTCCGCCCCACCTACATTGGTTGTCCCAAACATCTTGTAATTGTTCCACAGTATAACCTGAGTAATCAATTATGGTTGTTGTTTGGCTATTTCCACTGCCAGAGTTAACTTGTCCAGCATTGTAGTTGGGATCCCCAATACAAGAACCATCAAAATTCTCCATTTGCCCCACTGGACAAGCATAAACAAAAGCAGCAGCCAAAAAGAGAATTGAAAATATTAAAGTAAAAAATAGTACTATCGATCGCATAGGTATACTAATCTATTCTAGTTTAAATATTTTTCTTTGTTTTATCTTTTTTCTTAAATAGAGTTATAAAAAAAGAAAATATTTGTTTGTGGAAGTAATATAGTGTACCAATTACCAGAACAATTGCAGAAATAACCACCATATATGCTGTGCCACCAATTACATCTACTCCCACAAAACTAAGGGAGGCACCACCAATTTTTCCAAGCACAATTGCAATAAATAAGTCTCTTTTTCTTAAGGTAGTAAGGCCCACAAGATAAGTAATTTCATCATCAGGAAATACAGGCAAAAGATAAATTAAAAATAAAGGGTAACAGCCAAGTTTAGTTGCAAAGGAGTTATATTTATCATAATTTTTCTGGCCAATCATACGAATTACTAAAGAAATACCGTATTTTCTAACAAGTAAAATTATCAAAAATGTACCAATTACTGTACCTAGCCAGTTATAGATAAAACCCATTACTGGACCAAAAAGTAAGCCTCCTGCTAAAAGCACAGGATAATGGGAGATTGGAGCAATTATGTTTTGTGTTATTTGCATTATAATAAATATTATTGGTGCAAAAAACCCAAATTTTGATACAAAATTATGAATCATATCAGTATCAAAAAAATATTTAGATAAAAAATACCACATTACAAGAACAAGTATAAAATATCCCAAAATATACAGGGAGTTCTTAAAAATTACTTTTTTGTCAGCCATATAAAAAAAGGAACCCAGCTAATATATATGATTTTGTCGTCATAAAAAACGACTACTTTAAATTTGTATCTAAACCAAGAAATAAATCATGTTAGAACAATTACAAGATTTAGGCTTTACCAAAAGAGAAGCAAAAATTTACAATACCATTTTTTCTACACAAAAGATAAGTGCTTCAGAAGTAACAAAAAAGATCACAGGTAACAGAACAGCAACATACAATACCTTACAAGCCTTAATTAACAAAGGAGTAATTAATTGCATAACAGAAAATGGAAAAAGATTATATTCCATAACTGACCCTGAAAATTTTCTGTCTAATATAAAACAAAAAGAAATTATTGCACAAGAAATTATTACAAAAATAAAAGCAACAAAAACAGAACACAAAATACCAGATAGTATGGTTGAAATTTATGACGGGGTTCAAGGGTTAAAAAACATAAATAGAGAACTAATAAAATCCAAAGAAATTAGAATGTTAAATGTGACAGGGCTAATAAGAGAGCCATTAAAATATAGCCAAGGTTGGCTAAAAGAAATATTAAAAGTAAACAGCATAAAAATAATTGCAAATAAGAACATGAATATGCCTGAGTTTCATAACAAAAAAAATGTTTCAATAAAGTATTTGCCTTCAAAAAACACAAATTATGCCACAATGTTTATATTTGATAATAAAGTAGTAATACAAAAACTCAAAGGAAACATACTTGTGGTAAAAATAAAAGACCCTGATATTTATGCTGGATTTAAGGACACTTTTGAGCTTCTTTGGGAAAACCTCAAATAAAAACAAGCAACAAAAACACTATATTTTTATAGTTAACCCTTATTATACTTATTTAAGTAGATTATTTGGTGATTATATGACTAATGTAACTTTATCGATACCAGACCAATATTATAGCCTTATGAAAAAACACAGCGAAATAAAATGGACAGAAGTTATGAGAAACGCAGCAATTATTAAATTAAGAGAATTAGAAGACAATAAAATTAAAACTGAAGCAATAAACTATGCCGGGGAGAACTGGGATGATGCAAAAGAACTATTCAATTTTTAATCAAGGGGATATAATTGTTCTGCCAGTTCCTTTTTCAGATCAAACCAACACCAAACTAAGGCCAGCACTAGTAATAAGTAATAGTCAATTCAACAATAAATACCCTGATTTAATATTATTAAAAATTACTTCTATTGGACATTCCTTGCCATATGACATAAAACTAACAAAAAAAGATTTAATAATCGGCGATTTAATCAAAGAAAGCACAATTAATTGCGGATTTTTGATAACCGCCAACAAAAATATAATTAAACAAAAAATCGGAACAATTTCAAAAAATAAATTAGATCAAACAAAAGACAGGTTAAAACTACTTTTTGAATTATAAATTAAAACTTATGTAGCACCACAGAAGCTATTTATAATTTAAAATTCTTTTTTATTAGTAAATCTTTTGGGACTGTGATTGCTATGAACAAGTTTGAATTTGTGTTCACAAAAAGTTCACAAAAATATCAAACAGGTACATAAAATGGTGATTTTATGAAAGTATGTATTATTGGATTAGGGCCAGCAGGGTTATTTGCCACTAAAAAATTAATTGATTCTGGAATTGAAGTAATAGCTATTGACAAAGGAAAGATGCCTAAAGAAAGATCAAAAAAAGAGATAGTAAGTGGAGCAGGGGGAGCGGGGCTATTCTCCGATGGAAAGTTAAACTTCACCCCTTTTATTGGTGGAGACCTAACTGAATTTGTTCCACTAAGCAAAGCTAATTCTTTAATAGATGAAATTGATAAGATATTTCAAGAATACGGATTAAGCAATGGTTTTATAACTTATGACGAAGCAGAAATCAACAAAATTGATTCATTAGCAGCAAAAAGCGGAATCAGATTAATAAAAGCAAAACAAAAACATTTTGGAAGTGATAATTTAGTTAAATTAATTGATGCTTTTGTTACAGACTTAATTTCAAAAGGAGCAGAAATAAGACCAAACACAGAAGCAATAGATTTAATCATAAAAAATAATAAAGTTGTTGAAATAATTACAAATACAGGAAATATAAAAGCAGATAATTTCATTTTTGCAGTAGGCAGAAATGGGTCAGTATGGTTGAAAAATATTACTAAAAAACACAATATCGAAACCAAAGCATTAGCAGTTGATATTGGAGTAAGAGTTGAAACTTCGGCAATAATTACAAAACAAATTACGGACAAAATTTATGATCCAAAATTACATATTTTCACTACTACATTTGATGACTTTGTAAGAACTTTTTGCACAAATCCAAATGGATATGTTGTTCAAGAAACATATGATAATTTCATCAATGTAAATGGGCACGCATTTGCAAATAAAAAATCTGAAAACACAAACTTTGCATTATTAGTAAATGTAAAATTAACAGACCCCATTGAAGATTCAAATTCTTTTGGATATAAGATCGGAGAGTTAGCAAATTTCTTGGGCACAGGAAAGCCTATTCTACAAAGGCTAGGAGACTTAACAAAAGGAAGAAGAAGTACATGGGAAAGAATCAACAGGAACATAGTTGAGCCCACTCTAAAAGATGTTGTTCCAGGAGATATTTCCTTACTTTTGCCCCACAGAATACTTGTAAATATTATTGAAGGTTTAAAAAAATTAGATACTATTATGCCAGGAATTTATTCAGAACATACTTTACTTTATGCCCCTGAAATAAAACTTCTTGCTCTGCGAATTTTAACTGAACAAGGACTAAAAGTAAAAGGGTTTGATAATCTATTTGTTGCAGGAGATGGAGCTGGGTTAAGTCATGATATAGTAAATGCAGCTGCAACAGGACTAATCTGTGCAGAGGAAATAATAAAGAAAAATAAATATAAATTAACCTAACCAAATCCAACACAACAAATCGGGTTAGATTATAAAAGAAAAGAATAAAAAAAAGGTTAATTTAACCTTTTTAGTTAGTTCCTTGTGCAGACATCATACCAGTCATATCAATAAATTGATAGCCACTTGGGACTACTATTGGTTCTACACTTGTTTCACAAATCCAATCTGGTTCATAATCATCAGCAGTTAGCTCTTCAGAAGGCTGTTCTGCTACAGACATTTTTGCACCAATCTTTTTTCCTGGTTCAGCAGTAATCTGCATTGCATCTAATTGTTCAGGAGTAAATACATCTATATCTGACCAAATATATATCATTTTTTCTGTAAGATCAATAATAGTATAAACTTTTTCTTGTTGCGGAGTATTTGCTATTGCCATATATTTATCTTTTGTAAAATAAACTGTTGCAGCCATCCCGTTAATATCAACAGCACATTTTAACTCTATACCTGAGTTTAATGCACTCATAAAAGAATCTTTAGAATCAATTTTTGTGCCCGGGGCCACCTGACTTCCAACACAGCCACTTAAAACAACCATAACCGCAAGCATTGCAATTACAATAGGCAAAATAGTTTTCATAATACCCCCTCCTTACCATAAAAGACATATACTCTACAAACAAATAATATATATGCTTTTCCCCTTTTTCTAATTTAAAAAAAATGCAAATTAAAACAAACAAAAGAAAAGATTAAATCTCTATTTAATTTATGAAAAAAACAAATAATAGTCTATTTATTTAATTTAAAATATTAAAAAATATCACACTTCAACTTCTGGATTTAATTTTTTAAGATTAAGAAAAAAATCTTTCCCATCTTTCATACTAACCCTTATATTTTTATATTTAAATAATCTTTTAAAAAAACCTGCACCTTTATCTGCAGTATTAGCATAAACACAATAACTTTTTGTTAAAAATATTTTTGATACTTTTGAAATTTTTGATAATTCCACATCATACCTTTTTTTAGCTGAAGTAAATATACCTTTCTTTGATACAAAAATTAAATGATCTTTAGTCAAAATAATATTTCCTTTATAGGTTTTACTATATTCAGAATCATCAAGATAAAGTTTACCTTCTCGCCAGTCAACCACATCTTTTTCAGATATATTACATAAAGAACAGATTTCATCAAGCATAGTATAACAAATAGAAAAAAAGATAAATAACTTTCTATTTAATTTAAAAAAAAAGATAAAATAAATTTACTTTGTTTTAAAGTAAATTTACTTTCATTTTATACTATTAATTCTGACCATTTACTTTAATCAAATAGTAATTTCCAAAACCAGTTTTTTCTTCTTGTACTAAAATTGTTTTTCCATCACTATTAGCTGTTTCTCCGTTGTATGGAATTATCTGATTTACTAATCTAAATTTAAGGTCCCTATAGTCAGAATTTTGTTCTTTTGTATTTCCTATAATAACAGTTGTTTCTTCTGATAATGGATTGTAAATGCTAAAACTAACTTTACCATAAACAACATTTCCATTATTTGTCATAAAATATCTTGGATACAGATCAAAATCAAATTCTGTTACTTCTTTTGATAAAACATTATAAGAAAAATCAGGTCCACTTCGTGATAATATGATCTCATTATTATATACTCCTACTAATCCATTATCCCCTAATTCTTCAGACAAATCAACTTTTTTAAATCCATTGTTCTCAAGATAATAAATACCATCAATATTTGGATTTGTTTGTCCTTCAAAATAAAGTTTGTCTGTTAATGAATCATAACTCATATTACTTGAATATATGTGAGGATATTCACCACCAATTGTTTTTGCAAGTAGTTCTTTATTAGAACCATCAAGATTCATACTAAATATTCCAGTATCAGTCCATGTTCTTGAGTCTTGATCTTCTTTAACCAATTGAGCAACATAATATATTTTATTGCCACTAATTTGGAAATTAGCCAGTCTTGTTTCTTCATACCCTGGTAACACAGGAAAATCAATCGCATTAAACTCAGAAGTACCAGTATTTACTCTTGCAAGATGTATTGGTGAGTCTGTTCCATAAGCACCTCTGATTGAATCCGCAGACATAAAATAAACATATTTTCCATCCTCAGAAAGCGCAGTAGAACCACCTGTATTTGCAAAGTAATAATAAGTATAAGCAGGAGTAGTTCTTGAAACTATGGTTCCACTTTCAAATACCATCTTTGAGTCATTTAAACTTGATGTATTTCCTACAAAAACTGCATTCCTTATGTTTTCTTCAGCACCATCTTGATATTTTACAAATTTAAAAAATGCAAATTTACCTCCATCTGCTGAAATACTTGCCTGTTCAGGAGTTCTATGAACTATTTGATCATAATTTGTTAATTGAATTACATTAATTTTTATATCAGAACTAACCTCTGACATTGTATCTTGAGGCACTTCGTCATTTTTCCCACAAGTTAGAGTATGTGGATATATCCCTGAAACAACTGCTTCACCCTTACCTTCACAATACCATAAGTCAGGACTAGCTTTAACACATTGGTTCTTACTATCAATATTCCAACACTCTAATCCATTCTCACAAGAATTTTCTACACCACAATAAAGAATCTCATTATTTGTTTTTGGTTCATTATTTTCAGAAGTAACAACAATATTTTGTGGATCTCCTGCAGTTATTAAATTAGACCCTTTAGTTAACATACACATTACTTGATTGTCGCTTTGTCTTATATATATCGATACATGTACCTTATCTTCAAAAAAGTCTACTACCCAATAAGATACAGCTTTCATTTGTATTCCGCACTCTGCTATAATTAAATCCAGATGTTCTTCTACAACATCTTGTTCCCAAAGAGCCGTTCTAAACTCTGCCCCAGGGTGTTCAGCTAAAAAAGCTTGAACTTCGGGTAAACCCATTGCAACACTTTCAATACCAGAATTTACACAACCAGAAAATACAACAGTAAAAACTAGCAATAAAAATAATATTGATAATTTAATTTTCATAATACCCCTCCTTACCATAAAAGACATATACTCTACAAACAAATAATATATATGCTTTTCCCCTTTTTCTAATTTAAAAAAAATGCAAATTAAAACAAACAAAAGAAAAGATTAAATCTCTATTTAATTTATGAAAAACAACAATAATAAACAAAGTAATTTAAACAAGTAAAACAATCTATATGTTGGTGATAATAAATGGTAAAGATGAACAAACCAAAAGAGCTAATATTTATTATATTAATCACTATTTTGTTTACTTCTCTTATATTTTATGCTGCAAACATTTTCTGCAAAGTAGGAATGGATGATTGCTATAACACAGTTAAACCGGTTTATGACATAAATGGGTATTCCCCAAATCAAGCAGAAATGGATAACTGTTATATACTATTCAATGAAACAAAAGAAGCAACAGAAAAGAATAAACTTATTTTAATCAGTGTTGCTACAATTGTCATTTTACTTGGTGTAATTTTTCTAGAGATGGATTTATTTGTTAATGGAATATTTTACGGATCTTTACTAAGTAGCATAATTGCAAATATAGCATATTATAATTCCAGTTCAATAATTGCATTAATATTGGGAATAATAATATTCACCGAATTAGGGTTTATAATAAAGAAAAAAATGAACTAACAAGTAGGCAAAAATTCTAAACAGCTAAAGTAAAACAAAAAAACAAATAATTACTAAAAAATTAGGTTCTTTTTTCTTACTCCTTTTTTTACCCTACTTACCTTCATTTTTTATATCTGAACATAGTACAAAGCAGGGTGTTTTTTTCTGAACTCTTCAACTATGTTTATATTTTCAGGAGTTGATTTTCCAAGACTTTTTCCTAAACTTACAATATATCCATTTAGAAAAGCAACTTCTGTTTTACGTCCATTTGTAACATCTTGCCAAGTACTTGAATAGTGATTCATTTCCTTTACCCTATTAATCAGCTCTTGCCACAACATTCTTTTTGCTTTCATTTTTACTAACTCTGATAAAACATCATAAGTTTCATTAAATATTGCTTTCATTCTTTTTCTTACTCTTATATTATCATACATTTGTTTTAAAGTCATATTTTCAATTGCGGATAAAGCATTTAAAAAACAATTTAACACTGTTTTTTCAGCTCTAAGTCTACGCAAATCAGATACCAATCCTGTTTTTATTTCAGCATCATTCAAAATATTACTTACATCTTTTCCTAAAATATCATCTTCAACAAACCAGCCCTTAAGTTCAGATACTGTAATTTTATTTCCTTTAAGGTAATAACCTTCATAAACAGATACAATAGAAAACGGTTTATCTTTAATATAATCAAAATACCACATATCATCAAACAGAGTGTTTTGTATTGATATAATTAGATTAAATTTAATGTCTTTTTGAGCTATTTCTTTTAATAATGTTCTAAGATCATAAAGTTTACATGTAACAAAAAGATAGTCAAATTTTGCAGAAACGGGTATTTTTTCAACAATTTTTGGGATTTTGTATTCTTTATCATTTATATAAGCAATTTTTCCTTCTTTAAAGTCAGCAATCTTACTACTCCTAAGAAGAGTAACATTATGCCCTGTAGCAGCTAATTTTAGCCCTAAACAGGATCCAAGAGATCCAACTCCAACAACAAATATATCTTTAATATCTTTAGTTTCTTTACTCAAGAAGCCCACCATACCACTATAAAAAGTTAATATATATTAACCACAACACAACATTTAAAAAACCACAACAAACAGCAAACCAGAGCTTATTTAAAGCTTTGCAAAATGTTTGCACACCCGCAAAAAAACTGGTACCCCTAAAAAAGCACAAAATAAGGCTAACCTTTAAAAACAATTTGCATTAAATCTCTTATATAAAAGAGTAAGCTTGTTTTTTTCTTATAAAAAACTAGCGAAATGCCTTTCTTTTGGGCAACTTACAAAGATTATACTTAAGTGAAGTTTTTGGAAAAAGCAAGGAATATCCCTTTAGGGATATGGTCATTTTGCCAGCATAGGATTTTTTAAAATCCCTGTGGGAGTGTAGCTTAGTCTGGTGGAGCATCCGACTGATAATCGGAAGGTCCCCGGTTCAAATCCGGGCATTCCCACTATCTTCTTTTTATTTTTTAAAAAGAAAGGACTCAATTATGAATATTTTACTTATTGGCTGCGGTAGAGTAGGAAAGGCAATAACAGAAAACTTGTTAGATCTTAAACAAGTACAAAAAATATATCTTTTTAGTAAAACCTCAAAAAGTTCAAAGTCTTTAGCTTGCGAGTTAAATAGCAAAAAAGTAAAGCCAATAAAAAGCATCACAAATTTAAAAAATATAGATTATGTTATAATTGCCCTTTCAGAAATGGATTATAGTGCACGAGAAGAAAGCCTACAAAACAAAAATAATACTTATGAAATAAGACAAGATGAATTAAAATTTAATTTAAGTGCAGTATCACAATTAATCACCACCTTAAAAACATTCTCTAAAGAAACCAAAATAATTGTTGTAACAAACCCAGTTGATGAAATAACTAACTTTTTACGTATAATATTAAAAAAATTTTGTGTTCTTGGTTTTGGATTAGAACTAGATGCAAAAAGACTTGAAAAACAATTAGGGAAAAAAATATTTTGTATTGGAACACATGGAAAAGCAATTCCTTTACTTAATCTAAAAAACAAGTCAGAATATCTTACAATACAAAAACAAACAGATGAGTCATTACTTAAATTCTGTCGTAAAAATGGAATACCCCACAGTATAGCAGGAATGACTTTTAAAGACTTCTTTGAAAGACTAAATTCAGAAAAAATGGAAATTATCCATGTTTCATCTTATATAAAAAATGCTTTTGGCATAAGAGACATATCCATATCTTTACCTTTTAATGTTAAAAAAGGACAAATTTTAGGACCAGCAAAGATAAGTCTAAATAATATTGAAAAAGAACTGTTTATTGAATCAGCAGATGAATTAAAAAAATCAATTGCAAATATCTTAGATCTGCAAAAAATACAATTTATTTAAAAAAAGGAAATACTATTTACTAGCCAAATAACTTTTCCAAGCCTGTTTTAATTCTGCTGAGCCAAACCATTCCAGAGCAATTTTAAATGCATTTAAACACTCACCACCAAAAGTATTATGGAAAAAATCTATTGCAAATCCCAAGCTAAAATCTCCAGGCTTAAGACTATCAAAATCCCCAATATAAACTCCTCCTGTTTCAGTTATAACAAACATATCAGGGTGTGGCGAATATCCTAAATTAGCTACTTTTATAGTTAGTTCTATTTCTTTATCAACAATATCTTTTATTTCTTCATAACTGTGTAAACCATGTAATGCCAGAGAATCTAAAAATTTCGATCCTCTTTCTGTTCCTCCAAAAAGTTCTTGTACTTGAACCCACTCCCCAGTTGGAAGTTTAACAAAATCAGTTTTTAAAACAGGTAAATCAGCAGCTTTTAAACCGTATATTATTTTTCTATATTCTTCTACGTCTTTATCAGAAATAGCACCAAAAAACTTTTTTATTGCTACTCTTCTTCTTTTACCATCCTTAAACCTAAGTGAACCAATAAACACTTTTCCAAAAATACCACCACCAAGTTCTTTATGGTCAACAAAGATGTTATGTTTCTCAGCTGGTTTTCCAGAAATATTTAAAGATTTCACCTCTTCTGGTTTCTTCCAAGGTTCTCTTTTAAATTCAGGCATAAGTAATAATAAATGGCAAAAAATAAAAACAGCAACTTAATTCGCATCATCTTTCATCTTGCTTTTTAGGCTATCAATAAGTTTCTTACTTACTTGGTACTTAGTCTCAATATCTGCGATCTCTTGATCTTTGTAGGATACAACAGGCAGATCTTCACCAGACACAGTTATCGCGTCTCCTAGCCCCTTCTTTAGAGCATCCTTAAGTCCTATCTGCCTAACTATCTTTTCTAATTCCAGAGAAAGATAATGCTTTAGGTTTTCTAATTCCCCAATATAGTTATTTATTTGACTATAAATATCCTCTTCGGAACCCATGTGCAGAGAAAAATCAACCTGTTTATTTCCCACCAGATTATAAACTTCTGCTCTTTTACCATCAAGAATTTGTTTCATGGATTTAACTTTGTTGAGCTCAGAGTCTAGCTTTGTATACAAAAACCTATATCTCTGTTCTTTTTCTTCCAAATCCATAATCATGCCCCCACTCTAAAATTATTCTAGAGAGATAGTTATTGTTTTGTAAGTAACATACTCTGTTTTTGAATTCTTGACTTTTACTTCTATAGAATATTTTCCTTTAAGAATATCACCAGTGGTAGATAAATCATATTCCAATACTCTTGTTTCGCTTGGACCTAAAACTGATAGCTGTTGACTTTCTGAAGGTATTACCACTATTGAAGTATTATCATATGGCTTTATTGAGATTATAAGGTCTTTCATAGGTTCAGAATCATTATTTGAAATGGTTACTTGAATCTTTGTACTTGATTGTTCTGATAAATTCAAAGGGTTATCCTTAAAATCAATTTTCACAAAATTAGGGGATGCATACAAATATATTGCATAAAACCCTACTAAAACTATAAGCGCAATAAGAGCAATAATTAGATAGGTCCTCATTTTTCCAGAGAAATCTAATGTTTTTTTAGCACCCGGTAATCTTCCTTTACCTTTTCTTACTTTTGGTTTTACTTCTTCTTCGTCTTCGCCTTGATCTGGCATATAATCTTCATCATATAATCCCATATTTTATCACACTCTTTTTCTAAGAATTAAAAATAAAACTAATAACACAACCCCAATTAGAAGTAATATAAAATATACCAATCCAAATTTGAAAAACATATTTGAAATAACTTTGGAAATTAAGGCATTTATTTCTGTAGGCATGTCAGCAAATGCACTAACCAGTGAAGCAGATACAGCAAAATAGCTTACAATAACAACAGCCAACCAAATAAAAGAATTAATTAAAAAGTATAGAAACAACCAAAATAAAGATTTCATTACCCCAAAATTTATTAAAAATACAAGTCCCACAAGAATCAGTAATATTGCAAAAGAAAGATAGAATGCTGATTTAGCATATGAGTAGCCAGCTCTTAGAGGGGCAAAAACAGACGTAAAATCCTCACCCGAGGAAAAATCTTGAGTTAAAGAATTTGCCATTTCCTCATACTGCGCATCAGTAATTTGAGTTTTATCAACCCCTGGAAAATCTAATTTACTTATTATTTGCTTAGTTTCTTCTGTGCTAAGCCCCACTTCAACAGTATCAGTTTCTCCTTTAATATAAGCCATAATACTATAAACCTTATTTTTCATTATTGATTTCATTACCTGTTGCACATCAGTATTAGAAAATGATTCTGCTAATTCAGGTGGCAGATCAGTACCTATTAAAGAAGGGAGCATAATTACTGAGCTATCACTAATTGCTTCAGCGGTTCCAGTAGTAAGAATACAATTAGAAACAAAATAACTAACCCCAAATGCACCAATTGCAAATAGGAAAAGTAATCCAAAAAATACAAGGATAATTACCCTAAAAATATTCCAAACTCCCATATAAAAAACACACCATAAACCTATATATACCTTTTGTTTTTAAATTATATAAGATTAAACTTATTAGTGATTATCATGGAATTTGAATACGAAAAGGTAAATAGTTTAAAAATTGGAAACATTATTATTATTGAAGATATACCTTGTAAAATTGCAAGTATCGAGAAATCCAAACCAGGAAAACATGGTGCAGCAAAGGCAAGAATTGTTGCTATTGCACTATTCACAGACAAAAAATTAAATCTACTTTCTAGCACTGGTGATGACGTAATGAAACCAAAGATTTTCACTGGAAATGCACAAGTAGTTGCAAATCTTGGAGACTCAATACAAATAATGGACTTACAAAGTTATGAAACAATAGAAACAAATATTCCTACTGATATTAATTCAGCTGATTTACAACCAGGAACAGAAGTAGAATATATTAAATTAGATGCTAGTATTAGAGTAACAAGACTTAAAGGAAAATCACAATAAAATAATACCTTATTCTTTTATATTTTTATTTATTTTGTATTCCATCCAAGTATCTATATACTCAACACCATATGCTAATTGTTGTCTTTTTTTAAGAACTCTAAAACCTAATTTCTTATATATATCAACACCAAAGATACTGGAAGATACAAATAATTTCTTATACCCATTTTTAATTGCTAACTCTTTGATTTTATTAAATAACAACTTACCAATACCCAATCGTTGAAAAGTAGGATCCACCCCAAAACTAGTAATTTCATTATCTTTGATTGCAATTGACCCAATAATCTTTTCTGATTTTTTGTCTTCTGCTACAAAATAAATTCTCTCTTTTGACTTTTGGAGAATACTCTTACGATTATTTCTTTTTAGGAATACATCAACTTGCTTCTTTGTATAACAATTACTAAGAGTAATATTAAGAATTTTTTTAGAAAGATTGTGTAATTTAATAATATCTGTTTTTTTAAACCTTCTAATTTTTATATTTGTACCCATATAAAAATAAACAGAATAATTAGTATAAATAATTTACTCCAAATATCAAATTTTAGTTATAGTTTTTTGTTTCCTAATTAAATCAAGATTATTTGAAAACAATTCCCTTATATCTTTTATTCCCAAATTAAACATTGCAAGCCTGTCTATTCCTAAACCCCAAGCGATTACTCTACCTTTTATTCCAAGGGTTTCTGTAATCTCTGGTCTAAATATTCCTGCACCACCAAACTCAACCCATCCTAATTTAGGGTGTTTTGCAGATAGTTGTACAGAAGGTTCAGTAAAAGGGTAATAATCTGGCAAAAACATTGTTTCTTTTGCACCTGCAACTTCTTTTGCAAAAGTATCTAATAGCCCCAATAAGTTTCTAAAAGAGATATTATCTCCAATTACAAAGCCCTCTAGTTGGTTAAATTCACATAAATGAGTAGCATCAACAACATCAGGCCTATAGCACCTTGCAAGAGCGAAGTATTTTCCCTCTTTAACGCCCTCAGTCATTTTTCTTGCACTTCCCGCAGTACCGTGTGCAGCAGGCATTAATTTTTTTGCAATATCTAAATCCCAAGTTCCACCCCAACCTTTTGATTTTGATACTCCACCCGTTTCATGGGCTTCTTTTACTTTTTTTACTATCCCATCATCAAGTTTTGCTCTATGTTTTGTATCTAAGTTATAAGTATCAGTCCAGGTTCTTGCAGGATGATTCTGGGGTTGGTACAATACATCAAAGTTATAGAATTCGGGAGTTATTAATGGAGTTTCCATTTCCTGAAATCCAAGATCAACCATTTTTTGTTTCATTAAATCTAAAAAGTTCAGATATCCTTGTTTTTTCCCACCATTATATGGAGCAACATTAGCAACTACATCATACTTTTTGAATTTTACATCGTCCTGCTTTAAATTTTCTTTTTTAAGAACAGCAATCTCCTTACCTAATTCTTTAGGGTCTTCTTTAGAAATATCCCCTACTTTTACATCTTTTTTCTTTGTTATGTAGTATTCTGTTTTAGTACCCAAATCAACAAGTTTTGGATAAGTTTTTAAAAGTTCAATTTCTTCTGCTTGTAAATTATCCCCCTCTCGCAATTTTCTAAGCAGCAACCTATATTTCTTAAATTTTTCAGGATCAATCTTTTTTGATATTTTCAATCTCTGTTCTCCACCTAACACTAAGGTAATATACCCATTTTTACGCCCATAACCAAGCACAAACCCACTTTTAGGTCCAAGAATTTTATTAAATTCTACTAAAGTTATCTCTTTTTTTATTGTATTAAAAATAAGTTCTTCAGGAAATTGCTCTTTACAATAGACTTTACCAAATTCCCCTAACCGATATTTATTGTTTGTTTCTTTTCTAACCGTGATATACTCTTCTTTTTCCAATTCGAACATAATTCGCATTGCCTGATCATATTTCAGATCAGTTGTCAAGGCAAGATTAGACAAAGATATTTCATTTTTGTTAATATTAAAAAGAAATTTTACTGCTTTTGGGTCCATATTAATCACATTATACGATAATAAATATATACTTTAATAAAGATTATATAATTATGGATTTTTATAGCCTCTTCGTTTTATTATATTTTATTATTTACACTCCAATCATTATTCTTGTTATTCTTTTAGAAAACCGGGACCCAGCATCAACCATACTTTGGCTTTTAATCATTATTTTCTTACCTTTACTTGGATTAATTATCTATTTCTATGTAGGAAAACGTTTTAATATTGCAAAGTTTAGGCTAAAAATGTTCAAAAAAAATTACAGAAGAAAAAGAGAAACATTACTAAAAAAACTGGCAGAAGTATTAAAATCCCCATATTATAAAAAAAATGATAGAATAGCAGGAGTACTAAATACAGCATTAAAAGGAGGGTTTCCTTATTCCACAAACAACAAAACAAAAATATTAATTGATGGAAAAAATGGATTTTCTGAGATAATTAAAGAACTAAAAAAAGCTAAACACCACATCCACATAGAAATGCACATTTTAAAATTTGAATCAGAAATAGGAAAAGAAATAAAAGAAATATTAATTGAAAAAGCAAAAGAAGGAGTAGAAGTAAAAGTAATCTATGATGGAATAATAACCCAAATAGCAGGAAAAGACAAAAAAGATTTGAAAAATGCGGGGATTGAAATTAAAGCTCTATTTCCGTGGCATATTTCAATATTAAAAAGCAAAATAAATTATAGAACACATAGAAAAATCATTATTATTGATGGCAAGGTGGGGTTCACAGGCGGGTTAAACATTGGTGATGAATATATCCACGGAAATGCAAACTTAGGAGAATGGCACGACGTCCATATTAAAATTGAAGGTAGCGCAATATACACAATGCAAACTGCTTTTCTTTCAATGTGGTTTTTCCTTACAAAACAATTAATATCAGGAAAAGATTATTTTCCAAAGATAAGTCACGGCGGAGATGAACTAGTAAATATTGTTGCATCAGGACCAGATTATAATACCCCAAATATTTATTTTGCATATTTCAATATTATTACTGCTGCAAAGGATTATTTGTATATCATGGTGCCATATTTTACTCCAGATAAAGCAATTATTACAGCACTAACAACAGCTGCAATGAAAGGAATTGATGTGAGAGTTATTCTTCCAAAAACAGGGGATACTCCTTTTGTTTGGTCAGCAGCAAGAACTAATTTTACCAGACTCCTTAGAGCAGGAATTAAACTTTACTATTACAATGGATTTGCACATGGAAAAGTAATATTAACAAAAGATATTATTTCCATTGGAAGTTGCAATATAGAACCAAGAGGATTTTTCCAAGATTTTGAATTAAACGCTTTTATTTTTGGTAACAAGAAAAAAGAAAACGAATTGTTAGATTTATTTAACAAAGACTTTAAAAACAGTAAAGAGATTATTTTAAAGGAATTCAAAAAAAGACCACTATGGATGAAAGTAAAAGAATCTTTATGCAGATTGTTTTATCCTTTTTTATAAAAAATACTGGATGTGATGTTATGGAATTTATTTTACAAAAAGATGAAAAAATAATAAAAGAAATAAAACCAAAAAAAGCAATGATAGGCATACAATTAGTACCCGCAATATTTGGGCTTTTATTAATTACATTATTTATCGCTTTTAATATTTCTGCAAAAGATTCAACAATAGCATATAATTATTTAGTTGCTCTTTTCATTGCCACAGCGGTATTGATTTTATTAATTATTTTTTTAATAATATACTTAATGTATTCAAAAGAGTATTACTGGATTACAAATAAAAGAATTGCAATAAAAAAAGGAGTTCTTGGTTATTCAATCACTTCAATACCATACAGTAAAATTTCTGATTTAGCAGTATCAAGATCTTTTTTGGAAAGTATTTTTAAAGTTGGCTCAATATACATTCAAACCTTAGCAGGCCAGATGTCCAGAAAAAATGTTAAAGGCGCAGAAGGGTACCTTATTGCATTAAAAAACCCAGAAGAAGTACAAGAGATTATTTTCAAAGAAATGAAGTGACTTCATGGAATTAAAAAAAATATCTGAATTTTATCCAAATATAAAAAAAAATTACTCCTGTCTTAACTTAAGTGAAGAAATGGAAAGAGGAAAAAATTCAGATTCCTCGTGGGGATCAGCTTTATCTCTATCATTAGAAGAAACTTTAGAATATTGCCAAAAACAAAACAGTTTTGTTCCATCCGCAGGATTATTTTTTTCTATAATGAAAACCACTATAGACAAAAAAACATTATTAGATTTAGATAACTACTGGCACAGAACATCTACAATTATTGTTTTCCCTACAAAAAGCAAGGGATATATATTACATTACCCAAAAATAAAAAATGGCAAATTAGTCAGAAAAAATGGGATAATAGAAGCAGAAATCACTATCCCTTTAGAAAAACAAGAGATTCCAAAATATGGAACAATTGCAACAATAAAAGAGTATCCTAAATTTTTTGAAAAACTTTTAGGAAAACATAAAAACAAAAAATATAACACAGAAATCAATTTGTGGATTCCAACAAAAAAATGTGTTTTGGAAAGTCCAGAGAGATTAGTAATCTTTGGTGGATTTATACAATACGGAATGGGTATTTGGTTAACATCCAATTCAAAAGATAAAACCTTAGTTGGAAAACGCCCATTTAAAACAGCACAATTAAAGAAGTGATATGATATGAATAAATTTGAATTTATGTTACACAAAATATCAAACAGATTCACAAAACAAAGGTGGCTTTTGTGAATACTTTAGTTTTAGATATAGAAACAGGTGGATTAAAACCAGAATCAAATGCTATCTGCTCCATTACCCTAAAAGTTTTTGGAAAAGATGAGCACAGAACAATTTTTATAACTCCTCAGAGAGAATTAATTTACGAACCACAAGCAATGAGACTTACAGGCATTTCAATGGATTATTTGGCACAGTATGGTGTTGATGAGACAATTGCAATAAAACAAATTCTTTCTTTTATTAGAGAAAATTTCAAAAAAAGACCATACGTTTTAGGGCATAATGTCGAATTTGATGTTAGATTTCTAGATTGTTTATTTAAGAGAAAAGCAAATATCCGTTTTAGTGACGAAATACATTTTCACAGAAAAGATACAATGTATAATGCTTTATTCCTAAAAGATGCAGGAGTATTAGAAATAGAAAGTATAAGTTTAGGGAGTTGTTACACAAAACTTTGTAATAAACAGCCAACAAACGCACATTCTTCTTTAGGTGATGTTTTAATGACTGAAGAGTTATACAAAATGCAAATGAAACTAATCAATAAAGAAAAAGAGTAAAATTAAAATATTTTGAGTGATCAACATAATAATAAGACAAGCCAAACCTAAAGATTTAAACCAAATTTGCGAAATCGCAAACCAAATAAAAATTAATTATAATAATCCACAAAAAACAGGATTTTTAGTTTATGTTTTAACACCACAAGAATATAGGCTAAGAATAAAATTATCTGACTTTTTTTATGTTGCTGAAGAAAACAACCAAATAATTGGTTTTCTAATGTGTTATGATAATAAAAATTTACAAAAGTTATTAAAAAATGGAAAATTAAATCACGAAGATCAACTTGTAAAAACAATTGCAAGTAAAAAAGAGCCATATGTTTTTGGTGACCAAATTGCAATAATACCAAACAAAGCCCAATTAGGAATTGGCAAATTATTTATGAAAAACCTTTTTAAAGACATGAAAACAGAAAACATAAATTCCCTATATGTAGGCATTCTTCATAAACCAGCATTAAATACTGCTTCAGAAAGATTTTGTGAAAAACAAGGGTTTATTATGCAAGAAAAAATAACTAATTCAGATAAACACACATGGGGCATTTACAAATTAGAATTAAGACCCTTAAATAAAACAAAAATAACTAATTCTTTAGAATGTATGTTAGCAAGTGAAGAAGTACTAGCAGAAAACTGGCTATCAAAAGAGGATGAAAAAGCATGGAAAGAGTTATAAAAGGGGATATTGTTGTTTTTAATTTCCCGTTTCTAGATTCATCTGATTCAAAAAAAAGACCTGCACTAGTTTTAGCAAATACATACAAAAACATTATTCTTTGCCAAATAACAAGCAAAATAACCCCAGATCCAAATTCAGTTTCACTTAATCAAAATGATTTTAAAAGTGGAGATTTAAAAAATATTAGTTTTGCAAAGTTATCTGTTTTATTTAGTATAAATGAATCAAGAATAAACTACAAAGTAGGATCATTAAAAAAAGAAAAAATTATAGAAATACAAAATAAACTTTGTGACATGTTCAAAAAATAATAATAATAATAATTAGCCTATTTTCTTATTTTTATTATTTCCCCGTTATTTAATTTCTGTAATTCTTTTGTTGATATTTTAATTAAAGATGTTTCAGAGCCCCCACTTGTATAAATATATTCTTTGTCCATTATTCTTGGATCAATAAGAAACCTCGCTTTATATCCAAAAGAAGGAGTACCACCACAAGGGTATCCGGTTCTTTCCAAAATTTCTTCAGGGGTAGCAAGTCTGGGGCGAGGAATGTTCAAAGATTTACTTATTTGAGAGGTACTCGCTCTATCTTTACCATTAACAATTGCAATAATAGTTTCTCCATCAGAGCCAATTAAACAAATGTTCTTTACAAGGTTATCTACACTTGTTTCTAAAGCAGTTGCAGCTTCTTCAACAGTATGGCAGGATTGATTAAAACTCAAGGGTTCAGCAGCAATATTATTAGTTTTAAGAAATTGTTTCATTTTCTCTTCACATTGATTCATATAAAATAATTATGAGAATTGGTTTTATAAATTATTTGCTTTATTATTTCTTTAAATAAACAACTATATTCTTTTATATGCTAAAAATCTAGGAACTGCTACCACATGAGTGTTTCCTAAGTCATCTTTAACTTCAACTACTTTATCTTTATATTTTCCTTTCCAGCCTCTTTTCTTTAAGGGTTCAGCCACCTCTGGAGTAGATTCACAATATATTGTATTATAACCTTTTTTTCTTACTAAAGAATAGACTTTTTCTAATAATAAATCAGATAAACCCTGCCCACAATATTCTGGAGAAAGATGTAATCTTCTTATTCTATATCCACCTGACTTACCTTTATTTTTATCAAATCTAATCAGAATGCAACCACACACTTTATTTCCATCTTTTAAAACAAACATGTGGGTCTTAGGCAATTTTATTGTTGCCTTTAGTCTTTCAGGAGTATTTGGATATAAATAAGTGTTTAGTATTTCTTGCGGATAATGAGAATAATATTTGCCTTTAAAATTTTCCAAAATAATTTTACTTATTTGTTCAAGATCTTTTTGTTTTACTTTTTGTACTGTAAAGCCCAAATAAACCACTCGTTCTATTTTTTATTATCTTTTGTCTAGCAAAAGATTAAATAGGTTTCTATCTTTGTTAATAATTTTAGTTTACTTGTTATTTTATTTTCACCCTTGCTTACAAAAAACATCTTCCCATTATTTGCTTTGAAAATTAAAACCCAGTCTTTCTTTCCTGATTCTCCTTCTACCTGCGCAATCCATTCCCAAAATTTAGATTTTTTATTTACTAAATCTTCTAAGCTAATTCTATCTTTTGTTGCTTTACATTCAATTATAATATTCAAATACTCTTTATCCTCAGTTAATATATCCCCTTGAAATGATTCAATACCCTGCTTTGTATATCGAGCACCAGAACTAACTCCCACCCTAAACCATTTGGCTTTGGTTATTTCAGTAAGAACTTTTGACACTTCTAACTCAAATCTATTCCCTTTTTTCTTAGAATTAATTCTCTTAGCCATAATAAAATCACATTATAATCCTAGATATAAATCTAAATCTTTATCTTTTTTATCTTTATTTTTAACAAAAGAAGTTGCCATATCTTCCAAAGTTAGATCATATTCCTGTGGTTGGCTTTTCTTTTCTCTTACTTTAAAAAATAATGGATATTTTACTGCTGAACCAACCATTAATGCTTCTCCAACTTTTAAGCCGGTGATAAACTCCATATTTTTATAATCTAAACCTTCAGAAGATTCAGATATATGCTTTAAATCATTTGGATTTATAATTCTAAGAAATATGTGTGTGTTACATTGACTTAGAACAGTAGTTGACAAATTTATTGGTCTCTGTGAAACTAAACACAAAGCTGACCCAAACTTTCGCCCCTCTCTTGCAATTGTTTCAAATATACTCCGAGCGATTGCATAATCCGATGCGGCTTTTTCAGGAATAAATTGGTGCGCCTCTTCCAAAACAATAAGAAAAGGTGAAACTGTTCCTTTAAGTCTAGAATTAAACAAAAATTCTGAAATATATGATACAATTATCTGTTTTCTTTGCATATCCAAAACATTAGATAGGTCAAGAATAGTCAATTTACCAGGAACAACTAAATCATTATCTAATGTATTGGTCTTTCCAAAAAGTCCCATAGAGTCTATATGTCTCAATTTTGCAATTAGAGAATCTCTTGCTGCTGTTGCTCTTTTCAAAGAGTCTTCTTCATCAACTCTTTCAATGATATTTTCAATAGTAAAAAGCCCATTATCTTTAACTTCACTTTTCAAATCAGAAATTATTTTTAGCAATGCCCTTTTTTGTACATCACTTAAATCAGGAATTAATTTACTAATAATATTTACTGAGTCAATAGAAAGCCTAAACTTAGAACAATCAATTACTTTTGTTTTAGATGAATAGTCTGTGTATTCTTTAGATGCTGGTTTTGCAAAATGCCTATATTCCCCGTGCACATCAAATAAAACAATTCCTAGTTTTGAATTATCAAGAATTTCTTCCAGAAGCACAGAAACCAAGTAAGATTTCCCTGCACCCGACATTGCCAAAATTGCCAAATGTTTTTGCAATAATTTTGAAGTATCCACTTTTACTATAGCATCCGTGTTCTCTATACCCCCTAATTCTAACCCATTTTCCACTAAACCAAGGAATAATTCCAGTTCATTTTTTGTGGGTAAGGTTACATTCTCCCCAGGATAGGGTGGAAATGAAACTCTACAAATTTTTTCATTTTTTAAAAAACCAAGAACTTTTAACTCAACAATAGTATTATGCCAGTCTTCCACAGGAAATGCATCAGAAGTATTCTCATTTACCTGCATTGCGTTCTCAAAATAAGGATTGCTTCTAAAAATATCATTAACAAAACACAAAAAATAGCCTTTTTTTGTTTTTATCTTTAAGAACTGCCCCCTATTAGCTTCTCCATTATTAAGAACAAAATAAGCTTTTGATGTTGAAGGAGTTCCATT